>NZ_CP027762.1:1089940-1392380 GCF_003852315.1 Pseudomonas sp. LBUM920
GCCATGCCACAACCCGAGATGCGCCGCATCCGTCGCATCCACTTTGTCGGCATCGGCGGCGTGGGCATGTGCGGGATTGCCGAAGTGCTGCTGAACCTGGGCTACCAGGTGTCTGGCTCTGACTTGAAAGAGTCGCCGGTCACGGATCGCCTGAAGTCGTTCGGTGCGCAGATCTTTATCGGCCACCGCGCTGAAAACGCCGCCGAGGCTGATGTGCTGGTGGTTTCCAGTGCCGTGAACACCTCCAACCCGGAAGTGGCCACCGCCCTTGAGCGCCGTATTCCGGTAGTGCCGCGCGCCGAAATGCTCGCCGAGCTGATGCGCTATCGCCACGGTATTGCCGTTGCCGGTACGCACGGCAAAACCACCACCACCAGCCTGATCGCTTCGGTGTTCGCGGCCGGTGGCCTGGACCCGACGTTCGTGATCGGTGGCCGTCTGAATGCAGCTGGCACCAATGCCCAGCTCGGCACCAGCCGCTACCTGATCGCCGAAGCCGATGAAAGTGACGCGAGCTTCCTGCACCTGCAGCCGCTGGTCGCGGTGGTTACCAACATCGACGAAGACCACATGGCAACCTACGACGGTGACTTCAACAAGTTGAAGAAAACCTTCGTCGAGTTCCTGCACAACCTGCCGTTCTACGGTCTGGCTGTTGTATGCCTGGACGATCCGGTGGTGCGTGAAATCCTGCCGCAGGTCAAGCGTCCGACCGTGACCTACGGCTTCAGCGAAGACGCTGACGTGCGCGCAATCAACGTGCGCCAGGAAGGCATGCAAACCTTCTTCACCGTGCTGCGCCCTGACCGCGAGCCGCTGGATGTGTCGGTGAACATGCCGGGCAACCACAACGTGCTCAACTCCCTGGCGACCATCTGCATCGCCTCCGACGAGGGCGTCAGCGATGAAGCCATCGTTGAAGGCCTGTCGCGTTTTGCCGGTGTTGGCCGTCGCTTCCAGGTCTACGGCCAACTGCCGGTAGACGGCGGCGACGTGATGCTGGTCGACGACTACGGTCACCACCCGACCGAAGTGGCCGCCGTGATCAAAGCCGTGCGCGGTGGCTGGCCGGAGCGCCGCCTGGTGATGGTTTACCAGCCGCACCGCTACAGCCGTACCCGCGATCTGTACGACGATTTTGTCAATGTATTGGCCGATGCCAACGTGCTGCTGCTGATGGAAGTCTACCCGGCCGGTGAAGAGCCGATCCCGGGCGCCGACAGCCGCAAGCTGTGCAACAGCATCCGCCAGCGTGGCCAGTTGGACCCGATCTACATCGAGCGCGGTGTGGACCTGGCGCCGATCGTCAAGCCACTGCTGCGCGCCGGCGACATCCTGCTGTGCCAGGGTGCCGGCGACATCGGTGGCCTTGCGCCTAAATTGCTTGCGAGCCCATTGTTCGCCGTGGCGCAGGGGAAGTCGAAATGACCACGAACTACGACGCCCTGTTTTCCACGATCACGCCTGCCGACTTCGGCCGCGTAGCCGTGCTGTTCGGCGGCAAGAGCGCTGAACGTGAGGTCTCGCTCAAGTCCGGCAATGCCGTGCTTGAGGCACTGCAAAGCGCCGGCGTGAATGCGTTCGGTATCGACGTGGGCGATGACTTCCTTGCCCGCCTGCAGGCCGAAAAGATCGACCGGGCCTTTATCATCCTGCACGGCCGTGGCGGTGAAGACGGCAGCATGCAAGGCTTGCTTGAGTGCGCCGGCATCCCTTACACCGGCAGCGGCATTCTTGCCTCGGCACTGGCGATGGACAAGTTGCGCACCAAGCAGGTGTGGCACAGCCTGGGTATTCCAACCCCACGCCACAGCGTGCTGTGCAGCGAAGACGATTGTATTTCTGCAGCTAAGGAACTGGGCCTGCCTTTGATCGTCAAACCAGCCCATGAAGGCTCCAGTATCGGCATGGCCAAAGTGAACTCGGCCGCCGAATTGATCGACGCATGGAAAGCGGCAAGTACCTACGATTCGCAAGTGTTGGTGGAACAGTGGATTTCCGGTCCCGAGTACACCATCGCCACCCTGCGTGGCCAGGTATTGCCGCCTATCGCATTGGGCACGCCCCACACCTTTTACGATTACGACGCCAAGTACCTGGCTTCCGATACTCAGTACCGGATCCCGTGCGGCCTTGACGCAACCAAGGAACAAGAATTGATGGACCTCACGGCGAAAGCCTGTGAGGCGCTGGGTATCGCCGGTTGGGCGCGGGCAGACGTGATGCAGGATGACCAAGGGAATTTCTGGTTCCTTGAAGTCAACACTGCGCCGGGTATGACCGATCACAGCCTGGTACCTATGGCAGCCCGTGCAGCCGGTCTGGATTTCCAGCAGTTGGTGCTGGCGATCCTCGCTGACAGCATTGAGCCAAGAGGCTAAACACATGAACGGCGCATCGCTTCGTCATCAGCCCCCACCAGCACCCGGCCGCAAGCCGGTGCCACGGGGTGCCAGCCGGATGGTGGCTAAAGAGCCGATGTCGGCGCGCCTGCCGAAAGCCAACTTTGGTTTCCTCAAGGTGCTGTTCTGGCCGGTGCTGCTGGTGGCGTTGGGCTTTGGCACTTACGAAGGTGCGCAGCGCCTGTTGCCGTATGCCGATCGGCCGATCACCAAGATCAGTGTGCAGGGCGACTTGAGCTACATCAGCCAGCAAGCGGTACAGCAGCGCATCGGCCCGTACCTGGCGGCGAGCTTCTTTACCATCGACCTGGCCGGTATGCGCTCGGAGCTGGAGCAGATGCCATGGATCGCCCATGCCGAAGTCCGCCGCGTGTGGCCGGACCAGGTGACGATCCGCCTGGAAGAACAACTGCCCGTGGCCCGTTGGGGCGATGAAGCGCTGTTGAACAACCAGGGCCAGGCGTTCACCCCGCGTGAGCTGGCCAACTATGAGCACCTGCCGCAGCTGTTCGGGCCGCAGCGGGCGCAGCAGCAAGTGATGCAGCAGTATCAGGCCTTGAGCCAGATGCTGCGGCCACTGGGCTTCTCCATCGCACGCCTGGAATTGCGTGAGCGGGGCAGCTGGTTTTTGACCACCGGGGCAGGCAGTTCCGGCCCGGGCATCGAGTTGTTGCTGGGACGCGACCGCTTGGTGGAAAAGATGCGCCGCTTTATTGCCATCTATGACAAGACCTTGAAAGAACAGATTACGAACATTGCGAGCGTCGACCTGCGTTACGCCAACGGCCTGGCCGTCGGCTGGCGTGAACCAGCTGCGCCGACGACAGCCAAACCCGCTGTCGCGAAGAATTAAGAAGAGGCAGGACCCATGGCAAACGTGCAAAGCGGCAAAATGATCGTCGGTCTCGATATCGGCACCTCCAAGGTGGTGGCGCTGGTCGGCGAGGTCGGGGAAGACGGTGTTATCGAAATCGTCGGTATCGGCACGCATCCGTCCCGGGGCCTGAAGAAGGGCGTGGTGGTGAACATTGAGTCCACCGTGCAATCGATCCAGCGCGCGATCGAAGAAGCGCAGCTGATGGCCGGCTGCCGGATTCACTCGGCGTTCGTCGGCGTGGCCGGCAACCATATCCGCAGCCTGAATTCCCACGGCATCGTGGCAATCCGCGACCGTGAAGTCAGCTCGGCGGACCTTGAGCGTGTACTCGACGCGGCCCAGGCCGTGGCGATCCCGGCTGACCAGCGCGTGCTGCACACCCTGCCGCAGGACTACGTGATCGACAACCAGGAAGGCGTTCGCGAGCCGCTGGGCATGTCGGGCGTACGTCTGGAAGCCAAGGTTCACGTAGTGACCTGCGCCGTCAATGCTGCACAGAACATTGAAAAATGCGTGCGCCGCTGCGGTCTGGAAATCGACGACATCATTCTCGAGCAGCTTGCTTCGGCTTATTCGGTACTGACCGACGACGAAAAAGAGCTGGGCGTGTGCCTGGTGGACATCGGCGGCGGCACCACCGACATCGCGATCTTCACCGAGGGTGCGATCCGTCACACCGCCGTGATCCCGATTGCCGGCGACCAGGTCACCAACGACATCGCCATGGCGCTGCGTACACCGACCCAGTACGCCGAAGAAATCAAGATTCGCTACGCCTGCGCCCTGGCCAAACTGGCCGGTGCCGGTGAAACCATCAAGGTGCCAAGTGTCGGCGACCGCCCACCGCGTGAGCTGTCGCGCCAGGCCCTGGCCGAAGTGGTTGAGCCGCGCTACGACGAGCTGTTCACCCTGATCCAGGCTGAGCTGCGCCGCAGCGGTTACGAAGATTTGATCCCGGCCGGCATTGTGCTGACCGGTGGCACCTCGAAGATGGAAGGCGCGGTCGAACTGGCCGAGGAAATCTTCCACATGCCTGTCCGTCTGGGCGTGCCCCATGGCGTCAAAGGCCTGGGCGACGTAGTGCGCAACCCGATTTATTCCACCGGTGTGGGCTTGCTGTTGTACGGACTGCAAAAGCAGACCGACGGCATTTCCCTGTCGGGCCCGAGCATTCGTGACAGCTACCGCGGTGGCGACGACGAAGCCAAAGCGCCGTTGTTCGAGCGCTTGCAGGCTTGGGTGAAAGGCAATTTCTAAAGATTTACCGCAACACCGTAATAAGCAGTAGGCGAAAAAACTAGAGAAAACGAAAGGAGAGGGAACATGTTCGAACTCGTAGACAACATCCCCGCAAGCCCGGTTATCAAAGTAATCGGTGTCGGCGGTGGCGGCGGCAACGCTGTCAACCACATGGTCAAGAGCAACATTGAAGGCGTTGAATTCATCTGCGCCAACACTGATGCCCAGGCGCTGAAAAGCATCGGCGCGCGGACCATCCTGCAATTGGGCACAGCCGTGACCAAGGGCCTCGGCGCTGGCGCCAACCCGGAAGTCGGCCGTCAAGCCGCGCTGGAAGACCGCGAGCGTATTGCTGAAGTGCTGCAAGGCACCAACATGGTGTTCATCACCACCGGCATGGGCGGCGGTACCGGTACCGGTGCGGCCCCGATCATTGCCGAAGTGGCCAAGGAAATGGGCATCCTGACCGTTGCTGTCGTAACGCGTCCGTTCCCGTTCGAAGGTCGCAAGCGCATGCAGATCGCCGACGAAGGTATCCGTCTGCTGTCTGAAAGCGTTGACTCGTTGATCACCATTCCCAACGAGAAACTGCTGACCATCCTGGGCAAGGACGCAAGCCTGCTGTCCGCATTTGCCAAGGCTGACGATGTACTGGCCGGTGCCGTTCGCGGTATCTCCGACATCATCAAGCGCCCAGGCATGATCAACGTCGACTTTGCCGACGTACGTACCGTGATGAGCGAAATGGGCATGGCGATGATGGGCACTGGCTGCGCCAGCGGTCCGAACCGTGCACGTGAAGCCACTGAAGCGGCGATCCGCAACCCATTGCTTGAAGACGTGAACCTGCAAGGCGCACGCGGCATCCTGGTGAACATCACCGCCGGTCCTGACCTGTCCCTGGGTGAGTACTCCGACGTGGGTAGCATCATCGAAGCCTTCGCTTCCGAGCACGCGATGGTCAAAGTCGGTACCGTTATCGATCCGGACATGCGTGATGAACTGCACGTGACCGTGGTTGCTACCGGCCTGGGCGCAAAAATCGAGAAGCCTGTAAAGGTCATCGACAATACCGTTCACACCGGCCACAACAGTCACGCCAGCCAGCAAGCTGCCGCTTCAGCGCCTGCGCGCCAGGAACTGCCGTCGGTGAACTACCGTGATCTGGACCGTCCGACCGTGATGCGCAACCAGGCTCAGGCCGGTGCTGCGGCGTCCCGTAGCCCGAATCCGCAAGATGATCTGGACTACCTGGACATCCCGGCATTCCTGCGTCGTCAGGCCGATTAATGGAATGTATCAGGGCTATGAAGGTGATTGGTGTTCAGCAAAGGTCTGGTCTGTTATTATCGCCAGCCTTTGTTGATACCAGTTCGCAATTTGCGCTGAAGCGGTCCAAGCCATGATTAAACAACGCACCCTGAAGAATATTATCCGTGCCACAGGTGTAGGTCTGCACTCCGGGGAGAAGGTATACCTGACCCTCAAGCCCGCACCTGTCGACACCGGCATCGTGTTTGTTCGTGCCGACCTGGACCCTGTGGTGCAGATTCCTGCTCGCGCGGAAAACGTTGGCGAAACCACTATGTCGACCACTCTGGTCAACGGTGACGTCAAAGTGGACACGGTGGAGCACTTGCTCTCGGCCATGGCTGGCCTGGGCATCGATAACGCCTACGTCGAGCTCTCCGCGTCCGAAGTCCCTATCATGGATGGCAGCGCTGGACCCTTCGTATTCTTGATTCAATCTGCCGGCCTGGAAGAACAGGACGCAGCCAAGAAGTTCATTCGCATTCTGCGGGAAGTGACAGTAGAAGACGGCGACAAGCGCGCCACCTTCGTCCCGTTCGAAGGCTTTAAAGTGAGCTTTGAGATCGATTTCGATCACCCGGTATTCCGTGACCGCACACAAAGTGCAAGCGTGGATTTTTCCAGCACTTCGTTCGTAAAAGAAGTCAGCCGCGCCCGTACCTTTGGTTTCATGAGTGACATCGAGTACCTGCGCAAGCACAACCTCGCACTCGGCGGCAGCGTTGAAAACGCCATCGTGGTCGACGCGGATGGTGTACTGAACGAAGACGGCCTTCGCTATGAAGACGAATTCGTGAAGCACAAGATCCTCGATGCAATCGGTGACCTCTACCTGCTGGGCAATAGCCTGATAGGCGAGTTCAAAGGCTTCAAGTCGGGCCACGCCCTTAACAACCAGCTGCTGCGCAAGTTGATTGCACAGACAGATGCTTGGGAAGTCGTGACCTTCGAAGATGCCAGCACCGCACCGATCTCTTACATGCGTCCCGTTGCGGCGGTGTAAGTAACAACTCTCTTCTTTAGTTTTGAAAGGCCACCCTCGGGTGGCCTTTTTTTATGCTTAAAAAATAGCAAGTTGCGCGGTAATGACATTGTTGTGAAACGTGCTGCAACTTTCGACGGTGTTTTTGTAGGAACTGATACTTTTTCGTGTACCACACAGTCTTCGTGAGGCCGTTGAATAAAGACCCAACAGCTAAACGAGTTTTAAACTAACGCGAGATAAGTGAATACATACCTATTACTGTTGAAGGAATATCGATCATGAACGCTATCGCTCCAGCCGCTGTATACCGTAGCCCTGACCCTCAGCAACAAAACGTCAACAATAATCCACCCGAGCGCTCTTTTGCCGCGCCCTATACGGCGAATGTGTTCGGCGGTGTAGCGAAGTTTCAGCCGATCCCCACGGTGTCTTTTTTTCCGCGAACCTATGCCACCATCGCCGCCAGGCTCACGCCGATTCCTGGCGGCCCGAGCGCGGGTGTGAGCGCAACGGCGCGCTTTGATCCCGTCATCAGCTTACGTCCCAACGACAGCGGCGGCCTCACCGTCAGCTTCGCACCAAAGATGCAGCTGGAAGTCGGCGGCAGTTTGAGGGCCGGCATTCCAAATATTTTAGGCACGGGCGTGGGTTTCAATGTGGGCGGCAGCCTTTCACAGCGATTTACGTTTGGCGCACCTGAATTCAGCGCCACTGTCCAACCCAGTGGTGAATTAAACTTTAACGCTAATCTGAAGCCTTCAATTGTCAGCCAGCAATTATTGAGTGTGAATGGCGGTCTGGAGGGCAGCCTTGCCAGTTCTGGCGTTAGTGTGGGCGGTGGTGTGAGCCAAAGTGTGACGCATATAACCGGGCAACATATAAATGTCGGCGGGCCGGGTCTTCAGTTCACACTGTCCCCCACCGGTAAACCGACGATCACGCAAAATTTCGACAACACATTATCTATCACCAATAGTTATACTTTTTCTCCCCGCACAAGTGTTAACGCAAATGTTCGAGCAGGGCAGGTTGGCGCCAATGGCGGAGGAGGCGTGTCACCGTCATTTACCCTTCAACACAAAGTTACCTTCAGCACTGACCTGACCAGCAAGTCCGCGCCAAAACACGAGTTTTCCGCTATCTCGGGCGTTTTCGTCGATGGCTCTTTCGGTTTAAGCGTGTCTCTGTTGCCCCCGCAGTTTCCATTGAGTGTGACAGCGCAAGTCGGTGCTGACCCAAGAGTCTCGGTGTCAGGAGGTGGCAGCTACACGCTGTAAAAGCTGCCCTGTGAAGCACGTACTGATTCACTGTCATCAGCAGCAGGCGCCGTCAGCATCGGGATCAAACCCGGGCTGGCGGTGCGGCGAGCGTCCTTGCTCCAACCGCACTGACTGAGTGGCCCAGGTGGCAGGCTTTTCAGGGAAGGGCTGCGGCATCCACGATGCGATTGCGCCCGCTGTGTTTGGCCTCATACAGCGCCTGGTCCGCACTCAGTAACAATGCCTCCAGCGACACACGGCTGCGTTTGTCCCAGGTACTCATGCCGATACTCACCGTAATCGGCCGTTCGGCGCCGGCAAACCGTGGCAAGTGCTCGACGCTGCTGCGGATATGCTCGGCGATCACCCAGGCGCCCTTGGCGTCGGTGTGCGGCAGCACCACCGCAAATTCCTCCCCGCCATAACGCGCCGCCAGGTCAGCCGGGCGGCGGATGTTGTCATCGATGACCCTGGCCACCGTGCGCAGAGCCTCGTCACCACCGTGGTGACCATGGCGGTCGTTGAAGGCCTTGAAGTGGTCCACGTCGATCATCAGCAGCGTCAGCGGTTCGGTCGAGCGCTGCGCGCGGTCCCATTCCAGGCGCAGGCGCTGATCGAGGGTGCGACGGTTTGCCAGGCCGGTCAGCGCATCGGTGGCTGCCAGTTCTGACAGCACTTGCTCGGCGCGGTGACGGCGGCGCAGCTCATTGCTGAGCATCCAGCTGAGCCACAGCAGACCGATGCACAGCACACCCGTCGCCAGGCTGATCAGCAAGGCTGCGCGTTTCCATTGGGCGAAAACTTCATCGCTGGACAGTGCCACTGCGACGATCAGCGGCAAATTGCCGACCGTGGAAAAGCTGTAGAGCCGCTCTCGGTGGTCAACACTGGAGACGCCGCGAAAGCTGCCGTCGCGCTCCTTGAGCATGCGCGCTACGTTCGGTCGCTGGCTCAGGTCCTGGTCGATCATGTCCAGTTCGAGCATGGGATGCTGCGCCAGCAGGATGCCCTGCTGGTTGATCAGGTTGATGGTGCTGTTGCTGCCGATATTCAGGCTGCTGAACAGCTGGTGAAAGTAAGACAAGCGCATGGAGGCCACCGCCACCCCCTGGAAGCGCCCGTCCGGCCCGGAAACGCGGCGGCTGAATGCAATGCGCCATTGGTCGTCACACACGCAGCGCGCCATGAACGGACGGCTGATGTACAGCCCGATTTCGGGGTCTTTGCGCTGCACCTGGAAATAGTCGCGATCAGCGAAGTTGCCGGACTTGGGCGTGAGCAAGGACGAGTCGGCGATCACCTCGCCATTGGCGTCCAGCAGCAGGATGTCGCCCTTGTAGGGCGCGGCGGCGGAGCGGTCGAACAGCACCAGATGGCGGATATCGGCAGAGACGCTGTGCAGGTCGTTGCGCTCGGCGGCGGCGATCAGGCCCTTGAGGGCCATGTCGTAGAGTTCGACGTTGCGCAGTACATCGGCGTCAATCAGTTGGGTAATGTTGTTCGCGGTGCGCGTGGCGGTCTGCAGGGTATTGGCGTGTTCGCGAATCAGCAGCACCGCCACGATCGCCACGATCAGCAGGGCTGTGAGGACACTGCCAAGGATCAGCAGGCGTTCCGGGCGACGTGTAGGGCGAGAAAGGCTTGGGCTCATCGGGCGTACTTCTGCGTCGAGGATGCCATTAGCGTAGTCCGTGTATGGCGTTGAAGCAGGTCAGAGCCCGGTGGCCTCCACAATGCGATTTCGCCCACTGTGCTTGGCCTCATACAGTGCCTGATCCGCGTGCAACAGCAGCGTCTCGAGTGACAGGCGACTGCGTTTATCCCAGGTACTCATGCCGATACTCACGGTGATCAGCTGTTCAGCGCCGGCGACGCGCGGCAGGTGCTCGACTCCGCTGCGGATATGCTCGGCGATCACCCAGGCGCCCCTGGCGTCGGTGTCCGGCAGCACCACCGCAAACTCTTCCCCGCCATACCGCGCGGCCAGGTCAGCGGGACGACGGATGTTGTTGCCGATCACCTGGGCGACCGTGCGCAGTGCCTCATCACCGCCGTGGTGGCCGTGGCGGTCGTTGAAAGCCTTGAAGTGGTCCACGTCGATCATCAACAGCGTCAGCGGCTCGGTGGAGCGCTGCGCGCGGTCCCACTCCAGGCGCAGGCGCTGGTCCAGGGTGCGACGGTTGGCCAGGCCGGTCAGGGCATCGGTGGCGGCCAGCTCCGACAGCACTTGCTCGGCGCGATAGCGCCGGCGCAGTTCGCGGCGCAGCATCCAGGTCAGCCATAACAGGCCAATGCAGAGCACGCCGGTGGCGCCGCTGGTGAGCAGCGCGGCGCGTTTCCACGGGGCGAACACGTCTTCGCTGGCCAGCGCCACCACCACAATCAGCGGTAATTCACCGACATTGGTGAAGGTGTACAAACGTTCGGTGCCAGTGATGGCCGAGATCGCCCGAAAGCTGCCTTCGCCTTCGCGCAGTATGCGTTTGAAGTTGGGCCGATCGCTGAGGTCCTTGTCGATCATGTCGCGCTCCAGCAACGGCTGCTGGGCGAGAAGAATCCCCTGATTGTTCAGCAGGTTCACCGAACTGCCATTGCCGATGGTGAGGCGGTTGAACAATTGATCGAAATACGCCAGGCGCATCGTTGCCACCGCGACACCGGCAAACTCGCCGTCCGGCCCCGTGACGCGACGACTGAATGCGATGCGCCAGACTTGATCGCAGTTGCAGCGAATCCTGAATGGGCGGCTGATAAACAGCCCGGCCTGGGCATTCTGTCGATGCGCCTGGAAGTAATCACGGTTAGCGAAATTGCGTGGCGTTGGCCACAGCGTCGAGGAGTCGGCAATCACTGCACCGTCGGCATCGAGCAACAGCACTTCGCCTTTGAAGGGCGCGGCGGTGGATTGATCAAACTGCACCATGTGCCGAATGTCCGGCGACGCCTGCGTCAGGTCCTTGCGGGTGGTGGCCGTAATCAGGCCCTGCAGCGCCAGGTCATAGAGCTCGACGTTACGCAGCACGTCGGCATTGATCAGTTGGGTGATATTGGTGGTCGCGCGCTGGGCGGCCTGGACGGTGCTGGCGTGTTCGCGGGTCAGCAGCGCCGCGACGATAATCACAATCAGGGTGACGGTCAGGCCGCTGCCCAGAATCAGCAGAAGCTCCGGGCGTGCAGGTAAGGAAGGAGGGCGGAGTTGACTCATCGCGCAGGCTTCAGCAGGGAAGATGCTGGCAGTTTAGTTCTACGCGATGAAAATTAGATCACGGGTTAAAAAGAAAGATCTGCGGGTTAGAACACGTTGATCGGGTAATCCACGATCACCCGGTATTCATCCACATCCCGATCCACCGCCGAGTAGCCCTCGCCGCCGCGGTTGGTCGCCCACTGCAGGCGCACGGCCAGGTCCTTGGCTTTGCCGCCTTGCACCACGTACTTCAAGTCGATGTCGCGCTCCCAGTGTTTGGCGTCCTTGCCGTCGGCGCTGTACCAGGCACTGTAGCCACGGCTGTTGGGGTCGACCTTGGTCAGGTCGGTCTTGCCGCTGATGTAGGACACGGCGGACGTCAGCCCCGGCATGCCCAGGCCTGCGAAGTCGTAGGCGTACTTGAGTTTCCACGAGCGCTCGTTGGGGCCGTTGAAGTCCGAGTATTGCTGGGAGTTGTCCAGGTAGATGCTGTCGCCCTGGCTGATGTAGTCGAACGGCGTGTTGCCGTTAACCCGCTGGTAGGCGGCGGTGAGGCTGTGGTTGCCCACGCCCACGGTGAAATGCAGGCTGTAAGTGTTGTTGTCGATGCTGCCCAGCAGCGACCGGCCGGTGTCCTGGGTGTGGTAGTAGTGCAGGCCGGGGTTGAGGCTGACCAGGTCGTTCAGCGCATAGGTGTAATCCAGGTCGTAGTAGTACTGGTGCCACACGTCCTTGAGTTCGGAAGCGTACAGGTTGCTGGTAACGCCCGGGATGGCGCTGAACGACACACCGGCCCAGTTCAGGTGCTGGCTGTCGGCGTGGTCCGGCAGCGCGCCGTAGCTGGTGCCGATGCGTCGATGGCCGCTCTGGTTGTAGAGCTTGGTGAAACTGGCTTGGCCGCCTTCAAGCATCCAGCCGTCGAAGCTGTGGTTGGTCAGGCTAACGCCGCGGAAATCCTGCGGCAGCATGCGCGTCATGCCGCCGGCGATTACCGGGTTGTTGAGGAACAGGTCGCCGGCTTTCAGCTCGGTGTCGAAGGCGCGCATTTTCAAGGTGCCGCCTGCGGTGGAGAACGAGCCGGGCGCTTTGCCGTTGCCGCTGCCATACGGCAGGATGCTGGAGCCGTCGGTGCCGCCACCGCCGTCGAGCTTGAGGCCGAGCATGGCGTTGAGGTCCAGGCCGAAGCCGACCGTGCCTTGGGTGTAGCCGGATTCGAAGGTGCCGATGAAGCCTTGGCCCCATTCCTTGCTGTCATCGGTGTGGATGTCGCGACGGTCGCGGTTCATGTAGTAGTTGCGGGTGTTGATCTTGAGGCTTGCGCCGTCGACGAAACCGTCGGCGGGGGTGGTGTCTGCCGCTTGGGCCAGGGGGGCGATCGTTGTTGCAATCGCTAGGAATAGCGGGGTGAACGTCAGCGAGTTCTTCACCGGTGGAGCTCCTTTGGTCAATCGTGAGCGGCCAATGTCGTGGGGGTGTGCCTGGCCTTTTTTTACTGCAAAAAAAAGCCGCTGAAGTCAGCGGCTTTGAACAGATTCCCAGTGTAGAGCCCTGGAAATAAGTCGAGGGAAATTTGGGTGAGCGGGAAGCTGTGTTTGCCGTCGCGCTCAAGGGTGCGTCAAATTAACGCAGGTGAGCGGTGGGGTACAGAGTGTAACAAGATAATGACTGTTGCCCAAATCGCAACAGTCGTGGGGTGGGGTTGGTGGTTTGGTTGTCGGGGGGGTTGAGTACATATCCGTTGCTGCAGTCACGGCCACTTAGGGTTCCGCTCTTACAGCGGGTCACTTTTGGCAAACGCCCCAAAAGTAACCAAAAGGTCTTTGCCCCACCACTCGGCACCTCGCTTGGGCTCGGTGTGTCCTCACTCCGGCTTGAATCCGTGGGCCGCCGCGACGGGCCATCCATGGCCCAACGCGGCTAACCCGGCGTCCTGCCGGGTTACCCACGGATTCAAGCCTGCGTTCGGCCAGCGTGGTTGACGGGGCCTGTCAGATCAAAAGCAAGATCAAAAGCAGAGCACGGCGGCCTGGTAGCCGACCTGAGTGGTTGAAGCAAAAGCGGATCAAAAGCACAGCAACACACTTCTATCTGATGCACTGCGATCCAAATGTGGGAGCGAGCAAGCCCGCTCCCACAGTTTGACCGAGTGCAGCCGCCAGCACCGCACTGCTTTGCTTTTCTGTGGGAGCTGGCTTGCCTGCGATGCAGGCACCTCGGTGTATCAGGCATAACCAGTAGATGCCATCGCAGGCAAGCCAGCTCCCACCTTTGATTGAGTTCAGCATTCAAGAACAGGTCGGCTGTCAGGCCGCCTCGCCTTCGCTTTTGATCTAACCACTCAGGTCGGCTACTAGGCCGCCGTGCTGTAGATCTTGATCTTGATCTTAGGCGCCCCGTTAAACCACGCTGGCCGAACGCAGGCTTGAATCCGTGGGTAACCCGGCAGGACGCCGGGTTAGCCGTGTTGGGCCATGGATGGCCCGTCACGGCGGCCCACGGATTCAAGCCGGAGTGAGGGCACACCGAGCCCAAGCGAGGTGCCGAGTGGTGGGGCAAGAGCCCTTTGGTTACTTTGGGGCTTTTCCAAAGTGACCCGCCGTAAGGGCGGAACCCATACCCGCCATCACCTAAATAACGGATATACCCCCCAACACACCATCCCCTACACCGGCAGGGTAATGCCAAACGTATTCCCCCCACCCTCACTGCGCACAAACACATCCCCGCCGTGCATCAAAGCGATCGCCTTCACAATCGCCAACCCCAGCCCATGATTCGCCCCGCTGTTGCTGCGCGACGCATCCACCCGATAAAACCGCTCGAACAGCCGTGGCAAATGCTCCCTGGCAATCTCATCCCCAGGGTTGGTCACCCCAATCGCCACCTGATGCTCCTGCACCTCAATATTCACCTCGATAACCTGCCCCGCCGCGGTGTGCTGCACCGCATTACTGAGCAGATTAATCAACGCACGACGCAAGTGAGCTTTCTCGATCTGCACCAACGCATCGCCACGCACCCGCACTTGAACCTGGGCGTCTTCGAGGATGAAATCCAGGTAGTCGAGCGTGGTCGCCACCTCATCCGCCAGCGAGCTTTCGATCAGCTTGGTGGCCTTGCTGCCCTGGTCTGCACTGGCCAGGAACAGCATGTCATTGATGATTGAGCGCAACCGCTCCAACTCTTCAAGATTGGATTGCAGCACCTCGAAATAATGCTCAGCCGAACGCCCGCGCGTCAGCGCCACCTGCGTCTGGCCGATCAGGTTGGTCAGCGGCGAACGCAGCTCATGGGCCACATCGGCATTAAACGATTCCAGGCGTGAATAAGCCTGTTCCACCCGATCCAGCGTGGAGTTGAACGAGTTGACGAACTGGCTCAACTCCGGCGGCAACGGCGACAGTTGCAAGCGCCCCGAGAGCTTGGGCGGCGCAAGCTTCTGCGCTTCATCCGAGAGCTTGCCCAACGGCTTGAGGCCGATGCGTGACACCCAGAACCCCAACAGCGCCGCCAGCACCACGCCGACAAACGCCAGGCCGATCAGCGCCACCAGCAACTGATGCTGAGTCGCGCGGAAGTTTTCCGTGTCGATGGCGATCATAAAGCGCAGCGGCGGGCGCTGTTCTTTCGCCGCGAATTGGCTCACCAACACCTTGAACGGGTACTCGCGCCCCGGCAGGCGCAAGTCGCGCTTACCGGTCGGCCCTGCGGCGAACGCGCGGATCTGTGCATCCGGGTTGCCGTATTCATAGTTCGGATCGCTGCTCACCACCCAGAAGCGGATGCGCTTGTCTTCCTCGCCGAGCAATTTCAGTTTGGCGGTGATTTTCGCCCAGTGGTCCGGTGTGCCAAAGCGGTTCACCGAGGATTCAAGCACGCTGTAGCGCGCATCCAGCTCGGCGCCCGGCAACAACCCAAGGCCGCGGTCCACTTGCTGGTACAGCGCGCCGCCGATCAACACGAAGATCAGCAGCGCCACCAGCGTGAACATACCGCTCAGGCGCAGGGCGATGGAGTTAGCCGACACTGCGGTTCTCCAGCACATACCCCATGCCACGAATGGTGTGCAGCAATTTGTGCTCGAACGGCCCGTCGAGCTTGGCGCGCAGGCGCTTGATTGCGACTTCGACGACGTTGGCGTCGCTGTCAAAGTTGATGTCCCAGACCATCTCGGCAATCGCCGTTTTCGAGAGGATTTCACCCTGGCGCCGTGCCAACACGCTGAGCAGCGAGAACTCCTTGGCGGTCAAGTCCAGGCGCAGGCCGTTGCGGCTGGCCTTGCGGCTGATCAAATCGATCCACAGGTCAGCGACGGTGACCTGTACCGGCTCATGCCCGCCGCTGCGACGGGTCAGCGCTTGCAGGCGCGCCACCAGTTCGAGGAACGAAAACGGTTTGCCCAAATAATCGTCGGCGCCTTCGCGCAAGCCGCGAATGCGGTCTTCCACGCGCTCACGGGCGGTGAGCATGATCACCGGCGTTTGCTTGCGCGCTCGCAGCGCGCGCAACACGCCGAAGCCGTCGAGGCCGGGCAGCATCACGTCGAGCACGATCACCGCGTAATCGTTTTCCAGCGCCAGGTGCAAGCCCTCGACGCCTTCACGCGCCACATCGACGGTGTAGCCCTGTTCCGTCAGGCCGCGGTGCAAGTAGTCCGCGGTTTTTTCTTCATCTTCAATAATCAGGACGCGCATGACCCCGCCTTTAGTGTGTGGTCGCCAGCGCCAGCGCTGGTTTGGGCCTGTGGAAAAACTTCTCAAGGTACAAGTATATGACCGGCGTGGTGAACAGCGTCAGCGCCTGGCTCACCAGCAAGCCGCCGACTACCGCAATCCCCAGCGGTTGGCGCAACTCCGCGCCCGGGCCGGAGCCGAGCATCAGCGGCACCGCGCCGAGCAGGGCGGCGAGGGTGGTCATGATGATCGGCCGGAACCGCGTGACACAGGCTTCATAAATCGCCTCCTCGGGCGCCAGCCCGCGCACGCGCTGGGCGTCCAGGGCAAAGTCGATCATCAGGATGCCGTTTTTCTTGACGATGCCGATCAGCAACACCAGGCCGATCAGGGCCATGATCGAAAAGTCCTGGCCCAGCAGCCACAGCATGATCAGCGCGCCCAAGCCTGCCGAAGGCAACGTCGAGATGATCGTCAGCGGGTGCACGAAACTCTCGTACAGCACACCCAGAATAATGTAGACCGCCACCAGCGCCGCGAGGATCAGCCAGGGCTGGCTGGCCAGCGAACTCTGGAACGCCTGGGCCGCGCCCTGGAATGTGCCGATCATGGTGGACGGCATGCCGATTTCATTCTTGGCCTGGTTAAGCATGATCACTGCATCGCCCAACGCCACGCCAGGCGCGAGGTTGAACGACAGGTTGGCGGCCGGGAACATGCCGTCATGGCTGATCGACAAGGGCCCCACGGTGGGCGGGTCGACCTTGGCCAGCGCCGACAGTGGCACCATTTCGTTGGTCAGCGGCGAGCGCAGGTAGAAGTAGTTCAGGCTCTCGGCCTTGCCACGTTGCTGGGTGTCGAGTTCCAGCACCACCTGGTACTGGTTGATTTCGGTCTGGAACTCGTTGATCTGGCGCTGACCGAAGGCGTCATACAGCGCCTGGTCGACATCGGTGGCGGTCAGGCCGAAGCGCGCGGCGGCCTGGCGGTCGATGCTGATGTGGGTGATGCTGCCGCCCAGTTGCAGGTCGTTGGAGAGGTCGCGAAAGGCCGGGTTGGCGCGCAGTTTTTCAGTCAGGCGCTGGGTCCAGGTATTCAGCGTCGGGCCGTCGTTGCTCTTGAGCACGTATTGGTACTGGGCGCGGCTCGGGCCGGAGCTTAAGTTGATGTCCTGGCCGGCGCGCAGGTACAGCACGATGCCCGGCACCTTGGCCAGTTTCGGGCGGATGCGGTCGATGAACTGGCTGGCGGATACATCGCGGTCACCGCGGTCTTTCAAGGCGATCCAGAAGCGGCCGTTGGCGATGGTCTGGTTGCTGCCGGTCACGCCCACCGAGTGGGAAAACGCTTCCACCGCCGGGTCGGCCTTGACGATCTCGGCCAGGGCTTTGTGCTTGGCGACCATGTCCGGGTACGACACGTCGGCCGCGGCCTCGCTGGTGCCGAGCACGAAACCGGTGTCCTGCACCGGGAAGAACCCCTTGGGGATAAAGATGTAGCCGACCACGGCCAGGGCCAGGGTCACCATGAAGATCGCCGCCATCGTGCGTTGATGAGCCAGCGCGCGGCGCAGGTTGCGCGCGTAGCCGGCCAGCAGGCGTTCGCTGAAGCCGGGTTTGTCGTGGGCGTGATGGGTTGGCGCGCGCATGAACAGCGCGGCCAGCGTCGGCGCCAGCGTCAGTGACACCACCACCGAAATCAGGATGGTCGAGGTGGCCGTCAGCGCAAACTCCTTGAACAGCCGTCCGACCACGCCGCCCATGAACAGCAGCGGAATAAACGCCGCCACCAGCGAGAAGCTGATGGACACCACGGTAAAGCCAATCTCGCCGGAACCCTTGATCGCCGCTTCGCGTTTATCGAGGCCCGCCTCCAGATGGCGGTGAATGTTCTCGACCACCACGATGGCGTCGTCCACCACAAAGCCCACGGCAATGACGATCGCCACCAGCGTGAGGTTGTTCAGGCTGAAACCCAGTACATACATCAGCGCAAAACTGGCGATCAGCGACACGCCGAGCACGCTGGACACAATCATCGTCGCCGACAACTGACGCAGGAACAGCGCCATCACCGCCACCACCAGCAAGATCGCAATCAGCAACGTCACTTCCACTTCATGCAACGAGGCGCGAATCGTCTTGGTGCGGTCGGTCAAGACGCTGACCTGCACCGAGGCCGGCAACATGCCTTCCAGGCGTGGCAGCTCGGCTTGAATGCGGTCCACGGTTTCGACAATGTTGGCGCCGGGCTGGCGCGAAATCACCAGGTTCACGCCTGGCGTGTCGCCCGACCAGGCCTGTACGTAGGCGTTTTCCGAACCGTTGATGACTTTGGCGATATCACGCAGTTGAACCGGTGCGCCGTTCTTGTAGGAAACAATCAACTGGCCGTATTCATCCGGGTGAAACAGCTGGTCGTTGGTCGACAGGGTCGACACGCTGTTCTCCCCGTAAATCGCGCCCTTGGCCAGGTTCAAACTCGATTGCTGAATGGCCAGACGCACGTCGGCGAGGGTCAGACCAATCGCTGCGAGTTTGTCGGGCGAAGCCTGTACGCGAATCGCCGGGCGCTGTTGGCCGGTGATGTTGATCTGGCCGACGCCGTCGATCTGGCTGATCTGACGAGCCAGCAGGGTTTCCACGTAGTCGCTCAGCTCGGTGCTGGGCATGCTGTCGGAACTGACGCTGAGGATCAGCACCGGGCTGTCCGCCGGGTTGACCTTTTTCCAGGTCGGCAGGCTTGGCATGTCGCTGGGCAGTTTGCCGGAGGCGGTGTTGATCGCCGCTTGCACTTCCTGCGCGGCGGTATCGATGCTTTTGTTCAGGGTGAATTGCAGCGTCAGCAGGCTGGAGCCCAAGGCGCTGCTGGAGGTCATTTGCGTCATGCCGGGGATGGCGCTGAATTGCACCTCCAGCGGGGTGGCCACCGACGATGCCATGGTGTCCGGGCTGGCGCCGGGTAACTGCGCAGTGACCTGGATCGTCGGAAATTCCGCTTCCGGCAGTGGGGCGACGGCCAAGCGCGGGAAGGCGATCAACCCCAGCAGCACCAAGGCGAAGGTCAGCAGCAGGGTGGCGACCGGGTGGTCGACGCACCAGGCGGACGGCGAGCGGCTGCCGCTCATGGCTGCACCTTGGCGTCTACCGTCTGGATGGTTTGTGGCGGCTCCTTGAGCACTTCGACCTGGGCGCCGGCCTTGAGCCGCGACTGGCCGTCGCTGACCAATACATCCCCAGCCTGCACGCCCTTGATGATGTTCACGTCACTGTCCTGGTAAGCGATTTGCACGGGCACAATTTCGACCTTGTCACCGTTGACCCGGTACACGAAATGCGAATCCAGGCCGCGCTGCACCACGGTCGGCGGCACCACCAGGGCATTCTTGTCGAGGGCGGTCTGGATCTTGATGGTCACCAGTTGCCCCGGCCACAGGCGCTGCGATGCATTCTTGAACTCGGCCTTGGCGCGCAAGGTGCCGGTGGTGGAGCTGATCTGGTTGTCGATCAGGCTCAAGTGGCCTTCACCGAGCAAGTCGCCAGTCTGGCCGTCGGTGTCGGCGCCCATGTAGGCGTCGACGCTGGCTTGAGTCGGCGATGCGATCAGGCCTTGCAGGGTCGGCAGCATTTGTTGCGGCAGTGAGAACTCCACCGCAATGGGGTCGATCTGCGTCACGGAGAACAAGCCCTGGGTATCACTCATGCGCAGGAAGTTGCCTTCATCCACCGTGCGAATGCCGACGCGACCTGTAACCGGAGAGCGAATCTGGGTGTAGGAAAGCTGTACTTGAGCGGAGTCGATGGCGGCCTGGTTGCCTTGCGCCGTGGCTTTGAGCTGGTTGACCAAGGCTTGTTGCTGGTCGTAGGTCTGCTTCGACACGCCGTCGTCGATGCTCAATTCCTTGTAGCGCTTGAGGTTGACCAGCGCGACTTGCAGTTGCGCCTGGCTTTCCCCCAGCTGCGCCTTGGCCTGGTCGAGGCTCGCGCGGATCGAGCGGTCATCGATGGTCGCCAGCAAGTCGCCGGTTTTGACCAATTGGCCTTCCTTGACCAGCAATTGGGTGAGGATGCCGTCGATTTGCGGGCGGATCACCACGCTGTGCAACGACAGCACCGAGCCGATGCCGCTGACAAAACGGGGAATGTCCTGTTGCACGACGCTCACCACCCGCACCGGAATTGCGCTCGGTGCCGCCAGTTTGGTCTTGGCGGGCCGGGTCACGGCCCAGGCTGCAATCGCCACTACCACGAGGACACCCACGGTCAGGGCGGTTTTTCGTTGAATGTGCATGGGGTGAGGCGCCGGGGCAAAGGGGTGGGAGAATGAAGATGCTTTCTTTATAACCCGCCAACCCGGTCAGCACGGTGACTGCTAACTGACAGCGCTGTCAGTAAAGTCAGACCATTCGTACAGGCGGTGGTTAAAGATCTGGGGCGCGCAGGTATACTGCGCGCCAGCGCGGCCCGCAAGCCGGCCGCCGCCTCATTTTTTGCATGCCCGGAGCTTCCATGACTTCCCCGACACAATCCCCTGTTGAAGCGGCCGACCTCGTCGATCCGGCCAGCGCTGAAAGCGTTGAAAAAGCCGAGATCCCGGCGTTCAAGTTTCCGTTCAAGCCGGGTGAACTGGCCGGGGCCAAGAATGCTGCCCAGCCTTGGTACAAAAATGGCGCCAAAAACGGCCATACCAAGTCGCCAGGTATGGCACCGCCGGGCACTCGCCGTTCGATGGGTAAACGCTGAGAGTAATCGGTCACCTATTTGTCGGCATTGCCTTACATCACTCGCTGATGTTTCTGATTGCAGGTGCACGACCGTTTCTTGAAAGCTTGCACAGCATTTGCTTCGCCCCGGGTGGATTGCGCCGGGGCGTGGTGACGCTGGACTTTCCGGAAAAGGACGTACCTTGTGGTTTCGATACGTGTCTGTGTTGCGCCTGCCTTATCCCTGCTGGCCGCTGTTTTCTGCACGCCTGCAACAGCTGACGAACCACGGCGCGAGATCCGTTTCGCGGTCGCCGCGCAATTCCCGCCGTTCCAAAGCCGCAACCAGCACGATCAACTGGTGGGGCTCAATATCGACCTGGGAAACGCGTTGTGCCAGCAACTCAGTGTGCGTTGTACCTGGGTTGATCAGGTCCTGATGGAGAGTTTTCCTGCGCTTGAGGGCCGGCGGTTCGATGCGATCATGGGCATGGCGCCCACCTCCAGGCGGCGCCAATGGGTCAATTTCACGGATACGCTGTACCCGTTCACCACTCGGCTGGTAGGGCGCAAGACCTCAGGCCTGATGCCGACGCTGCAGTCGCTCAGGGGCAAGCGGGTTGGCGTGCTGCTGGGGAGCAACCGCGAAGCCTTTGCTCGAATCAAGTGGGCGCCAGCGGGCGTCATCATCAAGAGTTTCTGGCTCAATGACGAATTGACGCGCAGCCTGGTGGCCGGCCATATCGATGCGACGCTGCAAGGCACGGTGGAAATCCGCAAGGCACTGCTCGACACCGCGCAGGGTCAGGATTTCGACTTCCTGGGTCCTGTTGTGTCGGCTGAACTGCTGGGTGATGGCGCGGCCATCGCGGTGCGCAAACCGGACACCGCCTTGCGCCAGGACCTCAACCGCGCGCTTGAACAACTGCGCCAGAGCGGTGAATACCAACGCATCGTGCAGCCCTACAATCTGAACGAGCCGCCTTCCGACCAGTGATGGCTAATTAATTGCGCGGAACATGAGCTGGATCAGTGTTCGCCCCCTGAGTGCGCTTAGAGTCGACGCCCTGCCGACTCCTCCAATAATTACGAGCGCGCTTATCCATGAAGATCAATCTGCCGGTCACCGGTCGGAATGTGGACTTTGCCCCCGACGCCAATATCCTCTCAACCACCGACCTGACCAGCGCGATGACCTACGCCAACCAGGATTTCATCGATGTCTGCGGCTATAGCCGTGACGAATTACTTGGCTCGCCACATAACCTGTTGCGCCACCCCGATATGCCGCCTGCGGCGTTTGCGCACATGTGGCGGACCCTCAAAAGTGGCCGGTCCTGGATGGGCATGGTGAAAAACCGCTGCAAGAACGGCGACCACTATTGGGTCAGCGCCTATGCCACGCCGGTCACCCGCGAAGGGGCGACGGTGGAGTATCAGTCAGTGCGCACCAAGCCGGACCCGCGCACGGTGGCGGCGGCAGAACACGCTTATGCGCAGCTGCGCGCGGGGAAACGCCAGAGGCTGCCGACGCTCGGCATGGGCTTCAAGTTGTCGGCCTGGGTGGTCGGCAGCTGCGCGGTAACGTGGGCGTTGAGTCGGGGCCTGGCTTCTTATTCGCTGGCCTGGCAACTGCTGGCGCCGGCGGTTGGGTGTCTGATCGGGGCGATCGGGATCAAAGCGATCCTGCGTCCCCTGGCGCAACTCAATCAACGCGCGCGATTGATCGCCGACAACCCGTTGAGCCAGGCGATCTATACCGGGCGCAGGGATGAGTGCGGGCAGATCGAATTCGCCCTGCAAATGCTCGAAGCCCAAGTGGGCGCGGTGGTCGGGCGCATCGGCGATGCGTCCCAGCGGTTGGCGGGGCATGCTGCGCACCTGGTCAAGCACCTGCACAACAGTCACGCCAGCAGCCTTGGCCAACAGGCCCAGACTGATCAGGTGGCGGCGGCGATCCATCAGATGGCCGCCAGCGTGACCGAGGTTGCCGACCATGCGCTGCAGGCTTCCCGGGCCGCGGACCAGGCCGGCAGCGAAACCCGTGAAGGCCATCAGCGCGTCGACGAAAGCCGTGATGCGGTGTTGCGTTTATCTCAGGAGTTGGCGCGCGCCACCGAAGTGATTCAGCAGTTGGAAAGCCACAGCGGTGAAATCAGCGGCGTGCTGGAAGTCATCCGGACCATTGCCGAGCAGACCAACCTGCTGGCCCTCAATGCGGCCATCGAGGCCGCGCGGGCTGGCGAGCAGGGCCGTGGTTTTGCCGTGGTCGCCGACGAAGTGCGCGGCCTGGCTCAGCGCACCCAGCAATCGACCAATGAAATCCAGCGCATGATCAGCACCCTGCAAGGCGGAGCCCGCGATGCCGTGCAAGCCATGTCACACAGCAGCGAGCATGTTGAGGCAAGTGTCGAGCAGGCACAGCGGGCGGCGGCGGCGCTGGATGGCATCAGCCAGCGTGTCACCCAGATCACCGCGATGAGTCAACAGATTGCCGCGGCGGTAGAGGAGCAGAGCGCGGTGAGCGAGGACATCAATCGCACTATCGTCGGCATCCGCAATGCCGGCGAAGCCACCGTCAGCGCCGGGCAGCAGAGCCAGTGCAGTTCAGGTGACGTGGCGGCGCTGGCGGAGGATCTACGTCTGCTTGCGCAGGAGTTCTGGAGCCGACGGCGCTGAGGCTAAAAAGCGTCTAGGCTGAATTTGGGAATTCTCCTATGAAACAAACAGGCGTGTCGTAGTTAAAGACCAGTCAGTGCTTGTTAGAACGTCGGGTGCGTTCGGGCCGTGAGTGATAGAGCACGGACGTCTCACACCACTTTTGAACAGGACAGGTCTATGACTACGACAAGAAGAATATTGGCGCTGGCGCTGATGATGTTGGCCGGGAGCGGATGCGCGGTGGCTCCCCCTCCGGTAAACCCGTGGAGCGAAATCCGCTTCGGCGTCGAGGCGGATGTACCGCCATTTGAATATCGCAACGAGCAAGGCGAACTCGTCGGGTTGGATATCGAGCTGGGCAACGCCTTGTGTGCTGAGCTCAATGCGCGCTGCGTGTGGGTCGATCAGCCTTATGCAACCAACCTTGCGGCGCTCCAGGCCGGGCGTTTTGACGCCATCATGCCGATGACCGCGACGCCGCCACGGCGCGAAACAGTCGACTTCACCCATCCGCTCTATGCCCTTGAAAGCCGATTGGTCGCGCCCACAGGTTCCAGTCTTTTACCCACGCCCGATTCGCTCAGGGGCAAACGCGTGGGCGTACTGACGGGCACCAGTCGAGCCGCGTTTGCGTTGGCACGGTGGGCGCCCAAAGGGGTGCAGGTACGTCAATTCAACCTCAATGCCGAGCTGATCAAGGCTTTGAAGGCCGGTGAGTTGGACGCGACCTTGCAAGACACGGTTGAAATCACCCAGGCGTTGCTGAACACCCCTCAAGGCAAAGCGTTTGCCTTCGCAGGGCCGGTTATCAATGACGAGTTGTTGGGCAGCGGCCCGGCCATTGCGGTGCGCAAAACCGACCCGCAATTGACCGCGGCGCTGAACAAGGCCCTGCAGCGTTTGAAGGACAGTGGCAAATACGCGGCCATTACCCAGCCTTATCTGGCACCGGCTGCGGCTGAATCCGCATCGGCCCGGATGATTTACACACCGGCGCAGGGTGGGTTTCCTTACTCGGAGGTGGTGCAGGTTGGGCACACCCTGTATCTCGCGGGCGTGTTGGGCCTGGATGAAAATGGCAAGTTGGTGCGCGGAGGCATTCGCGCAGAAACCGCCCAAGCCCTGGAAAACTTGCGGGGCACGCTCAAGACAAAGGGCTTGGCGATGGACAGGGTAGCCAAATGCACGGTGATTCTTGCCGATGTCAAAGATTTCCCGGCAATGAACGAGGTGTATGCCCGTTATTTCCCCGCAGGCCGGCTTCCTGCCCGAACCACCTTTGCCGCCGGCAAACTGCTGTTGAATGCGCGGATCGAAATCGAGTGTATCGCCAGCCTGTAAACCCTCGCAGGTGGCGGGCCTATGACGCCCGCAAGGAAATAAACGCGTAGTTGGCCGGCACCTGGGTGGCGATCCTGGCGCCGGCATCCAGCAGCTGTTCGGCAATATCCAGCCCGGACACATGAAACACCCACTCGTTGGCGACGGCGGGCTGAGCGATCGCCAACTCCATCGCCTGGGCAAAGGCGTTCATGTCCGGCAGGTAGGCGGTAAACCCATCGCCCTTGAGCGCGGTGGTGCAAATGCCCAGCAGGGCGCACACGGCCTCTTTGGTCTGCACGTCATCGCGGTCGGCCTGGCGCGAGCGCTGGATCAACTGCGCCAATTCCAGGTCCATCAATTCGCCGCCGACGATCAGCGCCGGCCCCTGTTCCCAGGATTGCGGCGGGCAGTCCTTGGCGCCAGGGTTGAGCGGGATATGCGGATTGATCTCCATCGGATAGATTCGACACACCAGCGGGCGGCGCTCATAGATGTTGCAGCGGTTGTCTTCGTCAAGATTCCGGCAGCGCCCGGCGTTGTAAGCGGCAAAGGTGATCGCCACAAACGCCTCGGTATTGCCGCTGGGCACCACCACCGAACGACGCTCGGCGTGTTCGCGCTGTTGCAGGGGCAAGCCCAGGCCATCGGCGAGAAAACCCTCCACCAGAACGATGACGTTACCGCCGTCAGCCGCCCACTGCCGCGCTTCTTCGAGGGTCAGGGGCACATGATGGTCGGTGCAGCATTTGCCGCAACCCACGCAGGAAAAGTGAGTGTTCATGGAGGATCTGTCACCAGGCAAGGTCAGAGGGCACTCTTGAACAGTGACGGGTTTTTGCCTCTATGCACTGTTCTGCCTGTTGCGAAGCAAGTTATGCGCCAGTGCCTGTCAGTCCTCGGGCATCCGGTCGCGCAGCACAAAAACCATGCCCGCGCTTTCATACAGTTGTCGGGCGCGCAGGTTGCTTTCGCGCACCTTGAGGTCGACGTAGGGTTCGCCGCGTTGCTTGAACACCTCAAAGCTGTGCAGCAACAACGCGCGGCCCAGCCCCTGGCCCTGGGCGCAGGGATGCACGGAGAGGTTCTTGATAAACGCGCTGGTCCAGCACTGGGCTACACCGAGGATGCCCTCGGCGTTGCTGACCACCAGGCACAGCGTCGGATCGAATTCGGCATCGGTGACAAACTGCTGGCGCCATTGCGCCAGGCTGGCGACACGGCCGCCGCCCTGCTCCTGGGTCATGCGCAGCACCGCATGAATCGCCGGGGCCAGTTCATCACGGTAATGACCCAGCCGAATATCGGCCGGCCACTGCGGAGCGGGCAGGCTGCCGGTCAGGTCGCGGCGCAACAGGTGGAAGTATTGCGTCACCGGTTACAAGCCTTTTTGCGCCACAGTCTGGGCGGCAACCACCAGGCACTTGGTCAGTTCGGGCGAAGAGAACTTGGTCAGCACCGCGTCGGCACCGGCCAGGCGAGCCTTTTCACTGTTCATCGCGCTGTCCAAAGAAGTGTGCAGCAGCACGTACAGCTCCTGGAAATCCGGGGTTTCGCGCAGCGTACGGGTGAGGGCGTAGCCGTCCATTTCGGACATTTCGATGTCCGAGACCACCACGTTGATCTGCTCGACCGTGCCTTGCAGTTCCAGCAGCACGTCAATGGCTTCCTTGGCGCTGCGTGCGGTGTGGCAGGTCAAGCCGAGATTGCGCAGGGTGTGCACCGATTGCTGCAGGGCGACCTGGCTGTCGTCCACCACCAGAATCCGCGCGTTGCCGAGTACTTCGGCCTCCTCCATGGTCAGGTCGGTGGGCGCCGCTTCAACCGGTGCCGGGGCAATGCCGTGGATGACCTTTTCGATATCCAGCACCTGCACCAGCCCGCCTTCGACCTGGGTGACCCCGGTGATAAACGAGCGGTTGCCACCGGAGCCATACGGCGGCGGACGAATGTCGGTGGTCAGGCAATGCACGATCTTGCTCACCGCCTGCACATGCAAGCCCTGCTTGGAGCGGCTGACGTCAGTGACGATCAGGCAGCCGCCGTTCGGGTCTTCCAGGGGCATTTCGCCCAGCGCGCGGCTCAGGTCGATCACCGACAGCGAGGCACCGCGCAGCGTGGCGATGCCTTTGACGTGAGGGTGAGACTCCGGCAGCTTGGTCAGCGGCGGGCAGGGGATGATTTCGCTGACTTTCAGCAGGTTGATCGCCATCAGCTTGCCGCTGCGCAAGGTAAAGAGCAGAAGCGAGAGTGAATCTGCGCGGGCTTTGGTGGTGGACATAAAAACCTTCTGAGGATCAGGAATGACGATCTATAGAGGGTTATCGACTTGGGCGCGCCAGGCTTTAACCGGATTTATGCAGGGCTGGCGTGTGTGGGAGCGAGCAAGCCCGCTCCCACCGAGGGGAGGTGTCAGCCCTTCCAGACCTGTGGGTTCACCAAGTCCTGCGGGCGCTGGCCCAGCAAGGCGCTGCGCAGGTTGTCCAGGGCGCGGTTGGCCATGGCTTCACGGGTTTCGTGGGTGGCCGAGCCGATGTGCGGCAGGGTTACGGCGTTGCTCAGCTGGAACAGCGGTGACTCGGCCAGCGGCTCCTGTTCATACACGTCCAGGCCGGCACCGCGAATCTTCTGGGTTTGCAGGGCGTCGATCAGCGCCGGCTCGTCCACCACCGGGCCACGGGAAATATTGATCAGGATCGCGCTGGATTTCATCAGGCCCAACTCGCGGGTGCTGATCAGGTGGCGGGTCTTGTCGCTCAATGGCACCACCAGGCAGACGAAGTCCGACTCGGCCAGCAATTGGTCGAGGCTGCGGAACTGGGCGCCCAATTCCTGTTCCAGCGCGGTCTTGCGGCTGTTGCCGCTGTACAGGATCGGCATATTGAAGCCCAGGCGTCCACGCCGGGCCACGGCGGCGCCGATGTTGCCCATGCCGACGATGCCGAGGGTTTTGCCGTGTACATCGCAACCGAACAGTGGCGCGCCGACGCTGGCTTTCCACTGGCCGGCCTTGGTCCAGGCGTCCAGTTCGGCCACGCGGCGTGCACTGCTCATCAGCAGGGCGAAGGCCAGGTCGGCGGTGCTTTCGGTGAGTACGTCGGGGGTGTTGGTGAGCATGATTCCGCGTTCATTGAAGTAGGGCACGTCGTAGTTGTCGTAGCCTACTGACACGCTGGAGACCACCTCCAGGTTGCTTGCGCCTTCGAGCTGTGCACGGCCGAGCTTGCGGCCTACGCCGATCAAACCGTGGGCGTGGGGCAGGGCTTCGTTGAATTGAGCGTTGATGTCGCCCAGCTTGGGGTTGGGGGCGATGACGTCGAAATCCTGTTGCAGGCGTTCGATCATTTCCGGGGTGACACGGCTGAAGGCGAGGACGGTCTTTTTCATTGCAGGCGGGCTCATCGACTACGGAAGAATGCTAAGCACGCTAACATTCTTGGGGGATTGGGGGGAGCCTTTTGCTGTTTGGTTGAGCGGTTGAGTACATATCCGTTGCTGCGGTCACGGCCACTTAGGGTTCCGCTCTTACAGCGGGTCACTTTTGGCAAACGCCCCAAAAGTAACCAAAAGGTCTTTGCCCCACCACTCGGTGCCTCGCCTAGGCTCGGCATGCCCTCACTCCGGCTTGAATCCGTGGGCCGCCGCGACGGGCCATCCATGGCCCAACACGGCTAACCCGGCGTCCTGCCGGGTTACCCACGGATTCAAGCCTGCGTTCGGCCAGCGTGGTTGATGGGGCCTGTCAGATCAAGATCAAAAGCAGATCAAGAGCAGAGCACGGCGGCCTGGTAGCCGACCTGAGTGGTTGAAGCAAAAGCAGGGCAGAAGCACAGCAACAGCACAGCAACACACTTCTATCTGATGCACAGAGTTCTAAATGTGGGAGCGGGCTTGCTCGCGAAGGCGGTGTTTCAGCTACACATGAGCTGACTGACCCACCGCCTTCGCGAGCAAGCCCGCTCCCACAAGTTGACCGAGTTCAGCTGCCAGCACCGCAGTGCTTTTGCTTTTCTGTGGGAGCTGGCTTGCCTGCGATGCAGACACCTCGGTCTATCAGGCACAACCAGTAGATGCCATCGCAGGCAAGCCAGCTCCCACATTCGATTGAGTTCAGCCTTCAAGATCAGGTCGGCTGTCAGGCCGCCTCGCGTCCGCTGTAGATCTTGATCTTGATCTTAGGCGCCCCGTTAAACCACGCTGGCCGAACGCAGGTTTGAATCCGTGGGTAACCCGGCAGGACGCCGGGTTAGCCGTGTTGGGCCATGGATGGCCCGTCACGGCGGCCCACGGATTCAAGCCGGAGTGAGGGCACACCGAGCCCGAGCGAGGTGCCGAGTGGTGGGGCAAGAGCCCTTTGGTTACTTTGGGGCTTTTCCAAAGTGACCCGCCGTAAGGGCGGAACCCAAAGAGGCCATCACGCAAATACCGGATATGCCCCCAAAGCCCAACCCCAAACCGGTCAGTTAGCCAACCGCGCCCCGCTAAGACTCCCACTCAACTCATACGCCACCAACTCCGCCTGATGCGCCGCCAAAATCTCGGGCAACGACCCGCGCAGATATTCAACCCACGTCTTGATCTTCGCATCCAGGTACTGGCGCGACGGGTAGATCGCATACAAGTTCAGCTCTTGCGAACGGTAGTTAGGCATCACCCGCACCAGCGTGCCGTTACGCAACCCCTCGATAGCCGCATACACCGGCAACAACCCCACGCCCATGCCACTGGTAATCGCCGTTTTCATCGCGTCCGCCGAATTAACCAGAAACGGCGACGTATTGATCGCCACACTTTCCTGGCCTTCCGGCCCGTTGAAGGTCCATTTATCCAGCTGGATCACCGGGCTCACCAACCGCAGGCACGCATGGTTGAGCAAATCCTGCGGCCGTTGCGCACAGCCCTTGGCCTTGACGTAATCCGGCGACGCACACGCGATGCTGTAGGTAATGCCCAGTCGCTGGGACACAAACCCCGAGTCCGGCAATTCACTGGCCAGCACGATCGACACGTCGTAGCCCTCATCGAGCAAGTCCGGCACGCGGTTGGCCAGGGTCAGGTCGAAGGTCACGTCGGGATGCGTACGGCGGTAGCGGGCAATGGCGTCAATCACGAAATGCTGGCCGATACCGGTCATGGTGTGCACTTTCAACTGCCCGGCCGGCCGCGCGTGCGCGTCGCTGGCTTCGGCTTCGGCTTCTTCCACGTAGGCCAGGATCTGCTCGCAACGCAGCAAATAGCGTTTACCGGCTTCGGTCAGCGCGATGCGGCGGGTGGTGCGGTTGAGCAAGCGGGTTTGCAGATGGGCTTCCAGGTTGGAGACCGCGCGCGAGACGTTGGCCGTGGTGGTGTCCAGTTGCACGGCGGCGGCGGTGAAGCTGCCGGCTTCGGCCACGCAACTGAAAGCGCGCATGTTTTGCAAAGTGTCCATGGAGTGTTCTCAGGGGAGATAGCAAATTGTGACAGAAAGTTACGCCGTCCAGTGATCCCTACCAACGGATTATCGCCTGAACGGTAACAAAGATTCACAGGAATGCCAGCTTATCGTTCCCCATGCCGCCCCCTAGAATTGCGCCACCTCTTGCGCAACACCACCTCAGGAATACGCTTGCCGTGCCGCGTCACATCATCAGAGAGCTGAAGACTCTCAGTGTTTGGGCCTTATCGTTAGCAATCAGCGGCTGCATCGGAACCGGAGGAATCGCCCCCCAAGGCCAGGCCCTCGACGTCAATAACCTGGCCGCCGACCAAGCCATCCAGAGTGCCGCCCACGACGCCCACTGGCCCACCACGCAATGGTGGCAAGCCTATGGCGATCCGCAACTCAATCAGTGGGTGCAACGTGCCACGCAAAACAGCCCGAGCCTGGCCATGGCCGCCGCGCGGGTGCGTGAGGCGCGGGCCATGGCCGGCATTGCCGAGTCGGCTGAGTCGTTGCAGATCAACAGCGACACCACCCTCAAACGCCACAACTGGCCGAAGGATCAGTTCTACGGCCCCGGCGAGTTGAGCGGAACAACCACCTGGGACAACAATTCGTCCCTGGGCCTGAGCTATGCCCTTGACCTGTGGGGCCGCGAAAGCAACGCCAGCGAACGCGCCGTCGACCTGGCGCATATGAGCGCCGCCGAAGCGCGCCAGGCCCAGCTCGAATTGCAGAACAACGTGGTGCGCGCCTACATCCAGTTGTCGTTGCATTACGCCAACCGCGACATCGTCGCCGCCACCCTGGCCCAGCAACAGCAGATTCTCGACCTGGCCAATAAACGCCTGAACGCCGGGATCGGCACGCACTTCGACGTCAGCCAGGCCGAAACGCCGTTGCCGGAGACCCATCGCCAGCTCGACGCGCTGGACGAGGAAATCGCCCTGAGCCGTAACCAGTTGGCTGCCTTGGCGGGCAAAGGTCCGGGCGAGGGCGCGCACCTGCAACGCCCGAGTTTGTCCCTCGCCGCGCCGCTGAAATTGCCGTCGAGCTTGCCGGCGCAATTGCTCGGTCAGCGCCCGGACGTGGTTGCCAGCCGCTGGCAAGTCGCCGCGCAAGCGCGTGGCATCGATGTGGCGCATGCCGGGTTCTATCCCAACGTCGACTTGGTCGGCAGCCTCGGCTACATGGCGACCGGCGGCGCCATGCTGGGGTTTCTCAGTGGCGAGAAACTCAACTACAACGTCGGCCCGGCGATCACCTTGCCGATCTTCGACGGCGGTCGTTTGCGTGGGCAACTGGGCGAAGCCAGCGCCGGTTATGACCTGGCCGTGGCCAAGTACAACCAGACGCTGGTCAACGCGCTCAAGGGCATCAGCGACCAATTGATCCGCCGCGAATCGATGGACAAGCAGGCGTCCTTCGCCGCGCAGTCCGTGGCCTCTGCGCAGAAAACCTACGACATCGCGATGATCGCCTACCAGCGCGGCCTCACCGATTACCTCAACGTGCTGAACGTCCAGACCTTGCTGTTTCACCAGCAGCAAATCGAGCAACAGGTGCAGGCCGCACGCCTGAGTGCCCACGCCGAACTGGTCACCGCCCTGGGCGGCGGGCTCGGCGCCGGCAACGATGTGCCGCCAGACACTAAGACCCTCCCGAGCAAGACCCCGGCGGCGCTTGCCGTATTTGATCACTGAGTAGGATTTGATGACGCCCTTGCCTGCACCGCTGCGCTGGTTGCACTCCCTGGAGTGGCGCCGTGGTTTTTTCGACTGGGCACGCAGCGATGGCGTGACCTGGGTCTATATCTTCAAGGTGCCGATCGCCGCGTTCCTCACGCTGTGGCTGGCGATGCGCCTGGAACTGCCGCAACCGCGCACCGCGATGATCACTGTGTTTATCGTGATGCAACCGCAGAGCGGCCAGGTCTTCGCCAAGAGTTTTTACCGCTTCCTGGGCACCCTGACGGGGTCGGCGGTGATGGTCTTGTTGATCGCTTTGTTTGCGCAGAACACCGAATTATTCCTCGGCGCGTTGGCGATCTGGGTGGGCATTTGCACGGCAGGTGCGACGCGTAATCGCAACTTTCGCGCCTATGGGTTTGTGCTGGCGGGTTACACCGCGGCGATGGTGGGTTTGCCCGCGCTGGCGCACCCGGACGGGGCCTTTATGGCGGCGGTGTGGCGGGTGCTGGAAATCTCTTTGGGAATACTGTGCTCGACGTTGGTCAGCGCCGCGATCCTGCCGCAAACCAGCAGCGCCGCGATGCGCAACGCCTTGTACCAGCGCTTCGGCGTGTTCGCGCTGTTTGTCACCGACGGCCTGCGTGGGCGCAGCCAGCGTGAAGGGTTCGAGGCCAGCAATGTGCGCTTTATCGCCGAGGCCGTGGGCCTGGAAGGGCTGCGCAGCGTTACCGTATTTGAAGACCCGCACATGCGGCGGCGCAATGGCCGGTTGAGTCGCCTCAACAGCGAATTCATGAGCATCACCACGCGCTTCAACGCCTTGCACCAGTTGCTTGAGCGGCTGCGCACGGATGCAGCCGATCACGTTGCCGCGGCCATCAAGCCCGGCCTGCAAGACCTGGCCGAAGTCCTTGACGGTTTCTCCGGCCGTGCGCTCACCAGCCCCGACGCGGCGCGCCTGGTCAATCAATTAAGCGCCTATAAGGATGGACTGCCCGCCAAGGTGCGCAGCCTGCGTGCGAATTTTCAGCAGGGCAATCCGAGCGAAGCCGAGCAGCTGGATTTTCATACCGCCTACGAGTTGCTTTACCGCTTTGTCGATGACCTGCACAACTACGCGCAGACCCACGCATCACTGGCCGATCACAGCCATGAGCGCGAGCGATGGAGCGAAGCCTACACGCCGAAAACCAACTGGCTGGCCTGCGCCGCTTCAGGGATTCGCGCGTCCTTTATCCTGATCGTGCTGGGCAGTTACTGGGTGGCCACCGCCTGGCCCAGCGGCGCGACCATGACCCTGATCGCCGCCGCCACCGTCGGCCTGTCCGCCGCCACGCCCAACCCGAAACGCATGGCCTTCCAGATGGCTTGCGGCACCTTGATCGGCGCGTTGGTGGGCTTCGTCGAAATGTTCTTTGTGTTCCCGTGGATCGACGGCTTCCCGCTGCTGTGCATGATGCTTGCGCCGGTGATTATCTTCGGCTCGTTCCTCGCCTCACGCCCGCAATACGCCGGCGTCGGCGTGGGCTTGCTGATCTTTTTCAGCACCGGCTCGGTGCCGGACAACCTGACGGTCTACAACCCTTACAGCTTTATCAATGACTACATCGCCATGGTCATTGGCATGCTGGTGTGCGCGGCAGCTGGCGCGATTATCCTGCCGCCGAACAGCCGCTGGTTATGGCGCCGCCTGGAACAGGATCTGCGCGAGCAGGTGGTGTACGCCATCAGCGGCAAGCTCAAGGGCCTGGCGTCGAGCTTTGAAAGCCGCACCCGCGACCTGCTGCACCAGGCCTACGGCCTCGCCGTCGGCCAGCCGCACGTGCAACGCGACTTGCTGCGCTGGATGTTCGTGGTGCTGGAAGTCGGCCACGCGATCATCGAGTTGCGCAAGGAGCAGGCGATATTGCCGGTGCACCCGGCGTATGCCGAGTCGCAACCCTGGCGCCAGGCGATCCGCGTGATGGGCCGCTCGCTGGTGCGGCTGTTCCTGCAACCGAGCGCCAGCAACCTGGAGCGCGGGTTGATTGCCGTCGACCATGCGATCAGCCGCGTGCAGGCCACCGATGAACCCTTCGCCCCGCACTTCGACACCTCGGCGTTGCGCCGGGTGAAAAGCTACCTGCACTTTATCCGCACGTCGTTGCTGGACCCGCAATCGCCCCTGGCCGCCCTCAAAGGATCCCCGAATGCCTCGTGAAATCGCATTCCACGGCGTCTACATGCCGACCATGACCCTGATGTTTTTTATCGCCGCAGGGCTGGCCTGGGCCTTGGACCGCTTCCTGGCCGGGTTCGACCTGTACCGTTTTTTCTGGCACCCGGCGTTGCTGCGCCTGAGCCTGTTCGTCTGCTTGTTCGGCGCCCTGGCGCTGACCGTCTACCGTTGAGAATGCCCCGATGAAAAAGTTTTTCAGCCTGCTCGCGACCTTGCTGGTACTGGCTTTGGCGATCTGGATTGGCCGCACGCTGTGGGTGCACTACATGGAGACCCCGTGGACCCGCGACGGTCGTGTGCGCGCCGACATCATCAACGTGGCGGCCGACGTCACCGGTGAAGTGGTGGAGGTGCCGGTGCGTGACAACCAGTTGGTGAAGAAGGGCGACCTGCTGATGCAGATCGACCCCGAGCATTACCGCATCGCGGTCAAGCAGGCGCAGTCGCTGGTCGCCTCGCGCAAGGCCACGTGGGAGATGCGCAAGGTCAACGCGCACCGCCGCGCCGACCTCGACGCCCTGGTGATCTCCAAGGAAAACCGCGACGACGCGAGCAACATCGCCGACTCGGCGTTGGCCGATTACCAACACGCGCTGGCGCAGTTAGAGGCGGCTGAGCTGAATTTGAAACGCACTCAAGTGGTGGCGGCGGTGGACGGCTACGTCACCAACCTCAACGTGCACCGGGGCGACTACGCGCGTATTGGCGAAGCAAAAATGGCCGTGGTCGATATGAATTCGTTCTGGGTGTATGGCTTCTTTGAAGAAACCAAGCTGCCCCACGTCAAAGTTGGTGATGAGGCCGATATGCAATTGATGAGTGGCGAGACGCTCAAGGGCCACGTGGAAAGCATCTCGCGCGGCATCTACGACCGCGACAACCCCGAGAGCCGCGAACTGATCGCCGATGTGAACCCGACCTTCAACTGGGTGCGCCTGGCCCAGCGCGTGCCGGTGCGCATTCGCATTGATGAAGTGCCCGAAGGCGTGCTGTTGGCGGCGGGCATTACTTGCACCGTCATCGTCAACCCAACGCAACACTAACGGCGGGAGCAGGCTTATGTGGGAGCGGGCTTGCTCGCGAAGACGGAGTGTCAGTTGAAGCAAGTGTTGACTGATCCGCCGCCTTCGCGAGCAAGCCCGCTCCTACAGTTTTGACCCTGTTAAGCCTTGATAAAGGTTTCGTGCAGATGGCGCCACAGCAAGGCGCCACTGGCCTGCTTCTCGAACACCACGGTGGCGCGTCGATCAGTCTGCGTGCCGCTGTCATCGATCTGGTGTTCGCGGTAGGTCACCGTGGCGCCGCGTGCATGGCGGTCGATCCCGGTCATTTCGCTCAAGGTGATTTTCAAGCCCGGGCGCATACCGCCAAGGCGGGTAAACAGTGCCTTCACCCCGGCCGCATTTACCCGCGTACCGGTGGCGGGCGCGATCATGCTGAAGTCGGGTGAGAAGCGCGCCAGCAACGTTTGCAGTGTGCCTTCAGGCGCAACGCCGGCAAACCATTGCTCGATCTCGACATGGGTCTGGATCACTTCTTCAAAAAAATCGCTGTAATCAATCATGGCTGGGCTCGTTGGCTGGGTGAAGCAGTGTCCGTACTCTGGAAGCGTCCAGGCGCAGCACTGCAAAAAGGGGCAGCAGTGTCAGGGCTGCCGCTATCGTGAAGGTTATGGCGAAGGAATCCAAGGCCGACAACAGCGCACTGAGCGCCGCCGCGCCGAGGCAAAAGCTCACTTGCCGATTGATATTCCAAAGGGCGCTGGCATGGCCCATGCGTTGTGCGGGTATGTCGAGAAACGCCAGCGTCTGCGCGGTGCTGCTGCACAAGCTGCCACCCAGGCCCATCAAGGCATAGGCCGCAATCACCCAGGCGGGTTGGTTGAGCAACAGGATGCCGATGCATTGCAACGCCATGCCCGCCAGCAGCAAGGGTTTGGGGCCGCAGCGGTTAAACAGTGTTTTGCTCAGGAAAATCGCCAGCGCCGACGCCAGTGCCCACGGCAGCATCAGCGCGCCGGTCTGCGTGGCGTCATAGCCGAGGCCGCGCAGGTAGAGGATGGCGATCAGGCTGGTACCGATAAAGACGCCGGGGATGAACAGATAGACCAACATCGCCACGCGCAGCATCGGGCTACGGATCTGCTTGAAGATGCTGCCCACGTCCAGGGCTGGGCGCACCGTGGCAGGCGCGTCAGGTTTTATCCACAGCAGTGCCAGCAGCAAAGTGATCAACGCCAGCGGCAGGTTGGCATAGAAGATCCAGCGCCACGACAGGCTGTCGACAATCAACCCGCCCAGGGCCGGCGACAGCGCCGGCACCAGCAGCGCCACCGACATCACCCACGCCGTCAACTGGCTGCGTTCTGCCGCTGGAAAGTGCCGGTAGGCCATGGCCTGGCCCACGGGAATCAGCAGTCCGCCGCCCAAGCCTTGCAGCGCCCGCCAGCCAATCAGGGTTTGGATTGAACTCGCCTGGCCGACCATCAGTGAAGCCCCCGCGAATAACAGCAGGCTCGCCGCGATCAGCGTTCGCTCGCCCATCAGTGCCGCCAGCCACACGCTCAGGGGAATGATCACGGTCAACCCAAGCATGTAGGCGTTGCTGATCCAGGCCAATTGCGTGACCGAGGCGTGCAGTTCGCGGGCGATGTCCGGGTAGGCGACCGTGGCGACAAACATGTTCACCAGGTCCAGGGCAAAGCCGAATAAAAAGATCCAGGCGACTTTCGAGCGGTAGGTCATGGACGCGATCCTGCGAATGAAGCGCGCAGGGTAGGCCGCCGGCAGGGTTTGGGCTACGCCGGTTTGCCTGTTAGTTTGTCAAAAATATTTTGACAAAGGAGGGCGTGGCCGATGGTCAGCCTGGACCGATTTGACACCTTCAAGGCTGTAGTAGAGGCCGGTTCGCTTACCGCAGCGGCCGATTTGCTGGGCCAGACCCGCGCCGTGGTCAGCTTCAACCTCAAGCGCCTGGAGGCGGAGCTGGGCGTGACCCTGCTGACCCGCAACACCCGCCAACTGGCGCTGACCGATGCCGGCGAGCGCTTTTACCTGCGCTGCACACGCATGCTTGAAGAAGCGCGCCTGGCGGTGGAGGAGGCGCGCTCCGAGCATGCCCAGCTCAAAGGCACGTTGCGCATCACCACCACGGTGGAATACGCGCTGGCAGTGGTTGCTCCGGCGGTGGAAGCCTTTCGCCGCTTGCACCCGGACCTGAACATTCACTTATCCACTTCCTCGACCCACGCCGATTTGATCTCCGAACGCTTTGATGTGGCGATTCGACTGGGTCGCCTGCTCGACTCCAACCACCGTGCGGTGCAGTTGTCGACCTTTGAGGTGTTTGCAGTGGCGGCGCCCGAGTTTGCCGAGGTGCAAACGCTGGATGCGTTGGAACAGGTGCCCAAGCTGGGCCATGGCCGTTTGACCGAACTGAGCCTGACCGACCCGGCCGGCAGCGAGCATCAATACCGCGCCGGGCCGACTGCGCTGGTGGCCGACAGTGCGGCCGTGCTTCAGGCGTTTGCCGTGCGCGGCCACGGCGTGGCGGTGCTGCCGCAATGGTTGGTGCAGGATGACCTGGCGGCGGGGCGCTTGGTGCGCTTGTTGGCGGACCATCGCTTTGCGCCACAGGGGATCTACGCGATGTACCCGGACACCCGGCATTTGCCGCTCAAGGTGCGGGCGTTTATCGATTTCATGAAAGGCTAGAGCGAGCCCGACAGGCCGAAGCGCTTCTTCAACACTTTTTCCAACAGGGCCTTGGGCACCAAGGCCGCCATCAGTGGCAGCGCCCGGCAGCCATTGCCCGCGCGCAGCAGGCGTGGCGGCGTTGGCTGTTGCACCGCCTTTAACACGTGCGCCGCGAATTGCTCGGCTGAGGTCGGGTTGTTCTGCGAGGCCTGGGAGCGCGCACGAATGCCTTCGCGCAACGGCCACCATGGCGATTTTTCGTTGATCAACAGCTCGGCCTGGGCGCCGGCGTTTTTCGCAAAGTGCGTGTCGATAGCGCCCGGCTGCACTTCCATCACGCGCACACCAAAGGGCGCCAGCTCCATGCGCAGTGCGTCGCTCAGCGCGTGCACTGCCGCTTTCGAGGCGCAGTAGGCACCGGCAAACGGTGTCACCAAGACGCCGGAGACACTGCCGATGTTCACCACCAGGCCTTTGGCGCGACGCAGCGCAGGAAACAGCGCCTGGGTCACGCCGACGATGGAAAACACATTGGTTTCGAACTGGCGTTGCATGGCCTCGGTGCCGCCGTCGAGCAGCGGGCCCATGGCGCCATAACCGGCGTTGTTGATCAGCACGTCCAGCCCGCCGATCTGTTCGGCGAGCGCCTTGAGCGCCACAGCGTCGTTGACGTCCAGTTGCACGGCCTTGAAACCGGCGGCAGCCAGGGCGCTGACATCATCAGGCTGGCGGGCGCTGGCCCACACTTCATAGCCTGCGGTTTTGAAGGCATTGGCCAGGGCGCGGCCGATGCCGCTGGAGCAGCCGGTGATCAGTACAGTGGGCATGAATCAATCCTTTGTCAGTCCGAGAAACTGCCTTGCAGGTGCTCGGCGCGAAATTCCAGGGTTTGTGGGCGGTAGCCGGGGCGCAGCGGTGGTGTGGGCAGGCAGTCGTCCCAGGTGGCGCCGGCCTGCAACTCGCCGGGGCCGCGATAGCGTGGGGCGGCGTAGACATTGTCGGCCAGGTTGACGGAGTCGCCCGGTGCATAGGCTGCAACGCGCCAGCGCAGTTCGGTCAGCGGTACGTCGTTGCCGTTGCTCAGGACCAGTTTGAGCGGCCGGTCTGGCGGGCATTCCTGCGGCGCATAGCTGATGCGCAGTTCCAGGCGCGACAGTTGCGAGGCTTCGCGGCTGTCCAGCCACACCACCCAAATCGCCACACAGCCCAGGCCGACGGCGGCCGCCAGCGACACCGGCAACGCCTTGGCCGGGTAGCGCAGCAGCAGGATCAGCCAGGTGATGATCAGGAGAACGCCGAAGAACATGGAGACCACCTCGAATAGGGAACGAGCATCCTAACTTAAGCGTAGGTGGGATTGGCGAGCTTGAGCGGTGTGTTGGCTGGGCGGCCGCCATCGCAGGCAAGCCAGCGCCCACCTTGGACTGCATTCACCAATCAAAAGGTGGGAGGGGGCTTGCCCCCGATGACTGACTGAGCAGAAGAATCCGCCTGCAATCCTTCGGTGCACGCCTGAACCAAGACCAAACCGGTTTCGGCCAATTGCAGGCTGGTCCCGTTCAGGTAGCTCGGGTGTTCAGTGCATGAGTGTTTTTGTGCTTTCGGACGCCATCGCAGGCAAGCCAGCTCCCACAGTTGACCGGGTACATCCGTTGAAATGCGGTTAACTGTGGGCGCTGGCTTGCCTGCGATGAGGCCTGCACATTCACCCCAAAACCCACAAAAAAAGCCCCCACCCAACCCACTGCGGATAGGGGACGCAATGGGCTGGATGAGGGCTTCTTTCTACGACTGTTTTACTGCGCGATAGTTTTCACCGACACGCCACGTTCTACCGGGGTGGAGCGTCCGTAGATATCTTCGAACCGCTCGATATCGTCTTCGCCCAGGTAGCTGCCCGATTGCACTTCGATGATTTCCAACGGGATCTTGCCCGGGTTGCGCAGGCGGTGCACCGAGGCGATCGGGATGTAGGTGGACTGGTTCTCGCAGAGCAGGAACACATTCTCGTCACACGTGACTTCGGCCGTGCCGCTGACCACGATCCAGTGCTCGGCGCGGTGGTGGTGCATTTGCAGGGACAGGCACGCGCCCGGCTTGACCGAGATGTGCTTGACCTGGAAGCGGCCGCCCATGTCCACCGAGTCGTAAGAGCCCCACGGACGATAGACTTCGCAGTGGTTCTGGGTTTCGCTGCGGCCCTGGTCGTTCAGGGTGCTGACCATCTGCTTGACGCCCTGGACCTTGTCCTTGTGGGCAATCATCATCGCGTCCTTGGTTTCCACCACCACGATGTTGTCCAGGCCGATCACCGACACCAGCTTGCCGTTGCCGTGAATCATGCAATTGCGGCTGTCCTGGATCACCACGTCGCCTTTGCTGACGTTACCGTGAACGTCCTTGTCGTTGACCGCCCACAGCGAGGCCCAGCAACCCACATCGCTCCAGCCGGCGCTCAGCGGTACCACGCAGGCGCGCTGGGTTTTTTCCATCACGGCGTAGTCGATGGAATTGTCCGGGCAGCAGGCGAAGGTGGCTTCGTCGAAGGTCACGGTGTCGGCGGTCTGCTCGCTGCGTTCCAGGGTCAACAGGCAGGTGTCGTAGATGTCCGGATCGTGTTTTTTCAGCTCTTCGAGGAAGCGGCTGGCGCGGAACAGGAACATGCCGCTGTTCCAGAAGTAACCGCCGCTTTTGACAAACTCGACGGCGCGTTTTTCATTGGGTTTTTCGACGAACTGTTCAACGCGGCTCACGCCTTCGGGCAGCAGCGAATCGTTGGTGGACTTGATGTAGCCATAACCGGTTTCCGGACGGGTGGCCGGTACGCCGAACAGTACCATCTCGCCACGCTCGGCGGCCACGGTGGCCAGGGCCAGGGCGCGTTGCAGGGCTTTCTGGTCGTCAATCACGTGGTCGGCCGGCAGCACCAGCATCAGCTCGTCGCGGCCTTCGTTGACCAGCATCATCGCCGTCAGGGCCACGGCCGGCGCAGTGTTGCGACCGAACGGCTCCATCAGGATGCGCTGGCATTCGAGCTTACGCGTGCTCAGTTGCTCGTTGACGATGAAACGGTGGTCCTTGTTGCAGACCACGATAGGGGAGTCCATGCCTTCGAACACCAGACGCTCCAGGGTTTGCTGGAACAGGGTGTGCTCGCCGGTCAGGGCCAGGAATTGCTTAGGGAACTGTTTACGCGAAAGCGGCCAAAGACGTGAGCCGCTACCACCGGAAAGGATTACTGGAATCATGGGGGTTTCTCCTTGAATCGATTTGGGTCAGAGCTACGAAGGTTTGTCGTTCCACTCTTGTTTTTGTCTCGGTCTCTGTGGGAGCTGGCTTGCCTGCGATGCAGGCAACTCGGTCTGTCAGTGACACCGAGGTGATGCCATCGCGGGCAAGCCCGGCTCCCACAGAGAAATCATTAGCGGGTCGACACTGGGCGTTTCACCCAGACTGGCGAAATGCTCGAACCGGAACCGGTGACATACAGCACCGCCGCTTCACCACGTTCCAACGCCACCGGCTTCACATCGCCGACTTTCTTGTCACCGTCATACAACGCCAGGCTCACCTTCACCGGGTTGATTTCGCGCTCGCCACGGCCCTTGGCGGCCACCGACTTGACCACATCGGTCTTGCCGTCGGCAGTTTTCAGGGTCAGGGCCTTGTCGCTGAGGTTCTGCACGCGTACCAGGGATTTCTGCTTGTTCTTGAACGGCGGTTCTTCGATCAGCTGGGGCTGGCCGCTGCCGCTGTTGACCAGGGTGTAGTAGTGGTCGGCGGCGAGTTTGACCGGCACGGTCTGGCTGCCGACCTTGGCGCTGTAGTCACCGCCGGGCATGAAGCTGAAATCGCTGCTGGCCAGTGGCGCAACGTCGCTCAGGTTGGTGGCGCCGACGGTGGCGCTGACTTCCTGGTTGCTGGCGTTGTACACACGTACAAAGCTTGAGCCTTTCGGCGCGGTTGGGCCGTAAAGGGCGGCGTCGCCCCCGGCGAAGGCGGACATCGATACGAAGCTCAAGCCGGCAGCAATGGCCAGGGTCTTGGCGAGACGACGCGGAGTAGTAGTGAAAGTCATGTGAGTTACCTCTCTTTCAGTTTTGCGCCCGGTCGGGCGTCTCGGATTTTTGGGTTTTAGCTGGGGTGTTCAGTGCCATGTTCTGTTGGCGCGAACCGGCTTGTTTAAGCTGCGCAACCCACTGCGGGTCGGCATCACCGATTTCGTTGTTGACGGGCAGATAACGTTCAGGGAACTCCCAGATCAGCACCTGTGGCGGGCTGTTCTTGAAGTCGTCGCTTTTGAGGTAGCTGAGCATCGGCAGAATCGGGCCGTGGCCGTCTTCGGAGTAGTTGATGACGTCGCTGTGCAAGGCTTGCTTGAGGGCGCCGACGAAGTTCCAGTTAGGGTTGGCGCTGTAGCTGGTGCCGACCAGTGCCACCGGGGTTTCGCTGTCGCTGAACAGGCCATCGTCGCCCTTGTTTTCAGCCAGGTGGGTGACGCGTTTTTGCAGCGGCTCTTTGGGCGGCATCAGGTTTTCGAACAGCGGGTCCAGCGGCAGGAACAGACGCAGGTCGCCTTTATGCGGCTCGGTTTTTTCGGCTTCGGTGACAAAGCGCTGCGGCTCACCGCTGAGCGGGGCCTTTTCGGTGATCACCTTGGCCAGTTGCTTGGCGGCAATTTCGGCGCCGTCCGGGGTCCAGTGGGTGTCGGTGCGCAGGAACACTTGCGTGCCGCCCAGCTTGGCCTGTTGCAGCGGGCCAAGCAGGTCGGGCGCGATGATCTTGTCGGCGGCGACACGGGCGTGGAAGTCCTCATACAGGTTGGCGTGGATGCTCGCCGGTTTCACTTCGCCCAGGTGTTCCGGGTACAGGCGCACCTTGGCCGGCACAATCGCCATGACCAACTCAATGCCCTGAGCCTTGAGCTTCTGGCGCACGCCTTCGACCAGCGCGTAGTTGCCTTGCAGGTTCTGGTCTTCGTTGACGATCGGGTTGAATTCCTCGTCGCTGTACAACCAGTGATCGCGGCCCAGCACCACGCCAGGGCGGCCTTCGTTGAACAGTTTGTAGTCCAGCGCGGCCCACAGGTTGGTGCCGATGCGCTTGATCGGGAACTGGTCGTCGTAGTGCGTCTCGACGGCCTTGGTCCAGCGGCCGTTAAGCACGGTCGCGTCGGCATTGGTGCTGAAGCCGAAGAAGCTGCGCATCGACCAGGCGCCCAGGGCCAGCAGCACCAGCAGGAACAGCGCGATATAGAGGACGCGGAATGAACGGGTCATGGTCGGCTCCCCTCAGAATTGGAAGTAAAGGAACGGCGAGAAACTCTGCGCCGACAGTTTCAGAATCGACGCCACGAACAGCAGCAGTACAGCGCCGCGCATGGCGTAGCGTGGCCAGTCAGCGGTCCAGTAGGCCGGCTGCACGGCGGCGTCCTGGCCGACGGTGAAACCTGGCTGGTGGATGCTGTCCGGGTTGTCGCCCGGCACGGCCTTGATCAGGCTAGGGTCGGCCGGCTTGGCTTTCTCGGCGGGGCGGTTGGTGTAGAAATCGCGCAGACCGAAGAACGCCAACGTTGCGTATGCCACCACCAGGGTTGCCACTTGCAGGCCGGTGAGGCTGGCGCGGTTGAGTTCCGACAGCGACCATTCGCCAAAGCTGAACATTGCGCCGTACATACGGCCGGCGACGTGCAGGTTCTCGGAGCGGAAGATCACCCAGCCCATCACCACCAGCAGGAAAGTGAAGGCCCAGCGCACCACGTTGAAGCTGCGCGGCGCGGTGTTGAGGCCGATGGCTTTTTCAATCGCCAGCCACATGCCGTGCCAGGCGCCCCACACGATGTAGGTGATGTTCGCACCGTGCCACAGACCACCGAGCAGCATGGTCAGGAACAGGTTGCGGTAGGTGATCAGCGTGCCTTTGCGGTTGCCGCCCAGGGTGATGTACAGGTAGTCACGCAGCCAGGTGGACAGGCTGATGTGCCAGCGCCGCCAGAACTCGGTGATCGACTGGCTGATGTACGGTTGCTTGAAGTTTTCCATGAAGCGAAAACCCATCATCAAGCCCAGGCCGATGGCCATGTCGCTGTAGCCGGAGAAGTCGAAGTACAGCTGCGCGGTGTACGCCAGCGCACCCAGCCAGGCATCGCCCGTGGTGGGGTTTTGCAGGGCGAAGCAATGGTCGGCGACCACCGCCAGGGTGTCGGCGATGAACACCTTCTTGATGAAACCCTGCATGAACCGCGTGCAGCCCTCGGAGAACTTGTCGAGGGTGTGCGTGCGGTTGTTGAACTGGTCGGCCAGGTCGCGAAAGCGCAACACGGGGCCGGCAATCAAGTGCGGGAAGATCGCCACGAACGCCGCAAAGTCGATGAGGTTGCGGGTGGCCGGGGTGTCGCCGCGGTACACGTCGATGATGTAGCTGATGGACTCGAAGATGTAGAACGAGATCCCGATCGGCAACAACACGTGGGTGAGAATGAACGGCTCCAGACCCACCGACTTCATCATCACGTTGATGCTGTCGACGCCGAAGTTGGCGTACTTGAAGTAGCCGAGGATGCACAGGTCGACCGCCACGCCCAACAGTAGCCAGCGCTGGGCCGGCTTGGTGCGCACGCCTGCTGCACCGACCTTGAGGCCGATCCAGTAATTCCACAGCGTTACAGCGGCGAACAGCGCCAGGAAGTCCACTCGCCACCAGGCGTAGAACACGTAGCTGGCAATCAGCAGCAGCAGGTTGCGATAGCGTTGCCCGCTCAAGTAGTACAAGCCGAGAAAGATCGGCAAGAACAGAAACAGGAACACATTGGACGAGAAAACCATCCCGATCTCTCCATGTTTAACAGACAGTCAAGGGCCAGAGCCCCCCCAAACCCCCCCACGATTTCGGGGGAGGCCGTACAACATTGCTACTGGCGAAACCGGCTCAAACGGTGGGAGGGGGCTTGTCCCCGATGGCGGTCTAACAGCCGCCATCTGTGTTCAATGACACACTGCTATCGGGGCAAGCCCCCTCCCACATTTGTAACCGGGTTCCGTCAGATTCCTTTGTTGCCCTTTTCATGCGTCGGGTCGTAGACCTTGGTCAGGTCACCGCCGAGCCGGAAGGTCTTGAACGGCTGCATGCCATGCTTGCGTTCGAGCACATCCGGGGCGCAGGTGTAGAGGGTGCAGAAGGGTTCAAGCCAGGCAAATTTCATGTCTTCCTTGAGGTCCTTCATGTCCTGCTCTTTGCCGTTCTTCTTCTCGAAGATCTCCGGGTCTTTGACCCCGGCCAGCACTTTGTCGCCCAGGCGTTTGAGCGCGCCGTTGTTTTCCTGGCGCAAGTCCACGCCGTTGACCAAGGCAAAGCTTGCGATCATCGACAGCGGCGGCAATGCGTAGTTGTGATACGACAACGCCCGTTGTTGACGCTTCAATTCGTTAGGCAGGAAACCTTGGTCATCGACCTGGTTGGCGCCGACCTTGTATTCCTTCACGGCCCAATCAAACAGGTCGCGACGGTTGACGGCGACGGACGTCGCCATCACCGACCAGGCGGCCCAGTAGGAGTGGTTGTTGGTTTTTTCCAGCGGCAGGTTGTCCCAATCGCTGACGACCTGGTCGGCCATTTTGCTGAACCAGGCTTCGATCACCTGCGACTCCTGCTGGTGGTTGGCCAACGGGTGGGAGTCGGAGAACTTCAGGCGCACATAGGCCGAGGCCATGCTGCCCAGCGCCCATTTGCGCATGGACTTGCCGGTGTGGTTGAAGTCCTTGGACATCAACGCATCTGCCTTGGCCCAGCTGGTCAGCCAGTTGAGCGTGCATTCGAGCTGCTGCGGACGGCCGTCGCGCATGAACTGCATCACGCGCTTGCTGGTGTCTTTTTCCAGCTTGGTGATGTCGGCAGTGCTGTCGCGAAAGGCTTTTTCGGATTGCACATTCAGGGTGGAACGGGCTTTGTCCGAACCCTCGTACTTGCTGCGAAATTGCAGCGAGCCGGTGTACGGCGCCGGCATGGCGTCGCAGTCATTCTTGAAGTCGCCGGTCTTGAACGCTTCCACCGGGGCGAAATAGCCCTGAGGTGGACGCAGTGGCGCGGCGGCGTTGACTGAACCGGCGAACATCGCCAGGCCCAGCAGCGTTGGAATCAATAACTTCTGCATAGGTAACCTCATTGCCCGGCCGATGCGGTCTGTTGACCACCGGCAGGGAACACGTTGCGTGTGCAAATTTTCGCTTCGACTTTCTGCGCGGCAGCGCCCGCTTCGGGACCCTGCACTTCCACGGCCAGCAAGTTCTGCGAGGCCCAGTCTTCATCGGTGCGCAGTTCAAAGGCGAAACGCCCGTCTGTATCGGATGTTTCGGGTTTCTCGATCTTGATGTCCTCGTGGCGCCCGTTCATGTACCAGAGGGTGGCTTGCAGGGTTTTCACCGACGGGTCGGCGAAGCGGATGTCGACCTGGTGACTGCTGTTACGCAGGTCTTTGTTCGAACTGTTGACCAGCAATTCGTTCTTGCCGGGTTTGAGCGTGGTGCTGGCGCTCATCTGCGCGGTCTTGCCTTCGCAGCCGTTGTCGAGCAGCGACATCATCTGGCGGTAGATGGTCTCTTGGTCGAGGCGGTACAGCGGCGAGAATTCCCAGATCAGAATTTTCGGCGGGGTTTTCTGAAATTCGTCGCTGCCCAGGTACTGGATCATCGAGCCTTCGAGGCCACCGCCGGGGAAGGCGACGTTGAGGATGTCGGCGCCGATTTCCTGTTCCAGGAAGCCGGCGAAGTTGTAGTTCTTGCCGCTGTGGCTGGTGCCGACCAGGGTGATCTGCGGGTTGCCCGAATCGCTGAACAAGTCGCCGTCGCCCGCTTCGCCCTTGGGCTCGGTGGTGAACTGGTCCATGTACTGGATCGCGTAGCTGGTGCCGCACAGTTGCCCGGCCATGTTGTGCAGGGTGCCGGTCTTGCCCATGCGTCCGGAGCGCTTGGTTTCGAATTCGCGCTTGGGAATGTCCGCAAACTCAGGCATCGCACGCACTTTGGCACCGACGATTTTCGCGGTGCGCTGGGCACCGTAGGGCGTCCAGTGTTGGTCGCCGCGGAAATAGAAATCGTGGGCCGGCAATTCATCCGGGAGTTGCTCGTTGGTCAGCGGCGACAAGTCCGGCACCACGTAACCCATCTTGGCGAAACGACCCAGCATGGTTTTGTAGTTACCCAGTGCCTTGTCGAAATCGAACTTGGCTTTCTCTTCGGGGTTGAGCTTGTTGCGGTTCACCAGGCCACGGGTCGGCTGGTAAACCACCACCAGTTCCACGCCCTTGGCCTTGAACGCATCGTGCAGCTGTTGCATGCGTTTGTAGCCGGCGGGGCTGGTGTCAAATTCGGTGCGCAGGTCTTCCTGGGTACGGAACAGCCAGTCGCCCTGGGCTTGCACCAGGGTGGTGAAGTTCTGCTGATAACGCGTGGTGTAGTTCTTCGCGTCATGGGCCGCGGGGCACAGGCTGCAGCACGGTTCGGCGGTAAAGGTCGGCGCTTTGACGTCATCGGCGCGCACGCCTTGGCTGGCCGCCAGCAGGCCGAGGGTCAGACCCGAGAGGCTCAGCAATTTGATCATGTGTGGGTGCATAAGGGTCATCCTCAGTCCTGCATTTCGGTCTGGCGTTCGACAGGGTCGATCAGCACGGCTTTCTGTTGGCGCACCAACAGGTCGAGAATTTCTTCCTGCCGATCACCCAGCACGCCGTTGAAGCTGATGCCGCTGGATTTGGTCGGCGCCAGCATCGACACGCGGTACAGCTCGACACTCAAGGGCGAGTCGATCGACAGCGGCCCGCTGCCGTTACCGGCCAGTTCACCGCCGACCACGATCAGCGAAACCTTGGCGTCGAACGGGTCGAGCGCGATGTCGCGGTCGGTGTCGGTCAAATCCTTGATGTGGCCGTACACGCCGGTCAGGCCGTTGGCCATCGAGGTGTTTTCGTACAGGCGAATGTTCACGCTGTTACGGATGCGAATGCCGTGGCGACGATTGCTGATCACCTTGTTGCCCCACAGCAGGTTGTCGCCGCTCTCATAGAGCGTGATGCCGTCGGTGTGGTTGCGGTAGATCTCGTTGTCGGCAATCAGGTTGTTCACGCTGTTACGGTCGATCACCAGGCCCGACAACTTGTTGTCGTAGCTGCGGTTGTTGAAGATGAAGCTGTCGTTCACTTCCCGGGAAATGATGATGCCGTGCTTCTTCTTGGTGCCGTAGACGGTGTTGTCCGCAATGATCAGGCCGTGGGAACGGTCGTGCGGGTCAATGCCGTAGACGATGTTGTCTTTGTAGGTATTGCCCTTGAGCACAAAGCCGGTGGTTTCGTAGCAGTAGAAGCCGTACCACATGTCCGAGAACTCGGAATCGACGATCCAGCCGGTCGGCTCAGGGCGCTTGAGCACCTTGGCCATGTTCGGCGTGTACTGGGAAATACTCACCCCGTACGACTTACTGTTGGCGTAGCCGAAGCTCGCCATTTTGCTGTTGGCGACGTAAGTCTCGGTGCCGCCCCAGGCCAGCAGGAACGGGCGAAACTCCTTGGGCGACTGAAACAGCGCCGGGCCATTGGTCTTTTCATTCCAGCCGGTGATCTTTGTGTCACGCACAAACAACTGGCCGTCGTTGATCAGGAACGAACCGGCTTGCTGGGACAGGCGCAGCTCCTGGGTCTTCTTGTCGATTTCCAGAATGCCCTTGCGCCCGACCACGATCGGCAGCTTGGCCAGAAACACACCCGGTGAGGTTTCGCTCAGGTATTGCTTGGGCACTTTGCCGAGCAGGTCCTTGAGGTTCAGGTAGCCGTCGTCGACAAAGATCGCCTGAGGAATGCCGTGCTGGCGCACCACCCATTCGGCCATCTTGTTATCGCCGCCGATAAAGTCCTTCAGCGCGTCCTCCTGCATCATGCGGCGGATGCTGACCTTGCCGGGTTTGCTTCTGACGATCTTCTTTTCCATCGCCGCGGCGGTGTAGCCCGACAGGTCCGGCAGGGCAGGCTTGGCCATTTCCAGCGGCGCGGTCGGCGGGCTGGAGATGGTGTAGGTCTTGGCCTGTTGCAGTTCTTTGGCGATGGTCGGCGCCTTGCCCTGCTGCGGGGTGTCGGCGAAGGCTGTGGCACTGGCCATCAGCATCGCGGCAACCAGCATTTTTTGAGGAATCATTGCGCAGGCTCCCATCAGAACTTCCAGATCACGTCGACAAAGGCGCGATGCATGTACGAGTCGACCTGGCTGCCATACGCGTCACCTGGCTTGAACACACCGGCACGCAAGCGCACCAGGGCCGACGGTTCGTCGATCGACTGGCTCAGCGCCGCCGGCAACAGGCCTTTCTTGAAGTACTTGGTGACCACCAGGTCCATCTCCTGGCCCAGGTCTTTCTTGCCGTCTTCAAGCGGCAGGGAAGTGCTGGACAGGATCGCGCCGGTCACGTCATCGGTGTTGTTCTGCACGGCATCGATGCCGTTGCTGCCCACCGGTTTGTTACCGTCCACGCGCCAGAATTTGTGATAGACCAGGCTGGCGTCATAGTCCTCGCGCAGCTGCCAGGAACCGAACAGGCTCATGGACTGCATGTTGTTCATCTCGCCGCGAAACGCCTCGCCGAAGCGGTGCACGCGCGACTGGGTGCCGGTCCAGTTCGAACGGTTGCTTTGCAGGCCGTTCTGCTCGTAGTTGGCACTTGCGCGGGAGTACGCCGCGCCGACTTGCCATTGCGGGTCCAGGCGCAGGCGCACGCCCAGGTCGGTGGCCCAGCCACTCACGTCATCGCTGCGCTTGGCCTGGGTGGGGCGGGTGCCGTCGGCGTTGAGTGCGTTGACCGTGTCGCGGTCACCTTTCATGCCGGTGACGCTGGCCCAGTAGTTAACGGTGTTGGTGTTGCGCCAGTTGTAGGCGTCGCTGTTGGCTTCGATGCCGAGCCAGGTCAGGTCGCCGTTTTCGCGCTTGTCCAACGGGTCGGTGGCCACGCCCGGTTCGGCGTAGTCGAGCTTGCCGTCGTCGTGGGTGTGGTGACCGCGCAGGCCGATCCACTGCCCTGGCGTCCACTGGTAGGCGGCGTCAGCGTAGAAGTGCTGGCGGTCCTTGTCCTTGGGCGACAGTTCCTTGAGGTCGGTGCGGTATTCGCTGAAGCGTTCGGCAGCGCCGACGTTGGCCTTGAGCAAGGTGGTGTCGAAGGTCCAGTTCAGCGCCTCGATGTTGGTATCGCGCCATTGGCCGTCGTCATTGCGCAGGCGCTGGCGGCCGAACTTGAGGATCTCGCCAGGGTAGGGCGTAAAGCCGCTGTAGCCGACCCAGAACTCGCGCAGGGCCAGGTAGTTCTTTTTGGCTTTGCGGTCGTCGTTGCTCGATTGTTCGGTGGTGTCATCGGAGGACTGTTGCAGCGTGTCGGTCTCGATGATGTCGCTCGACACGACCGCCTGGCCCATGGCGTAGGCGCTCCACGCGCCGCTTTCGCCGTAGACCCACGGGCGCAGGTCAAGGCCGATGCCGTTGACGTCGCCGCCTTTCTGCGTGCCGAGGTCGCGGTCATCTTCCGATTGCGCGGTGGCTTTGACTTCCAGGCCGAAGTTCTTGGCTTCGGTCAGCGCGGCCAGGGTCGGGCACGACCACAGCAGGGCGAAGGTCAGGCCGATGCCGGCCTTGACGAATGGGTTGAGCTTCATAGGGATTCCTCGCCGTCTTCTTCTTGCAGGGCGTGCAGTTGCAGCGTGCTCTGGGCCAGGGTGCCGCGCGCGGCCAGTTCCTGTTGCACCAGGCGTTGGCCTTCGGCGCGTTGCTCTGGCGTGAGCGGGGCTTCGAGCTGCGTGGCCAAGTCATTGGCCTCTGGCGTGTCCTGGGCTTTAGCCAACTGGCTGAAGACGTAGGCGTTCAATGGGTCGGGCTGGGTGCCCTTGCCTTGGGAAAACAATTGCGCGATGGCGAAGTCGGCGCTGTTCTGGCCGTTGCGCGCAGCAGTGAGCAAATGGTCGAGGGCTTTTTGCGAATAGACCTTGCCCAGGTAGCCACGGCGGTAGATCTGGCCGAGGTAGTAATCGGCGGCCACTTCCTTGCCCACGGCTCTCTCGAAATGTGCTTCGGCGGCCTTGGCATCTGCCGGGACCCACTTGCCTTCGTAATAGAGCTTGCCCAGCAACAGCTCGGCGCGCGGCTGGTCGGCGGCGCGGCCATTGTCCAGGTACTTCATCATTTGATCGACGTCGCCCAGTTCCGGGAAGTCGTAGAGCAGTTGCGCCAGGCTGACCCAGGAAGCGGGGTAGCCGGGGGCGATTTTTTCCAGCAGGGCTTGCGCGGTTTTCTCGTCGGTCTTGCCCAGGGTTGCATCGCCCAACACGCGGGCCACGCTGTCGACACGCTGTGCGGTGACGGTGCCACGGCTGTAGCCGGCTTCCATTTGCTTGAGCAGCTCGGCCTGTTTTTCCGGCTCGGCTTTTTTCTGGTAGACCGTGGCCAGCTCGACGTAGCAGATGTCGGTGGTGTTCAGCGCGGCCTTGCAGATGCGCTCCACGTCATCCAGATGCTGGTCGTAGGTGTCCTGGGTGCGATACAGCAGCACCTGAGCCAAACCTGCTTCCGGGTAACCCGCCGCCTGCCACTTGCTGATCTGTTGCTGGGCATTCACGTTGGGGAAGCTGTGCGGGTATTGCAGGTACAGCATCGCCAGCGGAATCAGGGTATTGCCTTCGCCATTGGCAAAGGCTTTTTTCAGCAGGCCTTCAGCCTCGTGCTGCTCGGCCTCGGTGGCACCGGGCTTGGCGACCAGCAGGCGACCCAGACGGGCCTGGGCGCGTGGCGAGGTATCGGCGGCCGCGCGGTAGGTGGCTTCGGCCTGGCGGATTTGCTCGGGGTCACGGGTGGTCACCTGGATATCGGCCAGGCCTACTTGGGCCTCGCTGTAACCCAGGTCTGCCAGCTGCTGGTAATTTTGCTGGGCGGTGACCGTGTCGCCACGCTTGAGGGCTTCGTTGGCCAGACGCTGGTCGGGCAGGCCGGCGCAACCAGTCAAAGAGATCGCCAATGCCAGTGTGCACAGAGATCCAATGTGGGAGCGGGCTTGCTCGCGAAGCAGGCGACGCGGTACATCAGGCATACCGCGCTGATCCCTTCGCGAGCAAGCCCGCTCCCACAAGGATTGTGGAGTAGTCGGAATAGGAGTCGTCACAGGCATGTCCTCGCTTACAGACCGTGAGCCGTGGCTTTATCGATCAACCAGTTCAGCGATGGGCCGCGGTCGCTGGTCACTTCTACCGGGCGACCGGCGTAGGTGCTGTCCAGCGGCGCATCCGGCTTGATCTGCACGCGGATGTCGGAAGACAGGTCGGCGCTGTTCAGGCTGGTGCTGCTGACGATGGTGCCGGTGCGGATCTGTTCTTCGTCGGCCACCTGGAAGCTCACCGGTGTGCCTGGGCGAACGTCGGCGAACTGGCGGTAGGTGAAGCGCGCTTCCACATTGGCCAGGCTGCCGCGTGGCACCAGTTGGAAGATCACATCGCCTTTGCTGGCGTACTGACCGTCGGCGACCAGTTGCTGGGCAACCACGCAATCGCAAGGCGAGGTCAGGGTGCCGGTCATTTGCTTGCCGAACAGCTCCTCAACCTTGGCCGGTTGCAGTTGGTCTTCGTCCAGATGGCCCTTGAGCACATCGAGCATGCTGGTGCTGAAGGTCGCCAGTGGCGCGCCTTTGGCGGCGACCGCGTCACCTTTGAGCAGGCTTTGCACGGTGCCGTCACGCGGCATGGTCACGTTCATGCCCGGCACGCTGACGAGGCCAGCCTGAGCGTGGCTGACGAAGTACATGCCGTACACCGATTTAAAGATGAAACCGAACGCTGCCAGGCCGACGATGAAGATACCTGCGCTGAACACCACGGCGCGCAGGCGGCCCGCGGCGCTCATGTTGCTGCCGTCGTCCTTGACCTTGCGCGCCTTGGTGAAGTTGTCGCGCTGCAGGGTCGCCAGCACGTCGCCCATGGTCACGATGTCACCGGACAAGTGCGAGGTGATCAGGTGGCGCAGGGTGGAAATATCCTGGGCGTCCAGGTTCTGGAACTGGCAACCGGTGCGGCCGGTCTGGCGGTCATAGGAGCGAATCTGCAGCTCTACGTCCATCGCCAGGCCGAGGTTATCGATGACAAATTGCAGGCGGCCCTTGTGCACTTCACCGACGGTCAACGGCTGAGTGGCGGTGAACGCCAGGCCGCCGGCGGACAGGTCGATCACCCGTGCTTCGGTCTGGGTGCGGTCGGTGTTGAAGAAGCGCAGCTTGGCCGGGATTTTCACCCGGGCATGTTGGCGCTGGGCTTCGGATTCGTGGACAACGTTGGCGTTTACTTGGCTATTCATGGTGTGTAGTTCCTAGTTAATTCAGGCTTGGCAGGGTCAGACCATCATCAGCAACACGGCGACGAAAATGCTGCCGGCGGAGAAGGTCATGGTCCGAGACGACCAGGTGTTGAACCAACGTTGAAAGCTGGCCAAATCGCGGGTCAGTTTGGTGTCCTGGCGGGTCCAGGACTGTTGATCAAGGCGGAAGAACACGTAGATCTTCACCAGCGCACCCATGATCTGGTTGTAATAGAGAATCACCGGGTAGGCCGGGCCGATCTTGTGGCCGGAGCACGACAGCAGCAGGGTCAGGATCAGGCGGGTGATGCCGATCCACAGCAGGTACGCGAGGATGAATGCGCCGCCGTATTTGAAGGTGGCGATAAAGGCCACCGTCAGGCCAAGCAGGGAGGTCCACATCGACACACGCTGGTCGAACAGCACCACGCTGGTGAACAGGCCGAGCCGGCGTACACCCAGGCCCAGGGCACGGGAGTTCTGGCGCAGGTTGTTGCCGTACCAGCGGAACATCAGCTTGCGGCTGGCTTTGATAAAGCTCTTTTCCGGCGGGTGTTCCACGGTGTTGATCGCGGCGTCCGGCACGTAGAACGTGTCGTAGCCCAGGCGCATCAGGCTGAACCAGCTGGACTTGTCATCGCCGGTCAAAAACTTGAAACGGCCCAGCCGCCAGTGTTGCAGCGAGTCGCTTTCAACGTCGGCGATAAAGCCCGGGTCGGTGACCACGCTGGCACGGAACACGGACATGCGCCCGGTCATGGTCAGCACGCGCTTGGACAGGGCCATGGAGCACATGTTGATGTGGCGTTGGGCGAAGCGCAGTTTGTGCCATTCGCTCATGATGTAGCCGCCGCGCACTTCGCAGAACTCGTTGGTGGTCAGGCCGCCGACATTGCCGAACAGCTGGAACCACGGCACGGTCTTGCGAACCACACCTTCGGCGAGCACGGTGTCGCCATCGATCACCGCAACCACGGCGCGGTCATCCGGCAGGTGGCGGGAGATGGCGCGAAAGCCAAAGGCCAGACCGTCGCGTTTGCCGGTGCCGGCGATGCGCACAAAATCAAGCTTCACGTGGTCCGGCGGGTTCATGCGTTCCCACAGGCTTTTCACCAGCAGCTCATCGCTCATTTCCACCAGCGAGCAGACCACGGTGGTCGGGAAGCCGCATTCGATGGCCTCGCGAATCACCGAGCTGTACACCTGGGCGGTGGTCAGCGCGTCGATACGAAAGCTTGTGACCATCAGGAATACATGGGAGGGGTCGGCGGCTTTGCCCAGCTTGCGCACTTTGCGGCGCAGGTGTGGGTAGACCACGTACAGAAACAGCATGCCGCGAAAGAAATGCGTAGCACCCATCGAGTAGCGCCAGATGCCGACGGCGCCAATCAGGAAAATAAAATTCTTCGACTCGGAGTCGAACGTACTCGCCGGTAGCAGCAGGGCGAGTCCCATCAGCAGGCTCAAAAACAACAGCCAGCCGGCGGATTGGAGCAGTACGTGTTTTAACTTGGACATAAGCGTCATCCGAAGGTGAAGAAGGCTCCAGGCTGCAAGCGCTGGGGATTGGTACGCTTGCAGCCCGGAACTTGCTGTTGCTGTTACCAGCAAATGCCTTCGGTGCGGCCGCTCACGCTGGTGGCCTTGGACATGAAGCCCACCAGGTCGACCACTTGCTTGCCGTGTGGTGCGTTATGCGCCAGGGCACGGAATTTCTCGTCGCGGTTGCCAAGGATGATGACGTCGGAGTTGTTGATCACCGCGTCGAAGTCCGAGTTGAGCAGGGACGACACGTGCGGGATCTTGCCTTCGATGTAGTCTTTGTTCGCGCCGTGAACACGGGCGTATTCGACGTTGCTGTCGTAGATGCTCAGGTCGTAGCCCTTGCCGATCAGCATTTCCGCCAGTTCCACCAGTGGGCTTTCACGCAGGTCATCGGTGCCGGCCTTGAAGCTCAGGCCCAGCAGGGCGACTTTGCGCTTGTCGTGGCTTTCGACGATGTCGAAGGCGTTCTGCACCTGGGATTCGTTGCTGCGCATCAGCGAGTTGAGCAGCGGCGCTTCCACGTCCAGGGAGCCTGCACGGTAGGTCAGGGCGCGTACGTCTTTGGGCAGGCACGAACCGCCGAACGCGAAGCCTGGGCGCATGTAGTACTGGGACAGGTTGAGGGTTTTGTCCTGGCAGACCACTTCCATCACTTCGCGACCATCGACGCCGACGGCCTTGGCGATGTTGCCGATTTCGTTGGCGAAGGTCACCTTGGTGGCGTGCCACACGTTGCAGGTGTACTTGATCATTTCGGCAACGGCGATGTCCTTGCGGATGATCGGCGCGTCGAGTTCCTCGTACAGCGACTGCAGGACATCGCCGGAGGCTTTGTCGAACTCGCCGATGACGGTCATCGGTGGCAGGTCGTAGTCGGCGATGGCGGTGGATTCACGCAGGAATTCCGGGTTGACCGCAACACCGAAGTCGACGCCGGCTTTCTTGCCGGAGCAGTCTTCGAGGATCGGGATCACCACATTGGCCACGGTGCCCGGCAATACGGTGCTGCGGACCACGATGGTGTGGCGGGTGGTTTTGTCACGCAGGACAAAACCGATCTCGCGGCATACCGATTCGATGTAGTTGAGTTCCAGGTCGCCGTTTTTCTTGCTGGGCGTGCCCACGCAGATCATCGACAAGTCGGTATCGCGGATGGCCTCGGCGAAATTGGTCGTGCCGCGCAGCCGCCCGGTCTCGATACCCTGGCTCAGCAGTTCGCCCAGACCCGGTTCAACGATTGGCGATTTGCCCGCATTGATCAGGTCAATCTTTTCCTTGGAGATGTCCACGCCGACCACTTCGTGGCCACGGGCAGACAGGCAACCGGCACACACTGCGCCAACGTAACCCAAACCAAATATGCTGATGCGCATCGCATTTACCTCTTTGTCATTGAAGACGATATTAATCATGCCAATTAGATGGCCGGAGTTCATGTTTGCAAGCGTCACTGATGCCGCGAAAGTTGGGCGAATAGACGCCGACTTGCCGCGTACAGGCATGTTGAATAACGAGTGACTAACTATTGCACTCAAGTTGTGCGAAACGTGGCCTTGTTATTGGGGCTTGCCCTGTAATGCAGCCGGCCTTCCTGGGAGAAGGGCCTGGCGCCAGTGCCGCAGAGCCTTGATAGAGGCTGTAAGCCTTTAAGTATCAATGCCTTGGGTTGTCTCACTGACCCATTAGGGGAAGCTGAGCCTTGGCCTTATAGTGGGTGGCAATGCATCCTTGTCGCCGCGCTTAACTAATCTGTTTGTAATATGACCCCTGAGTCAAAGTTAAATGTGACAACTTTGCTACTTCCGTTGGTCGCCATGTAAGTCATCTCTTACAGCAACAGAGAATTTCGTTACCGGTGGTATGAGCGGTGCTTTAAGGTGAAGTTCCTGGCCACTCATCCTGTTTTCTGAAATTTCTTGAAATATTAGAAAAGATGGCACTGGTACTATATTGATAGCACTTGCAATTTGGGCCAGTAGTTACAGGTAGTTGGCACGAAGGGATAGTTTTGTGCCACTAGTGTTTTAAAAAAGTGGTGCCACTACGAAAAAAATTCAGAAATGTCGAGTGAAAGATTCGTTAGGAATGCGACAGGATATTTTTTGGCGCCAGATTAATGACGATTGTGGGCCTGAAATGCGCACACAAAATGTGGGAGCGGGCTTGCTCGCGAAGGCGGTCTGTCAGTAACCGATGTTCTGACTCGACCAGTCTTCGCGAGCGAGCCCGCTCCCACAGTTGGATTTCAGTGTTTTTTAGAGCGGGTACGGCTTTATTCCGGTGCGTGATCGCGCAGGAACACCAGGTTGTCCGGCTTGGACTGCTCGGCGTTGAAGCGATAGCCCTGCAGATCGAACTGCTTGAGCTTGGCCGGATCGTTGATGCGCTCTTGGATCACAAAGCGGCTCATCATGCCGCGGGCTTTTTTGGCATAGAAGCTGATGATCTTGTACTGGCCGTTTTTCAGGTCCTTGAACTCGGTGTTGATGATCCGCGCGTTCAGGGCCGTGCGTTTGACCGCCGAGAAGTACTCGTTGGAGGCCAGGTTGAGCAGCACGTCATCGCCTTGTTCGGCAAGCGCTTCGTTGAGCCACTCGCTGATGCGGGTGCCCCAGAAGGCGTAGAGGTCCTTGCCGCGGGCGTTGGCCAGCTTGGTGCCCATCTCGAGGCGGTACGGCATCATCAGGTCCAGCGGGCGCAACAGGCCGTACAGGCCCGAGAGCATGCGCAGGTGGTCCTGGGCGTAGGTGAAATCGGCGTCGCTGAAGGTTTCGGCGTTGAGGCCGGTGTAGACGTCGCCCTTGAAGGCCAGCAAGGCCTGCTTGGCGTTTTCTGGCGTGAAGGCTGGGGTCCAGCTGCCGAAGCGCGCGGCGTTGAGGCCGCCGATCTTGTCGGAGACGTGCATCAGGTCGCTGATTTGGGCAGGGCTCAGTTCACGCAGTTGTTCGATCAGCGCCTGGGAGTGGTCCAGGTATTGCGGCTGGGTGAAGCGCGGGGTGACCGGCTTGGACTCGAAGTCGAGGGTTTTGGCGGGGGAAATCACCATCAGCATGAAGTTGGCTCCTGTAATCGTGGGGGGGATTCTAGGGGGTCGCGGGGTTTGACTCCACCTATGATGGTGATAGGGGGCTGCTGTGGGTGTGCGTATATCCATTGCCGCGGTAACGGCGGCTGGTGGTTGCGCGCTGACGGCGGGTCGCTTTTGGCAAACGCCCGGCATGCCGGCCCAGCCAAAGGTAACCACTCACCACTCGGCGCCTCGCCTGCGTTCGGCCAGCTGGTTGACGGGGCCTGTCAGATCAAAAGCAGAGCACGGCGACCTGGTAGCCGACCTGAGTGGTAGAAGCGGATCAAGCGCACAGCAACACACCTCTATCTGATGCGCTGAGCTCCAAATGTGGGAGCGGGCTTGCTCGCGAAGGCAGTGTGCCAGCTACCCATGAGCTGACGGATCCACCCCCTTCGCGAGCAAGCCCGCTCCCACACGTTGACCGAGTTCAACTGCCAGCACCGCAGTGCTTGGCTTTTCTGTGGGAGCTGGCTTGCCTGCGATGCAGACAACTCGGTCAATCAGGTACACCGGGTTGATGCCCTCGCAGGCAAGCCCGCTCCCACATTCGATTGAGTTCGGCTTCCATTTCGGCCATCACCCAAATAACGGATATGCCCACCAACCCAATAACCCAGCCCGGACGATCGGCTATAGTGCCCGACAACTCTGGAAAGGGAGACCCCGTGTGCGAATTGCGTTTTTACTGTCAGCTTGTTTGCTGTGCCTGGGCGCCCAGGCGGCGCCGGTTGACGTAGCCAGTCTGGACCGCACCACCTGGCCTGAAAAGCTCAGCAGCCCCGCGCTGTTCGATGTCGCTTCTCGCGCCGAGATCCTGATGTTCGCCCACAGCTTAATCGCCAGCGAAGCCCAGGACGAAGCCGCGCTCAAACAACGCCTGGGGCTGAAGATCATCAACCTGGCCGCCATCGACGACCTGCGCCGCCAGCTCTGGCAGCGCCTGTTGGAAAACTACACCTTCGCTCAACAAAGCTGCGAAGAAGACGCCTCATTCTGCTACCTGGTCGAAAGCATGGACGACCTGCGCGAGCAAGCCGGCAAATTCCAGGTCAGCGACAACTCCTTCTATATAGGCTGGGCCAACCCCAGCCACAATTTCCACGAACGCTACCTCGACGAACTGCTGCGCAAAGCCGCACTGTTCCCACAAATCAGCAGTGAAGTCCTGCGTTTTGGCGACCACGAACGCAATGGCGATGAACTCAACGACCGCCTGTTCCTGCTGACCTTCGACGGCGGCCCTGCGCCGGTCAGCGGCAATACCGACTGGCTCACCGACTACCTGCGCAAGCAAAAGATGAACGCCACTTTCTTCGCCCTCGGCAGCAGCCTGCAAACCCGTGTGGAGCGCAGTTCCGCCGCCGATGTGCAGGCGCTGTACCAAGGCCAGTGCGTAGGCACCCAGGGTTGGCAGTACCGGTCCCACAGCCATTGGGTCGACTGGCAAAGCTCGATCACCCGCAGTGCTGCGCTGGCGCAGAACCTGATGCCGGAAAACTACGTGCCGCTGTTTCGCCCGCCCTATGGCCAGCGTCGCGCCGACAGCCAGGGCTTTTTCCAGGCGCAAGGTTTACAGGTGGCGCTGTGGGACATCGATTCCCAGGACGAACCGGGCAAACTCAAGGCTGATGAGTCCGCGCAGCGGGTGCTGACATTGATGTTGCTGTGGCGCAAAGGCGTAATTGTGTTTCACGACACCCAGGACAAGGCACGGGTCGCGTTGCCGATGTTGCTGCAGGCAACGGCGCAAAGTGGGCTGGGTTGGCAGGACTGCCGGGAGGCGTTTCGCTGAAAAAGCGCAAGTGCCCGGCCCTGTTGGGGATGAGGCGTTTTTGGGGTGATTTTGTGCGACATTTCGATGCAGGCGGACTTCCGACTTTAACGGGGTGGCTGGCACTCGGCTAGTGCTATTCGTCATCCTGAAAAATAAACTTCAAAAAAGCGTCAAAGTGCTTTTTCCTGTCATCGCTTTTGCGGTATTACGAAGTCAGATCGCCGAAACCTGCAACACAGGTGGCGTCTTCCAAGACTCCTCATGTGGGCACTGCACTTGACGTCACTACGGTGCAGTCGGTGGTCGAATCGAGGCGCAGCACTGTTGTGGTATTGCGTCGACTGGCTCCCACAAAGGTGACCGAGTATGGATGATCATGGACGTAACCCTTCTTCCGACCAGCCAATCCTTTATGTGCTTGATACCAACGTATTGATTCACGATCCAAACGCACTGCTTAACTTCGAAGAACACCACGTCGCCATCCCCATGATCGTGCTTGAGGAGCTCGACAAACTCAAAAGTGGCCACCACAGCGTTGCCGCTGAATGCCGCCAGGCCATTCGCCTGATCGACAAGACCTTGGGCGAAGCCTCGCCCGAGGACGTTGAAGTCGGCGTGCCGATCCAGCGTGGCAAAAGCGGGCCCAAGGGCTTGTTGTCGATTCTGATGAACAAGCGCAGCGAGCCCAACAGCCTGCTGCCGGAAAACCTGAACGACAATAAAATCATCAACCAATTGATCGACCTGCACGCGCGTGACAAGGACTTGCGCCTGGTGCTGGTGACCAAAGACATCAATATGCGCCTCAAGGCACGAGCGTGTGGGATCGCTGCCGAGGACTACAGTACCGACCAACTCGTCGACGACGTGTCGATGTTGTCGCGCGGTTATCACACCATGACCGGCTCGTTCTGGGACCGCGTCAGCAAAGTTGAAACCCGTCAGGACCACGGCCGCACCTGGCACCAGGTACAGCTGACCGACAACCTGCCGGCCGTGCATATCAATGAGTTCATCATCGACGAACAGGGGTTTGTGGGCTGGATCAAAGAAATCCAGGTCGACAAACTGCTGATCCTCGACCTGCATCAGGAACCCCTGTTGCACCAAGAAGCCTGGGGCCTGAAACCGCGTGACATCTACCAGAGCCTGGCGCTGTATGCGCTGCTCGACCCGGACATCCACCTGGTCAACCTGACCGGCGCCGCAGGTTCGGGGAAAACCATCCTCGCCCTGGCCGCCGCCATCGAGCAGACCATGGTGACCAAGCGTTATCGCCGCATCATCGCCACCCGCAGTGTGCAGGGCCTGGACCAGGAAATTGGCTTCTTGCCCGGCACCGAAGCAGAAAAAATGGAACCGTGGCTGGGCGCGATCACCGACAACCTCGAAGCCTTGCACATGGATGACGAAAACACCCATGGCAGCGTCGATTACATCCTCAGCAAAGTGCCGTTGCAGTTCAAATCCCTCAACTACATCCGAGGTCGCAGCTTCCAGCAAAGTCTGATTTTGATCGATGAATGCCAGAACCTCACGCCGCACCAGATGAAAACCATCATCACGCGCGCCGGCGCCGGTTCCAAAGTGGTGTGCCTGGGCAACCTGGCACAGATCGACACGCCTTACCTGTCCGCGACCAGCTCCGGGCTGACTTACCTGACGGAACGCTTCAAGGACTTCCCGAACGGCGTGCATATCGCGCTGCAAGGGGTGCCTCGTTCGATCCTGGCCGAGTACGCCGAGTCCCACCTGTAAAAACATGACCCTGTCGTAGTTGGTGGCTAAATGCCACGAACCACCCCGGATTTCTCACGAAATCCGGGGTTTTTGTTATGTGCGACATTTGCCTGCGATTTAGCGCCGTGGGTGCTTGTGGACTTTGTAATTATTTTGTTACATTTTTTCTCGCCGCAAAAACCATAAGAACATTGCGTGACCCCCGTCGGAAATCCAGCTCATTGATTCGACGACGTTTTGAAGACCCGTGTGGGTTTTCTGCGTGACCCTGCCTATTACAAAAAGCCCGATACATCGCTCATTGACGACGCACATATCCAAAGGGAAAGGAACATGGAAGTAGCAGGTAATGGCTCCACTTTGTCTCAACGTAAGCGCGCCTCAGGTTTCAGGTCGATACCTCTCACGCCCATCGCACTCGGCCTGGCCTTATGGCTGAGTCAGGGCCCAATGGCCTGGGCAGATGACAGCAACCCCTACACCGCCCAGGTGTTGGAGTCGGCCTTCAGGAAAGCCGTGGCATCGTTTGGCCCCAACACCGATGTCTACAAGAACCTGCGCTTTGGTTACGCAGACATCGTCGATCTGGCCGCCAAGGACTTCGCCGCACAGTCCGGCAAGTTCGATTCAGCCCTCAAGCAAAACTACGAGCTGCAACCCGAAAACCTGACCATCGGCGCCATGCTCGGCGACACCAAGCGCCCGCTGGACTACGCCTCGCGGTTGGATTACTACCGCAGCCGGCTCTTCAGCAACAGCGGACGTTACACCACCAATATTCTCGATTTTTCCAAGGCTATCCTCGCCAACCTGCCGGCTGCCAAGCCCTACACCTACGTAGAGCCGGGCGTCAGCAGCAACCTCAGCGCGCAGCTGAACGCCGGCCAATCCTGGGCCGCCGCTACCCGTGACTGGAGCGCCAACGCGCAAACCTGGAAAACCCCCGAAGCCCAGGTCAACTCCGGCCTGGACCGCACCAACGCGTACTACGCCTATGCCTTGGGCATGACCGGCAAAGGTGTGAACGTGGGCGTGCTGGACTCGGGCATTCTCACCGAGCACTTCGAGTTCCAGGGCAAGAATGCCCAGGGCCAGGACCGCGTGCAGGCGGTGACGTCCACCGGCGAGTACTACGCCACCCACCCGCGCTATCTCCACGACACCCCGGACGGCGAGTTTCAAAAAGGCGAGCACTTCAGTATTTCCGGTGAGTACGACCCCACCATCAACGACGGCCACGGTACGGAAATGTCCGGTGTACTTGGCGCCAGCCGCAACGGCACCGGCATGCACGGCATCGCGTTTGACGCGAATATTTTTGTCGCCAATACCGGCGGCACCGACGACAACCGCTTCCAGGGCTCAAACGATCTGGACTACAACGCGTTCATGGCCAGCTACAACGCGCTCGCCGCGAAGAATGTGTCGATCGTCAACCAGAGCTGGGGGCAGAACTCGCGCAACGACGTAGAAAACCACTTCGGCGATGTCGGCGACAGTGCGGCGGACAACTTGCGCGACATGAAGGCTGCCTATCGCCCGTTCTGGGACAAGGCCCACGCCGGGCAGAAAACCTGGATGGACGCCATGGCCGACGCGGCGCGGCAAAACACCTTTATCCAGATCATCTCGGCGGGTAACGACAGCCACGGTGCCAACCCGGACACCAACGCCAACCTGCCGTTTTTCAAGCCGGACATCGAAGGCAAATTCCTCTCGATCACCGGTTACGACGAGACCAGCGCGCAGGTCTACAACCGTTGCGGCACCTCCAAGTGGTGGTGCGTGATGGGCGTCTCGGGGATTCCGTCCACCGGGCCAGAAGGTGAAATCATCCCGAATGCCAACGGTACATCGGCCGCAGCACCGAGCGTCTCCGGGGCGTTGGCGCTGGTGATCCAGCGCTTCCCTTACATGACCGCCAGCCAAGCCCGTGATGTGTTGCTGACCACTTCCAGCCTGCAAGCGCCGGACGGTCCGGACACGCCCGTGGGCACCCTGACTGGCGGCCGTACCTACGACAACCTGCAACCGGTGCACGATGCCGCGCCAGGCACCCCGCAAGTGCCCGGCGTGGTCAGCGGATGGGGCTTGCCCAACCTGCAAAAAGCCATGCAGGGGCCGGGGCAGTTCCTGGGTTCGGTGGCGGTGGCATTGCCTACCGGCACACGCGATATCTGGGCTAACCCGATTTCCGATGAAGCCATTCGCGCCCGCCGTGTAGAGGACGCCACCGAGCAGGCGACCTGGGCCGCCACCCAGCAACAAAAAGGTTGGCTCAACGGTTTGCCGGCGAATGCCTCTGACGATGATCAGTTTGAATACGAAATCGGCCATGCGCGCGAACAGGCAACGCTGGCCCGTGGCAAAGACTTGCTCACCGGCACGACCTATGTCGGCAGTCTGGCCAAGTCCGGCGATGGCGAACTGGTGCTGGAAGGCCAGAACACCTACTCCGGCAGCACGTGGGTGCGCGGCGGCAAGCTGTCGGTGGACGGTTCATTGACGTCCGCCGTAACCGTGGATGACAGCGCTGTGGGCACGCGCAATGCCGATAACGGCGTGATAACCACGCTGGGCGGCACGCTGGCCGGCAACGGCACGGTGGGTGCCTTGACCGTCAACAGCGGTGGCCGTGTGGCACCGGGTCACTCGATTGGCACGCTGCACACGGGCGACGTGACCTTCAACCCGGGCTCGGTATATGCCGTCGAAGTCGGCCCCAACGGGCGAAGCGACCAGATCCAGAGCAGCGGCGTCGCCACCCTCAATGGCGGTGTGGTGACCGTGTCTCTGGAGAACAGCCCTAACCTGTTGTCCGCCACCGAGGCGCGTAGCTTGTTGGGCCAGCCGTTCAACATCCTCACCGCCACCCAGGGTATCAACGGACAGTTTGCGGCGATCTCGCCTAATTATCTGTTCATCGGGACTCAACTCAATTACCAGCCTAACGCGCTGACCCTGGCCGTAGAACGCAACCAGACGACCTTTGCCAGCGTTGCGCAAACCCGTAACGAGCGCGCCGTGGCGACGGCGGCCGAGGCATTGGGCGCGGGTAGCCCAGTGTATGAAAGCCTGCTCGCTTCAGACTCGGCAGCCCAGGCGCAGGCGGCGTTCAAGCAGCTGTCAGGGCAACTGCATTCGGATGTGGCGGCAGCGCAAATGGCTGACAGCCGCTACCTTCGTGAGGCGGTCAACGGCCGGCTGCAACAGGCTCAGTCACTGGACTCCAGTGCGCAGATCGACGCCCGCGACAACGGCGGCTGGGTGCAACTGTTGGGTGGTCGCAACAACGTCAGCGGCGACAACAATGCCAGCGGTTATTCCTCGTCCACCAGTGGTGTGCTGCTGGGGCTGGACACCGAGGTTGGCGACGGCTGGCGTGTGGGCGCAGCGACCGGCTACACCCAGAGCCATCTCAATGGTGAGTCGGCTTCGGCGGACAGCGACAACTATCACCTGTCGGTCTATGGCGGCAAACGCTTCGAGGCGATTGCCCTGCGCTTGGGTGGCGCCACCACCTGGCATCGCCTGGACACTTCGCGCCGCGTGGCTTACGCCAACCAGTCGGACTACGACAAGGCCGACTACAACGCGCGGACCGACCAGGTGTTTGCCGAGATCGGCTACACCCAATGGAACCTGTTCGAACCCTTCGCCAACCTGACGTACCTGAACTACCAAAGTGATTCGTTCAAAGAGAAGGGCGGCGCCGCCGCTTTGCATGCCAGCAAGCAAAGCCAGGACGCCACGCTGTCCACCCTGGGCCTGCGCGCGCATACCCAATTGCCGGTCAGCTCGACCTCGGCCGTCACCTTGCGCGGCGAGCTGGGTTGGGAGCATCAGTTTGGCGACACCGATCGTGACGCCTCGCTGAAGTTTGCCGGCAGCGACACCGCCTTCGCTGTCAACAGCGTGCCCGTGGCGCGTGATGGCGCGGTGATCAAGGCCAGCGCGGAAATGGCCTTGACCAAGGACACGCTGGTGTCCTTGAACTACAGCGGTTTGCTGTCCAACCGCGGTAACAACAACGGGATCAATGCCGGATTCACCTTCCGCTTCTAACCTGGTGTTGTCATGCATAGAGGGGCGCATTGCGCCCCTTTATTCATGGGATAAACAGCTCTGCGCAAATTTGACTCACGGGTTTACAATTGCCGCTCCTGATCAGGAGTATCCCTGTGCTGACTCATCTCGATTCCCAAGGTCGCGCCCACATGGTCGACGTCACTGACAAAGCCGTGACGTTCCGCGAGGCCGTGGCCGAAGCGCGGGTGCGCATGCTGCCCGACACCCTGAAAATGATTGTCGACGGCGCCCACCCCAAGGGCGACGTGTTTGCCGTGGCCCGTATTGCCGGGATTCAGGCGGCGAAAAAAACCAGTGATCTGATTCCGCTGTGCCACCCGCTGATGCTGACCGGTGTAAAGGTTGAGCTGCGCGCCGACGGCGTGGACGCCGTGCATATCCTTGCGCGCTGCAAGCTCAGCGGCCAGACCGGCGTGGAGATGGAGGCGCTGACCGCCGCCAGCGTCGCGGCGCTGACGATCTACGACATGTGCAAGGCCGTGGACCGCGGCATGACCATCGAAAGTATCCGCCTGCTGGAAAAGCTTGGCGGCAAAAGCGGGCATTTCAAGGCGGACCAGGCATGAGCATCAACGTATTGTTTTTTGCCCGCTACGCCGAAGCGGTGGGCTTTGATTCGCTGGAGATGGAAGGCGATTTCGCCACCGTCGATGCGGTGCGCCTCGCGTTGGCCAATGACCCGGAGTTTGCCGTGCTCAATGAGTCCAGCTTGATGTGCGCGCGTAACGAAGAACTGTGCGGCCTTGATGAGCCGGTGCAGCCCGGCGACGAAGTGGCGTTTTTCCCGCCCGTGACGGGAGGCTGAGCATGGCCATTCGCGTACAGGCCGAGGCGTTTGATCCGGGCTTCGAAGTCAATGCGATGCACGCAGCCAATGTCGGCGTCGGCGCGGTGGTGAGTTTTGTCGGCTATGTGCGCGACTTCAATGATGGTCGCGACGTGTCGGGGATGTTTCTTGAGCACTATCCGGGCATGACCGAAAAAGCCTTGGCCAAGATAACGGTCGAGGCCGAACAGCGTTGGCCATTGCTCAAGCTGGAAGTGCTGCACCGGATCGGCGCGCTTGAACCGGGCGAGCCGATTGTGTTTGTGGCTGCCGCCAGCGCGCATCGCCAGGCCGCGTTTGAGGCCTGTGCATTTGTGATGGACTACCTGAAGACGCGGGCGCCGTTCTGGAAGAAGGAAAACACGCCTGAAGGGCCGCGTTGGGTGGAAGGGCGGGGCAGCGATCACGCGGCGGCGGATCGTTGGAAGTAAGGTTGATGCAAAACCCAATGTGGGAGCTGGCTTGCCTGCGAAAGCATCACCGCGGTGGGACTGACTCACCGAGGTGTCTGCATCGCAGGCAAGCCAGCTCCCACATATTTAATCGCATTCAGCTTACGGGCGTTTACGTTCCACAGCGCGCAGCAAATGCGTCGGCGGCGTCTCGCAGCTGATCTTGCGGCCCAGCAACGTCTCGATCGAAGGCAACTGATACGAGTCATCCTCGCCTGCAAAACTGATCGACACGCCCGCAGCGCCGGCACGCCCGGTACGGCCTATGCGGTGGACGTAGTCGTCCGGCACTTCCGGCAGGGTGAAGTTGATCACGTGGCTGATGCCGTCGATGTGAATCCCGCGCCCGGCCACGTCGGTGGCCACCAGCACGCGAATCTTGCCTTCGCGAAAGCCTTCCAGGGTCTTGATGCGCTTGTGCTGCGGCACGTCGCCCGACAGTTGCGCGGCGTTGACGCCATCGCGTACCAGGCGTTCTTCGATGCGGCGCACCTCGTCCTTGCGGTTGGCAAACACCATCACGCGCTCCCAACCGTTGTCATTGATCAGGTTGTAAAGCAGCTTGTACTTATCGGCGCCGGCCACGGCGTAGATGTGCTGTTCGACGTTTTCGCTGGCAACGTTCAGTGCCTCGATCTCGACGATGGACGGGTCGGTGGTCCACTGCTTGGCGAGGTTCATCACGTCTTCGGTGAAGGTCGCGGAGAACAGCAGCGTCTGGCGCTCGTTTTTCGGCGGGGTCTGGCGAATGATCTGACGCACTTGCGGGATGAAGCCCATGTCGAGCATGCGGTCGGCTTCGTCCAGCACCATTACTTCGACCATGTCCAGGTGCACATCGCCACGCTGGTTAAAGTCGAGCAGGCGGCCCGGGGTGGCAACCAGGATGTCGCAATGGCGAGCTTCGAGGTGCTTGAGCTGCTTGTCGAAGTCCATGCCGCCCACGAACGTCATGACGTTGAGGCCGGTGTACTTGGTCAGGTCGGCGGCGTCCTTGGCGATCTGTACCACCAGCTCGCGGGTCGGCGCGATGATCAGTGCGCGCGGCTCACCCATGTAGCGTTCTTTGGGCGGCGGCGTTTGCAGCAGCTGGGTGATGATCGAGATCAGGAACGCGGCGGTCTTGCCGGTGCCGGTCTGTGCGCGGCCGATGGCGTCTTTGCCGGCGAGGGTGAAACCCAGCACCTGCGCCTGGATCGGCGTGCAGTACGGGAACCCCAGGTCCTGAATGGCGTGCATCAGTTCCGGCGCCAGTTTGAAATCGTGGAAGCGGGTTTTGCCTTCCTGTGGCTCGACGACGAAGTCTTCAAGTTTCCACGCAATCACGGGCGCTTTGGGCGCGCGTTCGCGGCGGGGTGCCTTGGGCGCAGGTGCAGGCTCGGCCTCGGCGGATTTTGCCGGTTCAGGCGCGATCACCGGTGGCTTCTTCGGTGAGGCAACAGGTGCGGTCCGGTCTGGCTGTTTACCGTCATTGCGGCTGCCGGATGAGGGGACAGGAGCACTGGGAGCAGGCGCGAGCGGCTCAGCCTCGCTTTTGCCGAACATCTTCTTGAGTGCTTTGAGCACGGTCATCTCATTAATTGGTTAAGGAATGTACGCCGGCCAGTGTAATGCAAGAATCGGGCGCGGCGTAGTGCGTTGGTCACACGGCTACATAATGTGCGGTTTTCAGCCCAGGCAAGCGGTCAGCCAGGTTCCGATGTCGTGTATCTCCTGGGGTAACACTTCGTGCCCCATTGGGTATTCCTGCCATGTCACGGTGACACCACGGCTCTTCAAATGCTCGTAGGCGCTGCGGCCCATGGCGTTCTGCACCACATCATCGTACTGGCCGTGCAGGCACAGCGCGGGAATGCGTTGTTGGCTGGCGGACAATTGCAGCTCATCGCCAAAGGTGGGGGCGTAGGTGGAGAGGGCAATGACGCCGCCCAGCGGGCCCTGCCATTTAAGGAAAGCGGTGTGGAATACCACGGCGCCACCCTGGGAAAAACCGGCAAGGAAAATACGCGAGGCGTCTATTCCGGTTCTCTTCTGCTCCTCGATCAAGTCCGTGACCATGGTGGTGGAGGCTTCCAGCTCTTCCAGGCTGATCGAACGGGCCGGGCTCATGGCCTTGATGTCGTACCAACTGGGCATCTCGTAGCCGCCATTGATGGTCACCGCACGCGTCGGCGCCTGAGGCAACACAAAGCGGGTGGTCAACAATTTTTCCTGCAGCGCCTCGGCCACCGGCAGGAAGTCGTAGCGATCGGCACCCAGGCCATGCAACCAGATTACGCAGGCGTCTGCGGGCTTGGCGGGCTGAAGAATCAAGGGTTCGGTCATGTCTGCTCCATTAATGTGCGTGCGCTCCGATTGGGTGCGTCGGAACGGTGCGTGACGGGTTGATCTGTTAAGAGAATGTCGCAAGGTTGAATCTTTTCCTATTGACCATGGGCTGAAACGACTCAGCCATCACTCTGGTACGGGCCTTGCTATGTGTAGGTCGATGTCAGGACTAACTCACGACGGTAACACTATCAGTGACTGCCGCTTGGGGGATAGCAACTGGAATTACTGCGACAACTTCATGCCGCTTGACCCTAAAAAAAGCCAACACGGGTCGATATCGCCTCATAAGGGTGCGCTGAGGTTCGAGCTCCGACACAACAAGAGCAAAACTGGAGGTTTGAATGAAGGTATTGAAATCCACCCTGGCCATCGTGTGCGCGGCCGCCGTATTGGGTGTCAGTGGTTTCGCCCAAGCCGGCGCAACCCTGGACGCTGTGCAGAAGAAAGGCTTCGTGCAATGTGGCGTGAGTGACGGCCTGCCGGGTTTCTCGGTGCCGGATGCCAGCGGCAAGATCCTGGGGATCGACGCTGACGTTTGCCGCGCTGTGGCCGCTGCCGTTTTCGGTGATGCGACCAAGGTCAAATTCAGCCAGTTGAACGCCAAGGAGCGTTTCACCGCGCTTCAGTCCGGCGAAGTCGACATCCTGTCGCGCAACACCACCATGACCAGCTCTCGCGATGCCGGCATGGGCCTGAAATTCCCGGGCTTCATCACCTACTACGACGGTGTTGGCTTCCTGGTTAACAACAAGCTCGGCGTGAAAAGTGCCAAGGAACTGGACGGTGCAACCATCTGCATCCAGGCCGGTACCACCACTGAGCTGAACGTGTCGGACTACTTCCGCGCCAACAACCTCAAATACACCCCGATCACCTTCGACACCTCCGATGAAAGCGCCAAGTCGCTGGAATCCGGTCGTTGCGACGTGCTGACCTCCGACAAGTCCCAGCTCTACGCACAGCGCAGCAAGCTGGCCTCGCCGAAAGACTACGTGGTGCTGCCGGAAACCATTTCCAAAGAACCTCTGGGCCCGGTCGTGCGTAACGGCGACGACGAGTGGCTGGCCATCGTGCGCTGGGTTGGCTACGCCATGCTCAACGCTGAAGAAGCCGGTATCACTTCGAAAAACGTCGAAGCTGAAGCCAAGTCCACCAAGAACCCGGACGTTGCGCGTCTGCTGGGTGCTGACGGCGAATACGGCAAAGACCTGAAAGTGAAGAAAGATTGGGTTGTCCAGATCGTCAAGCAGGTCGGTAACTACGGTGAAGTGTTCGAGAAAAACCTCGGCAAAAGCACACCACTGGAAATCGACCGTGGCTTGAACGCACTGTGGACCAACGGTGGCATTCAATACGCACCCCCTGTGCGCTGATCGCTGATGGTTCTATCACCCGGTGGGCCAACCACCGGGTGATGTTCTGTTCCATTATTTGCGGGGCACTTCATGCAAAATCAAATCGGCGCACCCAAGCAGAAGCTCAGCTTCAGCGACCCTAAAGTGCGTGCGTGGCTCTTCCAGATCATCACGATTGTGGCGGTCGTCGCGCTGGGCTGGTACCTCTTCAACAATACACAGACCAACCTTCAACACCGGGGCATTACCTCGGGGTTCGACTTTCTTGAGCGCAGTGCCGGCTTCGGCATCGCTCAGCACTTGATCGACTACACCGAATCGGACAGCTATGCCCGCGTCTTTGTGATCGGTCTGCTCAACACCTTGCTGGTGACCGTGATCGGTGTGGTCCTGGCGACCCTGCTCGGCTTCATCATCGGCGTGGCGCGTTTGTCGCCCAACTGGATGATCAACAAACTGGCGACGGTGTATGTGGAAGTCTTCCGCAACATCCCACCGCTGTTGCAGATCCTGTTCTGGTACTTCGCGGTGTTCCTGACCATGCCGGGGCCGCGCAACAGCCATAACTTTGGTGACACGTTCTTTGTCAGCAGCCGTGGCCTGAACATGCCGGCAGCGATTGCCGCCGACGGTTTCTGGCCGTTTGTGGTCAGCGTCGTGGTCGCCATCGTGGCAATCGTGCTGATGGCTCGCTGGGCCAACAAGCGCTTTGAAGCCACCGGCGTACCCTTCCATAAGTTCTGGGCGGGTCTGGCGTTGTTCATTCTGATCCCGGCGCTGTGCGCCCTGATCTTCGGCGCGCCACTGCATTGGGAAATGCCCAAGCTGCAAGGCTTCAACTTCGTGGGCGGCTGGGTACTGATCCCCGAACTGCTGGCATTGACCCTGGCGCTTACCGTCTACACGGCGGCGTTTATTGCCGAGATCGTGCGTTCGGGCATCAAGTCCGTCAGCCACGGCCAGACCGAAGCCGCGCGCTCTCTGGGGCTGCGCCCTGGGCCGACGCTGCGCAAGGTCATCATTCCGCAAGCCCTGCGGGTGATCATTCCGCCGCTGACCAGCCAATACCTGAACCTGGCGAAGAACTCGTCGTTGGCCGCCGGTATCGGCTACCCGGAAATGGTGTCGCTGTTTGCCGGTACGGTGCTCAACCAGACCGGCCAGGCCATCGAGGTTATTGCCATCACCATGAGCGTGTACCTGGCGATCAGCATCAGCATTTCCCTGCTGATGAACTGGTACAACAAGCGCATTGCGCTGATCGAGCGGTGAGGAAACGCACATGACTTCGCATACTTTCAAACCTGATATGCCGCCGCCGAACAAAGTCTTCGGGCCGATGGCATGGATGCGCGCCAACCTGTTTTCCAGCTGGCTGAATACCTTGCTGACCTTGTTGGCGTTTTACCTGATCTACCTGATCGTGCCGCCGATCCTGCACTGGGCGATTCTGGACGCGAACTGGGTCGGGACCACGCGCGCAGACTGCACCAAAGAGGGTGCCTGCTGGGTGTTTATCCAACAGCGTTTCGGGCAGTTCATGTACGGCTACTACCCCGGCGACCTGCGCTGGCGTGTGGACCTGACCGTGTGGCTGGCCATCGTCGGCGTGGCGCCGTTGTTCATCTCGCGTTTTCAACGCAAGGCGGTCTACGGCCTGAGCTTTCTGGTGCTGTACCCGATCATTGCGTACTTCCTGCTGCACGGCGGCATCTTTGGCCTGACCAACGTAGCCACCAGCCAGTGGGGCGGCCTGATGCTGACCCTGGTCATCGCCACCGTCGGTATTGCCGGTGCGTTGCCGCTGGGCATTGTGCTGGCATTGGGGCGGCGATCGAACATGCCGGCGATTCGAGTGGTGTGCGTGACCTTCATCGAGTTCTGGCGCGGCGTGCCGTTGATCACCGTGCTGTTCATGTCCTCGGTGATGCTGCCGCTGTTCCTGCCCGAGGGCATGAGCATCGACAAACTGCTGCGGGCGCTGATCGGCGTGATCCTGTTCCAGTCGGCCTACGTGGCGGAAGTGGTGCGCGGTGGCTTGCAGGCGATTCCCAAGGGGCAGTACGAAGCGGCCGCGGCGATGGGCCTGGGTTACTGGCGCAGCATGGGCCTGGTGATTCTGCCGCAAGCCCTGAAGCTGGTGATTCCCGGCATCGTCAACACGTTTATTGCGCTGTTCAAGGACACCAGCCTGGTGATTATCATCGGCCTGTTCGACCTGCTCAACAGCGTCAAGCAAGCCGCCGCCGACCCGAAATGGTTGGGCATGGCCACTGAAGGCTACGTGTTCGCCGCCCTGGTGTTCTGGATTTTCTGTTTTGGTATGTCGCGCTATTCCATTCATTTGGAACACAAGCTCGACACAGGCCACAAGCGTTAGGAGTTGTTGTTATGAGCGAAGCGATCAAACAGCCTGTGAGCCCTGAAGGCATTATCCAGATGCAGGGCGTCAACAAGTGGTACGGCCAGTTCCACGTGTTGAAAGACATCAACCTCAACGTCAAGCAGGGCGAGCGTATCGTGCTGTGCGGCCCGTCGGGTTCGGGCAAGTCCACCACCATCCGCTGCCTCAACCGTCTGGAAGAGCATCAGCAAGGCCGCATCGTGGTCGATGGCGTGGAACTGACCAACGACCTCAAGCAGATCGAAGCGATCCGCCGCGAAGTCGGCATGGTGTTCCAGCACTTCAACCTGTTCCCGCACCTGACCATCCTGCAGAACTGCACGCTGGCGCCGATGTGGGTGCGCAAGATGCCCAAGCGCAAGGCTGAAGAAATTGCCATGCATTACCTGGAGCGCGTGCGTATTCCGGAGCAGGCCCACAAGTTTCCGGGCCAACTCTCCGGCGGCCAGCAACAGCGCGTGGCGATTGCCCGTGCGTTGTGCATGAAGCCCAAAATCATGCTGTTCGATGAGCCGACGTCGGCACTCGATCCGGAAATGGTGAAAGAGGTGCTGGACACCATGATCGGTCTGGCCGAAGACGGCATGACCATGTTGTGCGTGACCCACGAAATGGGCTTTGCCCGCACCGTGGCCAACCGCGTGATCTTCATGGACAAGGGCGAGATCGTCGAACAGGCGGCGCCGAATGACTTCTTCGACAACCCGCAGAATGATCGGACCAAGTTGTTCTTGAGCCAAATTTTGCATTGATCGATGTTTGAAACGATAAACCCGGCCTGGTGCCGGGTTTATTTTTGCCTGCTGGTTTTATGCGAAGGCTTTAGTTGCGAGCTGTTGCGCGTCTTGTGCAATAAGCAATTGGTTCAGGTCTTCGCCGACATTGAGGGTTTTTATCTCGGCCAGCAGGTGCGGATGTTTATCCAGCAGGCGCATCAGTGTGAGCAGCGGCTCGGGCGGAAAAATCTCAGCCCTTTCATAGCGGGAAAATGCATTGTGCCCGCGTCCGATCAATGTTTTCACCGCTTCCTTTTGCGTCAGGTGCAGTTTTCGGCGGATCCGCTTCATTTCGGCGGCAATGATTTTCCTCGCGTCGATCAACAATTGGTCACTGGCGACGGAATAACGCTCTGCGCTGTCGTCGTCGTGATCGAATTCGATTTCCTTGCAGGCCTGGCATTCCCAGCCCGCAATGCCTGGAATATCGCGGGTCATGCCGCGAGTGTTGATCGTGAAGGTACGTCCTTCGAAATGCTGCATTGCGTCATGAGATCCGCAGCTCATACATTGCTGGGTTTTCATAAGGTGTTCTCCTTGAAGGAGATTACGGGAGCCCCACCGCTAGGGCGGTAAGTCACTTTGATGTAAATCTCCGTACCGAAAATTTTGATCAAATAGACGTCCTGCCACACCCGGTGGTCTGAATAGGTCGTCATCGATTTGTACAACATACGATGCTCAAGAGCGCAGATCACAAGCCGCATCTGGCCGATGCTCAATTCAAGTTGTCGTGCCCCCTCGCGCGCGCTGGCCGTAAATGCTCTCTCGCCCAACCTGATGACATCCGCTTTTATCACCGCCAGATCGTAATGAGGTGTGTACTTTTCCATAAGACACCCAAGTCCAATAATTACCCTCTAAGGGTAATTTTACCAATCGAAAATTCAGTTCCTTCTGCTGCCTCAAAACCCTAGTGCGTTGCCTTTGTAGGCAAGTCCGAATAGGCTGTAGGAAAATTCATCCTATGATTGGACGAAAGCGCAAAATCCATGACAGACATCGCCCCCTTGATCAAACGCTCGCTGGTCGATCAGGCCCTGGAGCAGTTGCGTCGGCGCATCACTGAAGGCAAATGGGCCATCGGCGAGCGCCTGCCCACCGAGCCCGAGCTGTCTGCCGAGCTGGGCATCAGCCGCAATACCGTGCGCGAGGCCATGCGCGTATTCGCGTTTTCCGGCTTGATCGACATTCGTCAGGGCGACGGCAGTTATTTGCGCTCGATGACCGATCCGCTGGGCGCAATGCGGGCGTTGTCCCATTGCACCCTGGAGCAGGCGCAGGAGACCCGGCAGATTCTCGAAGTGGAGGCCATCGGGCTTGCGGCGGTGCGCCGTACCGAGGCTGATCTGAGTGCAATGCGTGACGCACTCAAGGCCAGCGCCGAGCTGTATCACGGCGACCTGGAGGCTTATATCAGCGCCGACCTGGTGTTCCACAAGCACTTGGTGGACGCGGCGCACAACCCGGCATTGAGCGAGCTGTACCAGTACTTCTCTGCCATCGTCGCCGCCCAGTTGCGCCAGACCCTGAACATTTCACCGCGTCGCCAGGCCGTGTTTGATCTGCATATCGCCCTGCTCGACGCCGTGGAACAGCAAGATCCGGAACGCGCCAAATCCCTCTGCCGGCAGTTGATCAATGAACCTTGAAACCAAACGCGCCACTGAACTCGAAGAGTTATTAATCGACGCCGAAGCCGATGACGACCTGGTGCAGCACACCCCGCCGGTCGTTGCGCGGCCGTGGCTGTTACTGCTGGGCCTGATTCTGGTGGCGCTGAACCTGCGCCCGGCATTGTCGAGCATGTCGCCGCTGCTGGCTGAAGTCTCCCAGAGCCTGGGGTTGTCGGCAGCCAAGGCCGGTTTGCTGACCACCTTGCCGGTGCTGTGCCTGGGCCTGTTCGCACCGATGGCGCCGATCCTGGCGCGGCGCTTCGGTGCTGAGCGCGTGGTGCTGGGGATTCTGTTGACGTTGGCTGCCGGGATCATTTTGCGCAGTGCTTTCGGCGAGGTCGGGCTGTTCGCCGGTAGCCTGATTGCCGGTGCAAGTATCGGCATCATCGGCGTGTTGCTGCCGGGCATCGTCAAGCGTGATTTCGCCAAACAGGCCGGCACCATGACCGGCGTGTACACCATGGCGCTATGCCTGGGCGCCGCCCTGGCTGCCGGCTCGACGGTGCCGCTGAGCAAGCATTTCGGGGATAGCTGGAGCATCGGCCTGGGCTTCTGGATTCTGCCAGCGCTGGTGGCGGCGGCGTTCTGGTTGCCACAGGTGGGGCAAAAACACGGCGCCCATCAAGTTGCGTATCGCGTGAGGGGGTTGCTGCGTGATCCGCTGGCCTGGCAGGTAACGCTGTACATGGGCCTGCAATCGTCGCTGGCCTATATCGTGTTCGGTTGGTTGCCGTCGATTCTGATCGGTCGCGGCCTTACGGCGACCCAGGCGGGCCTGGTGCTGTCCGGCTCGGTCATCGTGCAGTTGGCCAGTTCCCTCGCCGCACCTTGGCTGGCCACGCGCGGCAAGGACCAGCGGCTGGCGATTGTAGTGGTGATGGTGTTGACCCTCGGCGGCTTGTTCGGCTGCCTGTACGCGCCCATTGATGGTCTGTGGGGCTGGGCGATCCTGCTGGGCCTAGGCCAGGGCGGCACTTTCAGCCTGGCGCTGACCTTGATCGTGCTGCGCTCGCGCGACTCACATGTCGCGGCCAACCTGTCGAGCATGGCCCAGGGCTTTGGCTACACCCTGGCATCCCTCGGGCCGTTTGCGGTCGGGCTGGTGCATGACTGGACGGGCGGCTGGACGGCCGTAGGCTGGATTTTTGCCGTGATCGGCCTGGGCGCCATCGTCGCCGGGTTGGGCGCGGGCCGTGCGTTGTACGTGGGCGTGCGCAGCGAGAAGGTATAGCGAGATAGCCTGTGAGGGGCAGTAAACCTGCTCCCGTGCCAGGCAAGCTTGGGCGTCACCCCAAGCTCCGCGCTTTCAGGCGTTACAGGTAGCGCATTTCCAGGGTGGCCGAACCGTCGATGAGCACTTCGTTACTCAGGTCCATCCCGTCGGTGCGGTTGATGAGGGTTTGCACCTCCAGGTCGGCGACCAGGTCTTTGGTCGGCAGCGGTTGGCTGGCGTCGCTCATGGCGGCGATGGACATGTACAGACCCGGATCGAGGAACCTTTCCTTGTTCCACGAACTTCCCTGGTCAGTGGAGCCGATAGTCTGCACCGGCACATTGTCGGCGAGCGGGTTACTCAGCATCAAAACGTAATGCCCAAGCTTCTGATCGCCATTGATCAACCCCAGGCCGTAGTCGCTGGGGTTGTCGGTCGAGCCGACGCGGTTATCCACGCCATACAGGGCGAATGCCGTTGCGGCCTCACAGGTGACGGTCAGGCTCAGCGTATGGTTGCCGATGATGGTGTATTGGGTCGGGTTCAGGTCCTTGGCGGAAATCTTGCCGTGGTCGATCACCCCACCATTGGACAGGCTCGGCGTACACGCGCTGGGCGTGATCAGGCCTTTGACGGTCAACTCGGCAGTGGATGCCGCCCAGGCACCTGTGGAGGCGGCCAGTAATAGCGCGGTGGTCAAGACAGGGAAAAGCTTGTTCATTTAGCGGGTACTCCTTGGGTTGGAAAACGTCGGTGCTACAGATAAGTCACTTCCAGGGTGGCGGAGCCATCCATGCGAATGTCGCTGCTCAAGTCCAGGTTCTGCTTGGCGTTGATCACCGCTTCCAGGGTCAGTGTGCTGTTCAGGGTCTGGATGCCGGAGGGGCCCGCGGTGCTGCCTTCCAGATCGGTAAAGCCCAACAGGCTGTTGGCGCCGATGTCGATCGGGTTGCGGTTGGAGGTGCGCCAGGCCACGCCGCCGGTGGTGGACTCGGTGCCGTACAGATAAGGCACGGCATCGGCCACGGTCTGCTTGGGGTCGAACTTGACCGAATACACACCGACCTTGTTGCCGCTGCCGTCCAGGCCCAACCCGTAGTAAATTTCGCTGTTGACGTGCGCCGTGCCGTCGCGGTTGTCGCGCATGCGCAAGGCGTAGCGCGCGGCGCCGTTGCACGTGACGGTCAGGTTCAGGGACTTGAGCGGCAGCCGTGTGCCGGTTGTGAGGTTAAGGTCCTGCTGGGAGATTTTGCCGAAGTCGACCAACCCTGCGGCTGACAGGGTTGGCGTGCAGGCCATCGGCGTAATCAGCCCATCGACGCTCAGCTCTACGCTGGAAGCGGCGAGGCTCAGCGGGTTGAAGAAGATCAAGGGCGCGAGAATCAGATATCGAAGGGTCATGAGGGCTCCGGGAGCGCTTACAGGTAGGTGATTTCGAGCGTGGCCGAACCGTCGAGCCGAACCTCAGTGCTCAGGTCCAGGCTGTCGAGTGGTGCAATAAATGCCTTCAGGCTCAGTAAAGCGCTGAGGTTTTGCAGGGCCTCGGGGCCCTGGGTGCTGCCGGCTGCCGGGGTAAACCCCAGAAGGCTGCGCGCGCCGACGTCGATGGGACTGCTGTTGGCAATGCTCCAGGCCGAGCCGCCCGTGGTGGAGTCGGTGCGATACACCCGGGAGAAGTTGTCGGCGCTGACCTGGGCAGGGTCGACCGTCAGGTAGTAGCGCCCGATTTTCTGCCCGCGTGCATCCACGCCCAAGCCATAGGCGGTTTCATCCAGGCCGCCGGTGGCGGAGCCGTCGCGGTTGTCCTTCATGACCAGGGCAAACGGCGTCGGCCCGTCACAGGCCACCGTGAGCGTCAGCGGCCGGGCTGGCAGGCGTGTGTCCTGATCGCGGCTCAAGTCGTTGATCGACAGCTTGCCAAAGCTCACCGTACCCCCGTTGGACAGCCCGGGCGTGCAGGCCGCCGGCGCAAAATGCGCTTGCAGGCGCAGCGCCCGCGAGCGCCCGGAACCGGCAGCCTCGATCCGCCCGGTGGTGTCCCAGGTAACGGCATCGCGCACAGGCGTGGCGCGCTCCTCGGCATAGGCACTGACTGCCAGTTGCAACGAGAAACTGCGGCCATGCGCGGGCAGGCCGTTGAGCATCGGTACGATGCCATGCTCGGGGCGCCAGTCCAGGGCCTGGGCGCTGGCAATCGGCGGCTGGCCGCTGGCCGCCAGCAATCCCAGCGCTACAGCGCGGCCGTCCAGCAGGCCAGCGTGTACGTGCACGCGGTAGCTGCCGCCCTGGGTGAAGCGCAAACGCTCGGCGCTGGCGGCCAGGCCGCGGTAGAACACGCTCAGGTCGCTGCTCTGCGGGCAGTCCAAGGTCATGCTCAGGCGCCGTTCACCCAGCAGCCGTTCAGGGCCGGGTGCCGGGTCAATGGCGCGGCGGATCGAGCCAAAATCCAGCAGCGACTCACTCACGTCCAGTCGGCAATCGTCCTGGGCGTGGGCGTGGGCGGCGCCCGTCAGTAGCAGGGCGGCGAGGCAGTAATGACGTTTCAAGAGAGTCCTCACAGAGTCACGCAACGGGCGGGTGCGGTTTCGAAATACACGTCGGGGTCGGCCTTTTGCGGCAGGTCAAAGCGCAGGGCGCAACGCGGCTGCCCGGGGCCTTGGATCCAGAGCGGCCGAGGGTCGAGCACGTTGGGCAGGAATACCTGGTTGCCTTCCTGCACCAGCGTGACGAACTCGCCGTCGCCGGTGGTGACCGTCGCGCCGCGCGGCACCGGCCGGTCAAGGGTCAGCAAGGCCCGACGTGTCAGGGCGACGCCGAACGCCAGCCGGTCGACGGCGCCGCGCCCTGCCGCAACCACGGCCAGGCCATTGCTGATGTCGGCATTGCGCGGCAACGAGCGCGTCTGCACTTCCACCGGGCTACGGCCATAGGCGTTGACCTGCGGCACCACGGCCTGGCCTTGCCAGTCGGTCCACACCGGGCCGCTTGGCGTACTGACCTTGACGCCGGGCATCTGCCCCACCGACAGCAGCGCAAAGGTGTCGCGCACCGGGTAGGGCGACAAGGTCACACCGTCGCCATGCACCACCACACCGCCGCGCGCGCCGCCCTGGTAGCTGGAACGCGCGTCGCTGGAGCGGCTGTAGTTGAAGTCCAGCTGACTGTAGAACGGCAGGGCCGAAACTCCGAGGGATGACTCCACCTCGCGGTCGCGGCTGTCATGTTCAACGCCCACCCGATAGGCCAGTTGATCGTTGAGCGGTTCGTTGACGCCGATGCCGATGCGGTGCTCGCCCCCGGAGTTTCGCACCCAGGCGCGGCCTCGACGGTTTTCGCCCAAGGGCAGGCTGAGGTTCAGGTACAGGCTGTCATCGTTGTAACGGCGGCCGCCCATTTGCCATTCGGCGGTGGCGGACAGCGATACGCCGCCCACTTGCGTGCCCCACGACGCCAGTGCGCGACGGCTGCTGTCGCCGGCAAAGGAGGCGGCGCGCGACACGCCGGCGCTGAAGGCTCCCAGCCATGGATGCGCCCAGGAGACCGTGGCGCTTTGCTGGTCGCGGTAGCGTGAGCGCTGCTGCTCGCGGGTATGGGCGGCGTAGGTCGATTCGGTGAGGTCGCGATAGCCTTCGCTGCGCCACGTGTTGGCGGCGCTGATGGCCCAGCGTTCACCTATTTGCTGGGACCACGAGAGGTCCACCTGCACGCCGCGCGCTTGCGCCTGGCGAGTTGCCTCGGCGGCGACCACCGCCCATTGCAACTGGCTGTCCTGCCAGGGCAGCACACCGAGGTTGGCCCCGGCCGAGCGATAGTCTTGGGCCATCAGCAGGCCGCTGCCCAGCGTGATCAGTGGGTGGACTGCAGCCGTCCACCCGGCGCTGACCACCCAGGGGTCGGCGCCATTGCTGTCGCCGATGTTGCGCACTGTGCCGGCGGCCACGGCGTAACCCGGCGCCGGCAGACCCAGCCCCAGCATCGCCGCCGGCACGCTGAAGCGCCGTTCTTCGCCGGACGCTTCCTTGACCGTCACTTCGACATCGGAGCGCCCGTTCAAGCGCGGCACTTGGCTGAGGGAAAACGGCCCCGCGGGGACCACTGTGGAGTGAACCAACGCACCGTTTTGCCGCACCTCCACCTGGGCCGGGCCGTTGGCGATGCCATCGATCGTCGCGCCCTGATCCTGGTCTTGCAGAGCCTGCTCGGTGAGCACTTGCACGCCGGTGATCGGGGCTCCCGCCAGCACCGGGTTGTAGAGGTTGATCTGCCCGGCCTGCAACACCGCCTGCTGGCTGGCAAAGGTCCGTTGGGCGTAGGCATCCAGGTGGTTGCTGCGCGAGACGCCGTCCTGCCAGGTCTGTACCTGGCGGCTGCGCACGATCCAGTCGCCGGCGTTAAAGCCGACTTCGGTGTTGGCCGAGCCGAACCGACTGCTGCTGTCGCCGTATTCGTTGTGCAGGCCGGTCACATCGTAGTTGAGCAAGGCTGCGAAACCGCCGGTGCTGTAGCCGGAAACGTCCTGCGGCGCAATGCGCAACGCCTGCGTAGGCACTACCAGTGACAGGGCCAGGCTGGCCGGGTCGGGTTCGATCACCGTTTGCGGGTAGTGCTCGACAAAGGCGTGGCAGGCGTCGACGCGGCGTGGCGGTGCGACCAGCTGACCGGCTTGCAATAAAGCAGCGTCAAAGCACACCGCGCCGTGGTCATCGAAGCTGACGTCGACCCGACCGCGCCGTTGGCCATTGACCTCCAGGTTGACGGCGTGGCGGCCGCGGGTAAAGCGTGGCGTTTCCAGCAGCAGGCTGGCCAGTTGCGGGTCGATGCCACGCTGGTGCAGGGTCTGGTGGTCGAACGAACCGGTTGACGGCGCGTCGTCTGCCCAGGCCTTTTCGGCCAGCAGCAGATGGCTGAGCGCCCAGGCGATGCCGCCCAGTTGCACGAGTGACGGGCGCGGCATAACGCCGGACAGGGCTTCGCCGTCACGGTAATTCATGACTGTGTTCACACAATTACACTCTTTTGAGGGAAGCCCGAGGCAAGGTTTGCGGACGCGCCAGGCGGCCTTCCCGGTGACCTTCGCAGGGGTCACTTCGTTTTATAGAGGCGTCGGCAGGGTTCGACGCGGTTGGATCAAGGCGTGATGGGGGCCTCGTAGGGCGCGACAGCAAAGCCATACACCGTGGCCGGCTGCAGGCGCACTGACGTCGCCCCCGTCCCCTGGGCCGCGACCGTCAGGGTTTCTCCCGGCAACACATACGTGCGCGGCAGCAAGGTCGAGCCGTTGCCGGGCAACAGCCGCAACGCCTGCGCAAGGCGCACCACGTACGGTGTGGGGTTGCGCACGCTGAGCCGGTCGCCGTCCAGGTGCCAGGTCAGGCCCAGCCACGGCTCACGGTTGGGTGCCAGACCCTTGGGGTGCAGGATCACCGGCAGGTTCTGGCGCACCGTGACGCCCACTTGGGCACGCCCGGCTTCGGCGCCGGTGCGTTGCTGGGGCATGCCTTCGAAGACCACCCGTTTGAGCCGTTGGGTTTTAAGCGGCTCGTCCGATTGCAGGATGAACCGCACCAGCTGACGCTTGCCGGGCTCCACCCGTGACAGCGGCGGAGTGACGAACAGCAAGGTGGCCCGGTCTTCGGGGACGTCTTCGAGGGTCACGTGCAACAGGGCCAGCTTGCTGTCGGTATTGGTCACAGACACGGCCGCTTCGCCGTCCGCCTCGTGCACGATCACCACCGAGGTGTCTGGCACCATTCCATCGGCCAGCGCCGCGGCGGAGCACCATACAGCGAGGCCGGCACAACCGGCGCGTATCCAGGAAACATGCATCGTCATCTGAGGACTCATTCACTAAGGGTTACAGGTACTTGAGGTCCAGGGTGATCGAACCTTGCAAAGGCACTTCTTGTTTCAGCGTCAGGCTATTGGCCGGGCTGATGGCGGTGTCCACCCGCAGGCTGGCAACCAGTTGCCTGATGGGGATGGGCAGCAGCGTGTCGAGCCGGGCGAAACCCATGTAGTGCCTGGGATGTGCATTGGGCTCTGGGTGCCAGGTGCTCCCGCCGTCCGCGGAGCTGATCACCTGCAGGGCGCTGCCGTCGCCCACCGGCCCGCGCAATGACAAACCTACCGAGCCCAGGCGTTCGCTCGGCGCGTGAATGTTCATGCCCAAGCCGTACAGAACCTCGGGGTTCACAGAGGAATCCGGCTGATTGTCGATACCCACCAGTGCAAACAGCGTCGGCCCTTCACAGTTGATGCCCAGGCCCATTTGCCGGCTGGGCAGTGGCGTGAACTCACTCGGTCTCAAGGTGCGCGCCGGGATCTTGCCGTAATCGATCAGGCCGCTGTCGGACAGCGACACAGTGCAGGCCTGGGGCGTGATCCGGCCGGTAACGCTCAGGTCCACGGTTGACGCGGCGAAGGCCGGCGTCAGGTGCAAGGCGAACAGCGTGAGCGCCCGGGTGATGGTCGATGGGTTCATTGCGTCGTTATCACCGTGGGGGTTGGGTGGCGCCAGTTACAGGTACAGCACTTCAACGGTGGCATTGCCATCGATGACCACTTCGCGGGTTAACGTCATGCTGCTGGTGGGCGCAATGACGCCGCCCACTTGCAGTTCAGTGGCGAAGTGCTTGACGGCGATCGGCACGCTGAAATCGGCGGCAGAGCTGGGGGCATACAGGCCACGCGTATCCAGGTTGATGGCCCTGATCCAGCTGCTGCCATTGGTGAGCGAAACGCTCACGTCGGCGGGGGTGCCGTCGGCCACCGGGTTCTGGAAGTAAAGCCAGGCAGAGCCGATCTTTTCCCCCGCGTCCGTCAGGCCAAGCCCCATGTTGGCGCCGATGGTATGGGTGCCAGGGCGGTTATCGATGAGTTTGAAGGCCATTGGCGTGGTGGCTTCGCAGGCAATCTGCAGGTTGAGGGTGACCTGCGGCAGGTCAGTGCTGTAGGTCGGGTGCAGATCGTTGACCGAGAGTTTTCCGTAATCGACGGTTCCTGCGGCCGACAGAGTGGGTGTGCAGGCGCTGGGGGTGATCAGGCCCTTGACCGTCAGGTCGATTGTGGAGGCGGCGAAGGTACTGGTGCTGGTGCCCAGCAGCAGGGCGATAGCAAGGGCATTGCGCAGGCTTTTCATCGTGCGGGCCACTCCTGATTTGGCAGGTAAAAGAGCAAGGTCGGGCTTACCAGTACTTCACTTGCAGCGTGGCATGACCATCGATGGGCATTTCATCCACCAGGGTCAGGTCGGTGGCTTTTACCAGGGTGGTGAAGGCGCTGAGTCGGGCGGTCAACACCTTCACCGCAATCGGGACGTTGAGGTTGTCGGCGGCGGCGAAAGCGGTCAGCCCGGCATGGCCCAGGTACGTCGAAGGACGCCAGTCGGCACCGCCGTTGCTGGATAAGAGGGTGCGCACCGGCACATTGTCGGCAACCGCATCCAGTACGTTGAACGCCACGCTGCCCAGCATCTGGTCGTCATTGACCCGGCCCAGGCCATGGCTCGCCGGGTGGATGGCCGAGGTGCCGGAGCGGTTGTCGACGGTGGTCAGGGTGAACAGGGTTTCTGCCTCGCAGGTGACCTCCAATTGCAGGTTGACGGTCTCCAGGCGGGTAGGCAGTTGGGGATCGAGGTCCTTCACCGTCAACTTGCCATGATCGACCACACCGCCACTGGACAGGTTGGGCATGCAGGCGCTGGGCGTGATCAGGCCGGTGATCCTAAGGTCAGTGGCGCTGGAGGCAAATGCCTGGGGAATGACGGCCATCAGCGCCATGAACACTGGGGCGAGGGTGCGATGGATCATGTAAAACCTCCAAGTAGGGCGATACGCGCGAGGCTGATCCGATGCGTCGTGGCACCGGGTCAGCGAGCCTTGTTTACAGGTACTTCACTTCGATCGTGGCGGAGCCGTCGAGGGACACTTCATTGCTCAGGTTCAAGTCTTGCGCGGGCGCGATCTGGGTCATGACGGCCAAGTCAGTGGTCAGGTCCTGAATCGGCACGGGTACATACAGGCCACCGGAAACACCGCCAAAACCGGCCAGGTTGCCGCTGTACCAATATTCACCATCAATCGCGCTCCAGGTTTGCCCACCGTTGTTGGACTCCAGGGGTATGACGGCGACGTTGTCCGCAACCGGGTTCACAAGCTCAAGGTGGTAGGTGCCGATTTTCTGCGTGTTATCGATCAAGCCCAGCCCATAGCCCGTCGCGACGATGGCTGAGGACGCCCGGTTGTCGTTGCCGTTCAAGCCAAACAAGGTCTGGGCATCGCAGTTCACATTCATCTGCAAGGTCACGGCTGGCAGATCAGTGGGGGTGCCTTGATTGAGGTCCTTGGCGGAAAGCTTGCCGTGATCGACGATGCCGTTGGCGGACAAGGTCGGTGTGCAGGCACTCGGGGTGATCAGGCCTTTGACGATCAACTCCACCGAGCTTGCGGCAACAGCCTGGCCTTGATGAGCGGCCACTAAAAAGAGGGCGAGTGCTGCTAGGGACTTATTCATGTCGTGAGGTTCCGGTGCAAGGATTGCTGACTGTGCCTTGGGGCAAACAGCCATGTGTGTTGCGACCCATGGAGAGGACAGGCCGCGCCCCTTGTTGGGGTGCGGCGAATTTATAGAGGGGGGCGAGTTGGGGAAATACAACAAATACGAGAGTAAGCGGATAGGGCAAAGGAGTATTCGCTCATGTCAGAACCGGCTTTTGTTTACGTAGGAATTGTGAAGTTTCGTAGTTTTTGTATCGTCCAGGCGCAGTCATTCGAATACGTTTTGCGCCGCTGAACCGTCATAAAAACATCAAAAAGATGCTTCAGAATGCCGCGCCCGATCGGCCAGAGCGCGGCCGTTTCCTGCACGCATGGCGTGCCATCATCGTCCGTCGATACGGTAAGTTGAGGTAGTCATGTCATCAGGCACTCCCCCAGGCAGCATGGGTGGGGATGAGCCGCGGGCGTTGACCACCGCGCCTGCCTGCTGGCAACGGCTCAAGGTGTTGGTCGTTGACGACCATCCGGCCTACTGCCTGCTGATGAGCGGAATTCTCGACCGCCTCGGCCTGGGCCACAAAGCGTGCAGGGATGGGCGTGCCGCACTGGCTGCGATGGACGTGCAGCACTTTGATCTGATCCTGACCGACTGCCAGATGCCGCTCATGGACGGCTATGCCATGACGCGCGAAATCCGCCGCCGCGAACGTGAGGCGCTGTCGACGCGACTGCCCATCATCGGCCTGACCTCAAACCTGGGCCCTGACGAAGTCCGCCTATGCCTGGAAGCCGGCATGGACGCGTGGCTGATCAAACCGCTGACTTTTTTGCAGCTGCACCACGTCCTGGTCTATTGGCTGGACCAAGCCCACGTGGGCGCATTCGAGCAGGGCACGAAGGCACAGGCATTGGTCGGGCAAAAAGGCTGGCCAACCCGTACGACGCTGGTGCAGATGTTTGGCCGCAGCGAAGTGGTGGACAGCATGCTTGGCAGCCTGATCCATGAAGCCCGGCAAGACCTGCGCGCGCTCTCGGGCGCGGTGGTGCGCCTCGATGGCGCCGACACCGTTCAACACCTGCACCGGTTGATTGGCAGCGTGGCCTTTCTGGGCGTCACCTCGCTGGAAAAACGCGGCCTGCAACTGATGACACGGGTAAGTGGCGACGGCGTAGCCACGCATGCGCGCGACTTGATCCGGTTGCGCCAGGACCTGATGCGTTACCTGGCGTACTTGTCGGCACTGTGAAGACGCAGGCTTTCATCTGGGGTGAAGGAAGATTTCGCCCTGAGCTGTAGCTCCTTTCTGACGGCCTGCTCTGTTTGTTTTGTAGGTATAAATCTCGGTAGCCAAGAATGCTGCACGGGCTGCCCTGGCTGCTTTTCTTGGCGGTTGTTGCCGGCCACATCCGGCGCTATTTTGCGTAGGTCAAGTTGCCATCATGGTGGGTCTCATGCTTCGCGTAATAATTGCTGACGATCATCCGATTGTGCGTATCGGCCAAAAAGTCGTGATCGAGGCCAGTGGAAAGTGCAAGGTGGTCGGCGAGGCCGATGGCCCCGATCAACTGCTGGCGGTGCTCGACAGCACGCCGTGTGACCTGCTGGTGACCGACTTTGCCATGCCGGGCAATCAGCAGGCTGATGGGTACGGCCTGTTGAGCCTGATGCAACGTCAATACCCGCGATTGCCTGTGATTCTGGTGACCATGTTCGCCAACATCGCCACGCTGCGCGCTTCCTTCGCACAGGGCGCGCGGGCCATCGTGGCCAAGAGTGCCTCGGCCAGGGAGTTGCCCCAGGCCATCAAGGCGGTGAGCGAAGGCCATACCTTCGTCAGCGAAAGCCTGCGGGTGCAGTTGGTGGAAGCTGGCCCCGGCGACCAGCAAGCCGTGCCGCAGTTGTCCGGCAAAGAACGCGAGGTGGTGCGCATGCTCGCCAGCGGTATGACCGTCAGCCAGATTGCCGCCCGGGTCAATCGCAGCATCTCGACCATCAGCAAACAAAAAAGCACGGCCATGAGCCGGTTGTGCATCTCCACCGACGTGGATTTGTTCGCCTATGCCCGCAGCAGTGGCATGGTGCCGTAAGCGTGGTCATTTGCGCGGCGAATGTCGGTAGCCTTACCGGCGCTGGCGGCTTATCGTGCGCCTACCTTTTCGACGCCTGCGGAGCCTGCCCATGAGTGATGCCCACAACGCCCTGATCACCGAGTTCTACAGTGCCTTCCAGCGCCTGGATGCCGAAGCCATGGCCGCCTACTACACCGACGATGTGGTGTTCAGCGACCCCGCGTTCGGCGAGCTGCGTGGCCGTGACGCAGGTGACATGTGGCGCATGCTCACCACCCGCGCGAAGAATTTTTCCCTGACCTTCGACCATGTGCGCAGCGATGAAACCACCGGCAGCGCGCATTGGGTGGCGACGTACCTGTTCAGCGCCACCGGCAACACGGTAGTCAACGACATTGGCGCGCGGTTTGTGTTTCGCGATGGCAGGATCTGCGAGCACCACGATCACTTCGACCTGTGGCGCTGGTCGCGCCAGGCGCTGGGCCTCAAGGGGTTGTTGCTGGGTTGGTCGCCTGCGTTGAAAAACGCCGTGCGCGCCCAGGCGCTTAAAGGCCTGAAGGCATTTCAGGCCGGTCGTTGATAAGATTGGCGCTCCTCTGGTTTGCCGAATTGCCCTGTGACTGAATCGACTGAACTCAAACCCTGGTTCGTGTACCTGGTGCGCGCCGCCAATGGCTCGCTGTATTGCGGCATCAGCAATGACCCGGTGCGCCGATTTGCTTCTCACCAAAGCGGCAAGGGCGCGCGGTTCTTTTTGTCCAGCCCTGCGGTGGCGTTGGTGTACACCGAGCAATGCGCGAGCAAGGGCGAGGCGCTGCGCCAGGAGCGGCTGATCAAAAAGCTCAAGAAGAGTGCCAAGGAGTGCCTGGCGGCGAGCGGTTCATTGATTTGACTGATGGGTTCCCATCGCCCGCACGTGGGGTGTTGCAGGCTAAGCTAGCGGCTCACTTACTTGAGCGGAGCCTGGCATGTCTGAGTTGATCCTGCACCACTACCCGCAATCCCCCTTTGCTGAAAAAGCCCGCCTGATGCTGGGCTTCAAGGGCTTGTCCTGGCGCTCGGTGTTTATCTCGCCGGTGATGCCCAAGCCTGACCTCACGGCCCTCACCGGCGGTTATCGCAAGACGCCGGTGCTGCAAGTCGGCGCCGATATCTACTGCGACACTGCCTTAATCGCCCACCGCCTGGAGCAGGAAAAGTCCGCGCCGGCGCTGTTTCCCCAAGGCCTGGAGCTGGTCACGCAAAGCGTCGCCGCGTGGGCCGATTCGTTGGTGTTCTCGCATGCCGTTGCGCTGGTGTTCCAGCCCGAATCCCTGGCCGTCAAGTTCGCCAAGGTACCGCCGCAGATGCTTGACGTGCTGGTGGCGGACCGCGCCAAACTGTTCAGCGGCGGCACTGCGACCCGCGTGCAATTGGATCGGGCCAAGCACCAATGGCCGACGATCATCAGCCGCATCGATCAGCAATTGCAGCACCAGGCAGGGGATTTCCTGTTCGGCGAGCCGTCGATTGCCGACTTCGCCCTGGCGCATCCGTTGTGGTTCCTCAAGGGCTCCACGGTGACGGCGCCGCTGGTGGATGCCTATCCCGCCGTCGCTGCCTGGCTGGACCGTGTACTGAGCTTTGGCCATGGCACCGCCAGCGAGATGAGCGCCGAACAGGCCTTGGACGTGGCGCGTAACGCAACACCTGCGGCCTTGCCGGATGAACTGTTCGAGGACTTGAACGGCTTCAAGCCTGGCCAGCAGGTGACCATTTGCGCCACCGATTACGGCACCGACCTGGTGGCCGGCGAGTTGCTGTTCGCCGGGCGTGAGGAATTGATCCTGCGGCGTACCGACGAACGCGGCGGCACCGTGCATGTGCATTTCCCACGGTTGGGGTTTCGCATTCAGGCGCAGTAAACCAAATTATTTTCAAAATAACGTGAGGTAAATCCACCGCCCATCCGTGTAGTGCTTGAAACTGCGATCTATTCGCATTAACAGCGTTTTCTACACGGGTTCTCAGAGCATGAAATCGACGGCGGGCGGTTGGGTAAAACAGTGGCTGGGAGCCTCGGTACTGGCGGTGTCGGGGCTGGCGTTGCTGCCCCTGGCCGTCGCGCAGGCGCAGGAGCAGCAAAGCGCCCAGTTCAATTTTGCGCTGGCAGCCAAGCCACTGCCTCAGGCCCTGAGTGATTTCAGCCGCGTCACCGGAATCAGCGTGATCTATACCGATGAAGCGCCCTACGGTCTCAGCGCCCCTGCCGTCAGCGGGCAGATGAGCGCGACCCAGGCCCTGCAACGCCTGCTCGGCCACTCAGGCTTTACCTTCCGCCAGATCGACGCCCGCACCTTGGCCCTTGAACCTGTGCCCACCGACGGCGCGGTCAACCTCGGCGCCACCACCATCAGCGGCGCCGGCCAGGCCCAGGACAGCACCAGTTACCAGCCGCCACCCACCAGTTCGGTGATGCGCTCCCATGGCCTGTTGCTGGAAACCCCGCAAACCGTCAACGTGGTGCCCGCCCAGGCGCTGCGCGACCAGACCCCGCGTAACCTGGACGACGCTCTCGCCAATATCAGCGGCATCACCCAGGCCAACACCTTGGCCAGTACCCAGGACGCGGTGATGCTGCGCGGGTTTGGCGATAACCGTAATGGCTCGATCATGCAAGACGGCATGCCCGTGGTGCAGGGGCGTGCGCTGAACTCCACCGCTGAGCGCGTTGAAGTGCTCAAGGGGCCATCTTCATTGTTGTACGGTATTCAGGACCCGGGCGGCGTGGTCAATATCGTCAGCAAAAAGCCGGAACTGACCCAATCCACCTCCCTGACCGCCCGTGGCTCGACCTTCGGCGATGGCAAGAACGGCAGTGGCGGTAACCTCGATACCACCGGCCCGATTGGCGACAGCGGCCTGGCGTACCGACTGATCGTCGACCATGAAGACGAAGATTACTGGCGCAATTTCGGCACCCACCGCGAGACGCTGGTGGCGCCGTCCCTGGCCTGGTACGGCGACACCACCAAAGTGGTCTTCGCCTACGAGCACCGCGAATTCCTCTCGCCGTTCGACCGGGGCACCGCCATCGACCCCAAGACCAATCACCCGCTGAACATCCCCACGACCCGTCGCCTGGATGAGCCGTTCAACACTATGGAAGGCCGCTCCGACCTGTATCGCCTGGAAGTCGACCACGACTTGAACGACGACTGGAAGGCGCACTTCGGCTACAGCTGGAATCGCGAGACCTATGACGCCAGCCAGGTGCGCACGGTTTCGGTTAATCCCAATGGCACCCTGACCCGCAGCATGGACGGCACACGGGGTGCGCTGACCACCGATCGCTTCGCCACGATGAGCCTGGAAGGCAGCGTCAACGTCGGTGGCATGCAGCATGACCTGGTGTTCGGCCTGGACGATGAGTACCGCAAGATCTACCGCGCCGACTTGATCCGCCAGGCGCAACGCAGCGCCTTCAGCTACCTCGATCCGGTCTACGGCAAGGACGTGCAAGGCACCACCGTCAGTGCCAAGGACAGCGCCCAGACGGACCTGCTGCGCAGCGACTCACTATTTTTCCAGGACGCCATTCACCTGACCGATCAGTGGATCCTGGTGGGCGGTGTGCGCTATCAGATGTACGACCAGTACGCCGGCAAGGGTGTGCCATTCACGGCCAACACCAACGGCAATGGCCAGGCGTGGGTGCCGCGCGCCGGCCTGGTGTACCGCTACACGGATGAGTTGTCGTTCTACGGCAGCTATACCGAGTCGTTCAAACCCAACTCCACCATCGCCGCCTTGGCTGACGGCAGCACCTTGACCGGCGACCTCACGCCTGAGGAATCCAAGTCGTGGGAACTGGGGGCCAAGCTCGACATCCCAGGGCGTATTACCGCCAGCGCGGCGTTGTTCAATATCGATAAACGCAACGTGCTGGTCTCGGTGGGATCAGGGGCCAACACCGTTTACAGCATTGCCGGTCAGGTGCACTCCCGTGGCCTGGAACTGGACGCCACCGGCCAGTTGACCGACCAATGGAGCGTGATCGGCAGCTACGCCTACACCGATGCACTCGACACCAAGGACAAAGACCCGACGCTTGAGGGCAACCGCCTGCAAAACGTGGCCAAGCACACGGGCTCGCTGTCGGCGGTCTACGATTTCGGCACTATTTTTGGTGGTGATCAGCTGCGGTTGGGCGCAGGTGCCCGCTATGTCGGCGAGCGTGCAGGCGATGCCGCCAACGATTTCAACCTGCCGGGCTACACCGTTGCCGACGCGTTTGCCACCTACGACACCAAGATCGAAGGCCAGAAGGTCAAGTTCCAGCTCAATGTGAAGAACCTGTTCGACCGCACGTACTACACCTCGGCCGCGAGCCGGGTGTTTGTGTCGCTCGGCGATGCGCGGCAGGTGTCGGTGTCCAGCACGCTGCAGTTTTAACGTGCCAGGCGGGCATTCAGTCGCGGGCGGGCTGCTGTGGCGAGCGGGCTTGCCCCGCGTAGGGCTGCGAAGCAGCCCCAAAACCAAGCACTGCGGTGTGCCAGGAAATACGCGGTGGCCTTGCCAGGGGCCGCTTAGCAGCCCATCGCGGGGCAAGCCCGCTCGCCACAACAAGCCCGCTCGCCACAACAAACCCGGTGGCCGCAGCAAGCCCACTGGCCACGACAGCCCCGCTCGCCACAACGGCATTGAGCTGGTAGCGTTGCCGCCACTGAAAACTTCGCGGGAAAACGCTACTGATGCACTTGGGCAGATGGATACACACCAGCGCGATGCTGGTTGGCTTGAGCTTCTTGCTGGGCGGCTGCGCGAGCGTTTCGCAGACCTCCACCCAGGCGACCCTGAACCAACTGCTGGCCGACCCGGCGCTGCACGGCGCCACGGTTTCGCTGACGGTGCGTGACGCGCGCAGTGGCGCCACGCTTTATCAGCACAACCCGCGCACGCGTCTGGTCCCCGCGTCCAATCTCAAGCTGCTGACCACGGCGGCGGCGATGGACGTGCTGGGCCCGCAATACCGGTTCTCCACGCAACTGCTGAGCAACGGCATAGGCCAGGGCGATCGCCTGACTGGCAATCTGTACCTGCGTGGCCTCGGCGACCCGACGATCCAATTCGCCGACTACCAGGCCCTGGCCGCGCAGTTGGCCAGCCAGGGCGTGCGTCAGGTCCAGGGCGAACTGGTGTTTGACGACACCTGGTTTGACGCCGAGCGGCTCGGTGTCGATTGGTCCCACGATGATGAGACCACCTACTATGGCGCGCAGATTTCGGCGCTGACCGTGTCACCCAATGCGGATTTTGATGCGGGCAGCGTACTGGTCACGGCCAAGGCACCGGCGCGTGTCGGCCAACCGGTGAGTGTCGAGATCTTTCCGCCCACCGACTACCTGCAATTGAGCAACCGCGCCGTCAGTGGGCCGGGCAATACGTATGGCATCAACCGCCGCCATGGCACCAATCTTCTGCAGCTCAGCGGCGCGGTGGCGCCGGGCAGGCAGAGCCCGCAGCTGGTCAGTGTATGGGAGCCGACGCAACTGGTGGCCAACCTGTTTGAACACGCATTGGCGCAGCAGGGCATCACGGTGCTCGGGCGGCGGGTGATGGGCGGTGCAAGCCCGGTTGCGGCGACCGTGCTGGCCGAGCATCAATCGGCGCCGTTACAGGAATTGATCACGCCGCTGCTCAAACTCTCGAACAACAACATGTCCGAAGCCTTGCTCAAGGCCATGGGCCGTCAGACCGCCAATAGCGGCACGGCGGCGGCGGGTGTGGTGGCTGTCGCCGGTTTCCTCAAGCGCCAGGGCCTGGACACCACGGCGCTGCGCCAGGTCGACGGCTCCGGGCTGTCACGGCAGAACCTGGTGTCGTCGCAAACCCTCACCGACCTGCTGCTGGCCGCGCGCAAACAGCCGTGGTTCAACGCCTGGTACAACGCGCTGCCGATTGCCGGCAACACTGACCGCATGACCGGCGGCAGCCTGAGCTATCGCCTGCGCGGCACGCCTGCTGAAAACAACCTGCATGCCAAAACCGGCTCCATGGGCGGCGTCTCGTCATTAAGCGGCTACCTCAACGACGCCCATGGGCGCATGTTGGTGTTCTCGATGCTGAGCAATAACTACGTGGTGGCCGGTGCGCAGGTCAAGGCGCTGGAGAACCGCGTGGCCGTGGCCCTGTCACGCTGGGACGATTGATTCAGGGCTGATAGCCCATCCGCCAACTCACCGCCCGGGTCGCCGCCAGCAAGCGCTGCGCCGCCGGGCCATCTTCATCGGCGTGGAACAGTGAGGTCGGGCCGACCACGGTCATCACCGCCGCCACCTGGCCGACCGCGTTGAACACCGGTGCCGACAACGCGTCGACGCCGGGCATCAGCAAACCGTGCACAAAGTGCAGGCCACGGCTGCGGATCTGCTCGCACGCGGTGGCGTAAGCCTGATCGTCCGCCAACGCATGGGCGATACCCGCCTGGATCTCGCGCTCGCGCAATTCCACGGTTTCCCTCGATGGCAGGTAAGCGCTGAACACCAGCCCGGTGGACGAGCTGAGCAGCGGCAACACCGAACCCAGCTGCGTCACCACCGTGATCGCGCGCACAGCCGGCTCGATGTGCACGACAGTCGCGCCCTGGTTGCCCCACACCGCCAGAAAGCAGGTTTCATTCAATTCATCGCGCAGTTCGGCCAGGGGCAGGGCGCCGACTTTCAGCACATCCATGCTGCCCAGCGCGGCCAGCCCCACGCGCAACGCCTCGCGACCCAGGCCGTAATGGTTGGTGGCGGTGTTCTGTTCAGCAAAACCCGAGGCGATCAGCGCCTGTAAATAGCGGTGAACCTTGCTCGCCGGCATCTGCACATGCTCGGCCAGGCGCGACAGCGACGTGGCCGGCGACAGTTCGGCGAGGGCCTTGAGAATATCGGTGCCCACTTCGGCCGAGCGGACTTTCTGTTTACCGGTGTCGCGGGGCTTTTCCATGGAGGAGCGAGAATCCGAGAGGGGGAATGGGCGTCTTTATAGCTTGACGGTCGACAGTGATCAAATTACGTTATGCGTAACTGGATTACGATAAAAACAACTTCCGCTCAGAGGATGCTCCATGAACCTCGAATACCAATCGGGCTTTGGCAATCAATTCGCCAGCGAAGCCCTGCCTGGCGCGCTGCCCATTGGCCAGAACTCCCCGCAAAAAGCCCCGTACGGCCTGTACACCGAACTGTTCTCCGGCACAGCCTTTACCATGGCGCGCAGCGAAGCCCGCCGCACCTGGCTGTACCGCATTCAGCCGTCGGCCAATCACCCGGCGTTCGTCAAGCTTGAGCGGCAGTTGGCCGGTGGGCCGTTGGGCGCAGTGACGCCCAACCGCTTGCGCTGGAACCCTCTGGATATTCCGAGTGAGCCCACCGATTTCATCGACGGCCTGGTGGGCATGGTCGCCAACGCCGGGTCGCAACAGCCATCTGGCATCAGCATCTACACCTACCGCGCCAATCGCTCGATGGAGCGCGTGTTCTTCAACGCCGACGGTGAACTGTTGATCGTCCCCGAGCAGGGTCGCCTGCGCATCGCCACCGAGTTGGGCGTGCTGGACGTGGAGCCGCTGGAAATTGTCGTACTGCCGCGGGGCCTGAAATTTCGCGTCGAACTGCTGGACGCGCACGCACGCGGCTACATCGCGGAAAACCACGGCGCGCCGCTGCGCCTGCCCGACCTTGGCCCGATTGGCAGCAACGGCCTGGCCAACCCGCGTGACTTCCTCACACCGGTTGCCCACTACGAAGACCTCAAAAAGCCGACAACGCTGGTGCAGAAATTTCTCGGCGAGCTGTGGGGCTGCGAACTCGATCACTCACCGCTCAACGTGGTCGCCTGGCACGGCAATAACGTGCCGTACAAATACGACCTGCGCCGTTTCAACACCATTGGTACCGTGAGCTTCGATCATCCGGATCCGTCGATTTTTACCGTATTGACCTCGCCTACCAGCGTGCACGGCCTGGCCAACCTCGACTTCGTCATCTTCCCGCCGCGCTGGATGGTGGCCGAGAACACCTTCCGGCCGCCGTGGTTCCACCGCAACCTGATGAACGAATACATGGGCCTGATCCAGGGCGCCTACGACGCCAAGGCCGAAGGCTTCCTGCCCGGCGGCGCCTCGCTGCACAGCTGCATGAGCGCGCACGGCCCGGACGGTGAAACCTGCACCAAGGCGATCAATGTCGAGCTGGCGCCGCACAAGATTGATAACACCATGGCCTTCATGTTCGAGACCAGCCAAGTGCTGCGCCCCACACAGTTCGCCCTGGAATGCCCGCAACTGCAACCCGCTTACGACGCGTGCTGGGCCTCACTGCCTGCCACCTTCAACCCGAACCGGAGATAACCCATGACTCAACCAACCCTAGCCCGCAGTTGGGTGGCCTCCGCCAACGGTCACCAGGACTTTCCCCTGCAGAACCTGCCGCTGGGCGTGTTCAGTATCAATGGCTCGGCACCGCGCAGCGGCGTGGCGATTGGCGACTGCATTCTCGACCTGCACGCGGCCCTGGATGAGTTTGACGGCGAAGCCCGCCGCGCGGTCGAGGCGACTGTCGGCGGCCAGTTGAATGCGTTCTTCGAGCTTGGCCGTGGCCCGCGTTTGGCCTTGCGCGAACGCCTGCTGGAGCTGCTTGCCGAAGGCAGCAAACTGCAAACCCGTGAGGCGCAGGTGCTGCACTTCGCCGCTGATTGCCAGATGCACTTGCCGGCAAAAATCAATGATTACACCGACTTTTACGTCGGCATCGAACACGCGCAGAACGTTGGCAAATTATTCCGTCCCGACAACCCTCTGCTGCCCAACTATAAATACGTGCCGATCGGTTATCACGGCCGTGCCTCCACCATTCGCCCGTCGGGCACCGAGGTGCGTCGGCCTAAAGGCCAGACGCTGCCGGCCGGCCAAACCGAGCCAACGTTTGGCCCTTGCGCGCGCCTGGATTACGAACTGGAACTGGGCATCTGGATCGGCCAGGGCAATGCCATGGGCGACGCGATCGCGATTGGCGATGCGGCCGAGCACATCGCTGGTTTCTGCCTGCTCAATGACTGGTCGGCGCGCGATATCCAGGCCTGGGAATACCAGCCGCTGGGGCCTTTCCTGTCGAAAAGTTTCATCACCAGCATTTCGCCCTGGGTGGTGACGGCCGAAGCCTTGGAGCCGTTCCGCAAAGACCAACCGGCACGCCCCGAGGGCGATCCGCAACCGCTGCCGTACCTGCTGGATAAGCGTGACCAGGCCGCAGGCGGTTTCGACATCGAACTGGAAGTGCTGCTGACCACCGCCGCGATGCGTGAGCAAAACCTGCCGGCCCATCGCCTGACCCTGAGCAACACCCAGCACATGTACTGGACTGTGGCGCAAATGGTTGCGCACCACAGCGTCAACGGCTGCCAATTGCAGGCCGGTGATCTGTTTGGTTCGGGCACATTGTCTGGCCCGCAGCCGGGGCAGTTCGGCAGCCTGCTGGAGATTACCGAAGGCGGTAAAAAGCCGATTGAACTGGCCTCGGGCGAGGTCCGTAAGTTTCTCGAAGACGGCGACGAAATCATCCTGCGCGCGCGTTGCAGCCGCGAAGGGTTTGCCTCCATCGGGTTCGGCGAGTGCCGTGGCACCGTCGTCGCGGCGCGTTAAGAGGGCAGGGCGATGGAACTCTACACTTATTACCGCTCCACTTCGTCATACCGCGTGCGGATCGCCCTGGCGCTCAAGGGGCTGGACGTCACCGCGGTGCCGGTCAATTTGCTGGTGCCGCCGGGCGGTGCCAATCGCCAGCCGGACTACCTGGCGATCAACCCGCAGGGCCGCGTGCCGGCGTTGCGCACGGACGAAGGCGAACTGTTGATTCAGTCGCCGGCAATCTTCGAGTACCTGGAGGAGCGTTATCCACAGGCGCCGCTGCTTTCCAAAGACCTGGCGACGCGCGCCCATGAGCGCGCAGTGGCGTCTATCATCGGCTGTGATATTCACCCGCTGCACAACTCCAGTACCCAGAACCTATTGCGCAAGTGGGGGCACGATGAAGCGCAATTGCTGGAGTGGATCGGGCATTGGATCAGCCAGGGCCTGGGCGCGGTGGAGCAGTTGATTGGGGATAAAGGGTTTTGTTTTGGCGAGCAGCCGGGGATGGCGGATGCGTTTTTGATTCCGCAGTTGTATGCGGCGGAGCGCTTCAAAGTGCCGCTGGCGGCGTACCCACGCATTGCGCGCGTGGCGGCGTTGGCAGCGCAACATCCGGCATTTGTGCAGGCGCACCCGGCTAACCAACCCGATACCCCGGACACACCCTAAATCAATGGGGGAGCGGGCTTGCCTGCGATAGCACAGTGTCAGCCAGTGATGGCGCACATGACAGGCCGTCATCGCAGGCAAGCCAGCGCCCCCAGTTGATCAGCGTCACCCTCATAAAAATAATAGGTACCTTGCGATGCACAATCAGATTGCCAGCTTTCGTGCGGCACTCGACGCCCGTCCGGTGTCGCGCTATCAGTGGTTGATCCTCGTGTTGCTGGCGTTGCTGCTGGTCACCGATGGCTACGATGCCCAGGTACTGGGTTATGTGGTGCCGGCATTGGCCAAGGATTGGGGCCTGGAAAAAGCCGCATTCGGCCCGGTGTTCAGCGCCAACCTGCTGGGCCTGACGCTCGGCTCGCTGCTGGTGACGCCATTGGCCGACCGCTTCGGCGTGCGCCGCATCCTGCTCGGCTGCGTGCTGATCTACGCCACTCTCACGGTGCTGATGGTGTTTGCCAATTCCCTGACCACATTGATGGCCGCGCGGTTTATCTGCGGCATCGGCATGGGCGGCGCGATGCCGAGTGCCATGGCGCTGATGTCGGACTATTCGCCCCCGCGGATGCGCACCTTGATGGTGACGCTGGCCGCGTGTGGCTTTTCGTTTGGCGGCGCAGCCGGCGGTTTTGTCGCCGCCGGGTTTATCGAAGGCTACGGCTGGCAGGCGGTGTTCCTGGCGGGCGGCGTGACGCCGTTGCTGCTGTTTCCTTTCCTGATGTGGCTGTTGCCGGAATCCCTGCCGCGGCTGTTACGCGATGCACCGCCGTATGCGCGCTTGCGTACAGTCACCGCGCGCATGCTGCCGGGTTGGCAACCGCCGCTGACGAGTGAAGCTGAAAACCTTCAGGAGCAGGGCAGCAAACTGACGGTGGTGGAGTTGTTTCGCAAGGGTTACGCGCGCCCGACTGTGCTGATCTGGGCAACCTTTTTCGTCAGCCTGATCCTGCTGTATTTCATGATCAGTTGGCTGCCGTCGTTGTTGCTGGAAAGCGGCCTGCCATTGAAGGAAGCCAATCTGGTGACCTCGATGTTCCTGTTTGCCGGCACCTTGGGTGCCATCGGCATGGCCTGGTTTGCCGATCGCTTGAAAAGCAAAGTGCGGCTGTTGTCCGGCGTGTTGGCCGCCGCTGCGGTGTGCACCATTCTGCTCGGCTTGAATCACGATAACCCGCGTTATCTGGTGGCCTGTGTGTTTGCGGCCGGGTTCTGCATCATCGGTGGGCAACTGACCCTCAATGCCTTCGCCAGCAATTTCTACCCGGCACACGTGCGCGCCACGGGCACCGGCTGGGCTTTAGGCGTCGGGCGATTCGGGTCAATCCTGGGGCCGCTGTTTGGCAGCATGCTGTTGGCCATGCATATACCGGTGCAGCAGATTTTCTTCTTCTGCGCGATTCCGGCGGTGATCGCAGCGCTGTTGATCATTCAGGTGCGTTCGCCTGGATCAGTTGCGGCGAAGGGGCCGTTCCACAGCGATATTCTCAAAGCACCGGCCAAGCACTGATGGTGTTGGCTGGGTAGATGTTGTGATGGCTGTTGTGGCGAGCGGGCTTGCCCCGCGTTGGGCTGCGAAGCGGCCCCAAAAACCTGCCACCTCGGTTTGTCTGGAGAGATGCGGTGACTATATTGATTGGGGATTGGGGATTGGGGCTGCTGCGCGGCCCAACGCGGGGCAAGCCCGCTCGCCACGACCAGCCATATAAGCCGCAATCACCAGTTCAATGCACCACTGAATTGGGCGGCAAGTGCCCCAGCCGCTCGGTCAGGCGCAGGCGCTGGATCGGGTCTTCGCTGAGCAACAACGCGTGCTCCAGGTCGAAGCGCTCGGCGCTGGGGCAATCCAGGCGCTGGTACAGGCTGGCCCGAGCCAGGTAATCGGCGGCGCTGGCGTTGCCCAATTCCAGCACGCGCTCGGCGTCGATCAAGGCGGCCAGCGGGTTGTCGTTGGAGAGGTGCAGTTGGCGCAGGTTGCGTGACAACCGTTGCAGGATCGAGCGCGGCTCGGCGGTGAGCAAGTGGTCGGCCTGTAACTTGAGGTTCGGGCCGTACTGGCGGTGCAGCAACTCACGGCAATCATTGGGGTACAGACGCCGCCCGCCGCAGGGGTCCAGCAGGTGATCGGCACCGGGCACGCGCAGCAGGAAATGCCCCGGAAAATTCACACCGACCATCGGAATGTCCAGGCGCCGGGCCATCTCCAGCGCAATCAGGCCCATCGCCAACGGCTGCCCGCGTTTACGTTGCAGCACCTTGTCGAGAAGGGCAGCGGCGGGGCGCAGTGGGGTGAAGTCATCCTGAGCGAAGCCCAGGTCATTCAGGCGCCGCAGCAGCGGTTGGCCGAGTTCATCCGCCGGCAACAAGGGCATGCCCACGCTGACCTGTTGTTGCAGCACGGTCAGCTCTTGCAGGATCAACAGCGGCTGTACGGCCGGGTCGTGCTCGGCAGCAATCCACAGCGCGGCTTCAAACAGCGCTGGGGGTGAACGGTCCAGGCAGGCGAAAAAAGCTGTGCGGGGATTCATTGCGTTCTCCGGCGGATGCCCCCGTTTTAGCCTTGCTGTGAATTTTCGTCCAGTGATTAAGAAATATCCGGCCTGCTTATGTCGCGGGGTCTGTGAATTGGGTCGGCTTATTCCAGCGCGCTTCGGCAGTTTCCTACCGTCAGCCTATACTTGGGCCTCTACCAGAAGTGATTCGGGAGCTTGACGATGTTTGCTCTCATGCACAGCACCCGCCTTGAATCGCTGCACCTGAGCGTCGATCCGGTGACCGGGCTGAAGGCGGTCATAGCCATTCACAACAGCCGCCTGGGCCCCGCTTTGGGCGGTTGTCGCTACCTTTCTTACCCCGACGATGAAAGTGCCGTGGCTGATGCCGCGCGCCTGGCTCAAGGCATGAGCTACAAGGCTGCCCTGGCCGGTTTGCCGGTGGGCGGCGGCACGGCGGTCATCATCCGCCCCGTACACGTGGAAAGCCGCGCAGCGCTGTTCGAAGCGTTTGGCCGTTGCATCGAAAAGCTCGACGGCCGCTTCATCACTTCCATCGACAGCGGCACCTCGGTAGCAGACATGGATTGCATCGCCCAGCACACCCGCTTCGTCACCAGCACCACTGCCGCGGGCGACCCGGCGCCGCATGCGGCCATGGGCGTGTTCACCGGCATCCGCGCTGCCGCCATGGCCCGACTGGGCAGCGACAACCTTGAAGGTTTGCGCGTGGCCGTCCAGGGCCTGGGCAATGTGGGTTATGCACTGGCCGAGCAACTGCATGCGGCCGGCGCCGAACTGCTGGTCAGCGACATCGATAATGGCAAGGTGCAACTGGCCATGGAGCAGCTCGGCGCGCACCCCATCGCCAATGACGCTTTGCTGAGCACGCCCTGCGACATTCTTGCGCCTTGCGGCGTCGGCGCCGTGTTCAATCGACACAGTGTCGGCCAGTTACGCTGCGCCGCCGTGGCGGGTTCGGCCAGCGCGCAACTCACCACCCTGGACATCGCCGACCAGTTGGAAGGGCGCGGCATCCTTTACGCGCCGGACTATGTGATCAATTCCGGCGGCCTGATCTACGTCGCCCTTAAACATAGCGGCGCCGAGCTGCCGAGCATCACCGCGCACCTGGCGAACATCGGCACGCGCCTGACGGAAATCTTCGCCCACGCCCAAGCCGAAAAACGCTCGCCCGCCCGGGTGGCAGATGAGCTGGCCGAACGCTTGCTCTACCCATAATCGGGCATTAAAAAGGCCCTGAATCAATGATTCAGGGCCTGTTCAATTCGGGCTTTATTCCGCCGTTGGGTTCAGCAACTCGGACAATGCGTCCGGTTGGCTCTTGAACGCCTTGGCAAATACATCGCGATTCTTCGCCATGTAGATCCCGGCTTCTTCCACCTGCTGCTCGCTCAGGGACGGCACGGCTTTTTGCAACACTTCTGCCAGCAACTCAGCGAGTTCAAGCATTTTGTCATGACGGTCAGCTTCGGCTTTATCCATGAACAAACGCTCCAGATCTCGGCTGCTGCGGTATACCACTTCGACGGCCATTCACCACCTCACATGCCTTCACGATAGTTGTCTTTTGCGACTACTGTATTTATATACAGCGAAAAGGGTAAGCCAAACCACGGGGTTTGGGTAGCAGTTTTTTAATGTAGTCGGGAAATAGGCATTGAGCACTGCCGCGAGGTGCACGTAGTCGAGGCTGGCGCCTTACCTGTGACGACCTTGTGTCTCATATCACGCGGCCACCATCTCAACTCCTACTGTCTGGCCTTTTTTCTGCATGCAGAACAACCGTCACGTCCAAATCGCATTATCCGGTCGAGCCGACCTAAGGAAGCATCATCGTGAAAATCAACTGGGCCGAAAAACTGCGCCAGAACGTCCATGGGCTGGCTGAGTCGCTGGGTAATTTGTTTGTCGAGACATTCCACTACCTGGCGCTGTTCGCCATTGGTGCGGTGACCGCGTGGGCGGCGGTGATGGAGTTTCTGGGGATGCTGGAAACCGGGCACATCAAGATCGATGACATTTTGCTGCTGTTCATCTATCTGGAATTGGGTGCGATGGTGGGGATTTATTTCAAGACCAACCACATGCCGGTGCGCTTCCTGATCTACGTGGCAATCACCGCGCTGACGCGCCTGCTGATCTCCAACGTCTCCCACCACAACCCGCCGGACATCGGCATCATCTACCTGTGCGGCGGGATTTTGCTGTTGGCATTCTCGATCCTGGTGGTGCGCTACGCCTCGTCGGCATTTCCTTCGGTGAAAGTCGAAGGCCCGCGTCGCAGAGGCGAGGCGAGCCTGGAAACCGAGAAGGGCGAGCTTTAAAGCCCGACGCTGAAGGGCAGGGCGCGAGCGGGCGGTTGCTGCAGCAGTTTATGGTCGCCGTCCGTCATCACCGTCAGAATCTCCATGGCACTGTGGCCCTGCTCGATGGCGATGCCGAACTGAATGCTTTGCACCAGCCGTTTGAGCCGTTGCGGGTCGTTGCGCTGTTCGGCGCTGATCATGCGTTTGGCGACCACGCCATCCTCGTTCGAGAGGGTGAGCATGATGCTGCCATCCAGCCGTTGGATGCTCAGGTTGACGCGGTATTTGGGCGTAAAGGTGTCGGTGATGATCTGAAAAGGATTGTCCATGGTGCGTTACCGCCTGATAAGAACATGCAGTCATTGACGACCGGTGTCTGGATTAGTTCGCGTTGCCTGACCACCGGCCACTCCGTCGCTGAGGTTTTCACAAGGTCCGTTTTCCTCAATAGCTGTACAGCAAGGGCCGTGCCGTATAGCGCCCAGAGCCAGTGAAATCTCAATGTGGGAGCGGGCTTGCTCGCGAATGCGGTCCTGCAGCCAAGTATCTATTGGCTGATACACCGCATTCGCGAGCAAGCCCGCTCCCACATTTGTTTTGCGTGGTTCTTGAGGTCAGTGCTTTGTTTCAGGGCAACACAGAGAAAACGATCGCAGACAGCGCAATCAGCCCGATCACCACCACAAACACATTCGACACTTGGCCCGAATACTGGCGCAGAGCAGGCACGCGGCGGATCGCATACATCGGCATCAGGAACAGCAGGCACGCGATGATTGGCCCGCCCAGGGTTTCGATCATGCCCAAAATGCTTGGGTTGAACGTGGCCACGGCCCAGCAGGCGAGCACCATGAACAGCGCGGTGCAGCGTTCCAGCCCTTTGGACGACAGCGTACGGTTACGCCCGCGCAGGGATTTGACGATCAAGCCCTGGAAGCCTTCGCTGGCACCGATGTAATGGCCGAGGAATGATTTGGTGATCGCCACCAGCGCGATCAACGGCGCGGCGTAGGCGATCACCGGCGTCTGGAAATGGTTCGCCAGGTACGACAGGATCGAGATGTTCTGCGCTTTGGCAGCCGCCAGGTCAGCCGGCGACAAGGCCAGCACGCAACTGAAGCAGAAAAACATTACGGTCAGCACCATCATGCCGTGCGCAGTGGCGAGGATGCCGCTGCTCTTGCGCTCGGCCTGGGCGCCGTACACACGTTTCTGGTCGACAGCGAAGGCGGAAATGATCGGCGAATGGTTGAAGGAAAACACCATCACCGGGATCGCCAGCCATAGGGTCTTGAAGAATATCGGCAGCGGCATGCCTTCGCTGGCGGAGGCGAAGAATGCGCCGTTCCAGTTGGGGATCAGGCTCACGGCCAGCAACAGCAGGGCAGCGACGAAGGGGTACACCAGCACGCTCATGGCTTTGACGATCACGCCTTGGCCGCAGCGCACAATGGCCATCAGGCCGAGGATCAGCACCAGCGAGAGGATCGCCCGAGGCGGCGGGGCCATGTGCAGCTGGTGTTCCATGAAGCTGCTCAGGGTGTTGGTCAGCGCCACGCTGTACACCAGCAAAATCGGGAAGATGGCGAAGAAGTACAGCAAGGTGATCAGCTTGCCGGCGCCGACGCCGAAGTGTTCCTCGACTACGTCAGTGATGTCGCCGGATTTGCCTGACAGCACAAAGCGCGTCAGCCCACGGTGAGCGAAGAAGGTCATCGGGAAAGCCAGCAGCGCCAGCACGATCAGCGGCCAGAAGCCGCCGACGCCAGCATTGATCGGCAGAAACAAGGTGCCCGCGCCGATGGCGGTGCCGTAGAGACCCAGCATCCAGGTGGTGTCGTGTTTGGTCCAGCCTTTGGTAACGGTGGTCTCTATTGCGACAGCGGGATTTTCAGCAGCAGGTGTACGTACATCGGTCATCGATATTGCCTCGTTATTATTTTTGCGCGGGCTCACGTTTAGGACGGGTTGCAGTGCTCCGATCAGCACTCCACCCAGCTGACCGCCAGGCCGCCCCGTGAAGTTTCTTTGTATTTGTCATGCATGTCGGCGCCGGTGTCGCGCATGGTGCGGATCACCCGGTCGAGGGAAATGAAGTGTTTGCCGTCACCGCGCAGGGCCATTTGCGTGGCGTTGATCGCCTTGACCGCGGCGATGGCGTTGCGCTCGATGCACGGCACTTGCACCAGGCCGCCGACCGGGTCGCAGGTCAGGCCGAGGTTGTGTTCCAGGCCGATTTCGGCGGCGTTTTCCAGCTGCTCCGGGGTGGCGCCGAGGATATCGGCCAAACCTGCAGCGGCCATCGCGCAGGCGGAACCCACTTCGCCCTGGCAGCCGACTTCGGCGCCGGAGATCGAAGCGTTTTTCTTGCAGAGGATGCCGACGGCGGCGGCAGCCAGGAAGAAATTGACTACATCGTCATCAGACGCGTCGGCGTTGAACTTCATGTAGTAATGCAGCACCGCCGGGATGATCCCCGCCGCGCCATTGGTTGGCGCAGTGACCATGCGCCCGCCAGCGGCGTTTTCTTCGTTGACGGCGAGGGCAAACAGGTTGACCCATTCCATTGCCGACAATGTTGAAGTGATGACATTCGGCTTGCCGATTTCCAACAGGCTGCGGTGCAATTTCGCCGCGCGGCGTGGCACGTCCAGGCCACCCGGCAAGATGCCTTCATCGCGCAGGCCTTGCTCCACGCATTCGCGCATGACTGACCAGATGTGCAGCAGGCCGCTGCGGATGTCCTCATCGCTGCGCCACGCGCGTTCGTTGGCCATCATCAGTTCGGAAACCCGCAGACCGTGCTTGTTGCACAAGGCCAGCAGTTCGACGGCGCTGGAAAAGTCGTAGGGCAATTCAACATCGCTGGTCGGCGCAATGCCGGAAGCGGCTTCGGCCGCTTCGATGATGAAACCACCGCCCACCGAGTAATAGGTCTGTTCGCTCAGTAGGCCGTTGTCGCCATAGGCGTGCAGGGACATGGCGTTGGGGTGGTAGGGCAGGCTTTCTTCCAGCAGCAGCAGGTCGGTGTGCCAGTTGAAGGCGATGGCCTGCTTACCTGCGAGCAGCAGTTGGCCGGTTTCGCGCAATTGCTGGATACGTGCATTGATCGAGGTGGGATCGACGTTGTCTGGCCATTCGCCCATCAGCCCCATCACACAGGCGCGGTCGGTGGCGTGGCCGACACCGGTGGCAGACAGCGAACCGTACAGGCGCACCTCGACACGGCGTGTTTGGCTCAACAATTGTTGGTCGGTGAGGGCCTGGGCAAAGGTCGCCGCCGCCCGCATCGGGCCGACGGTATGGGAGCTGGACGGGCCGATGCCCACCTTGAATAGATCGAAAACGCTGATAGCCATGCTAAAGCCTTACAAGTAATGGAGTAGGAATCGCTGCCATGTTTTGTAGGACGAGCGGAATTGGCGCGATACTGAGCCTCTGGAACGGCACTGACCAACGAATTATCCTAAGACACCCTTTAGCAGGACTAAACCCTATGACTCGGCCCCTTCATGGCCAGACGTATGTCTGGTTGCACGTTTTTTCCTGTGCTGCGCGGCATTTGTCGTTCACCCGATGCGCCGAAGAACTGCACATCACACCGGGGGCGGTGAGCCAACAGATCCGCCAGTTGGAAGAGCGTTTGGGGTTTCGTCTGTTTCACCGACGCGCGCGCGGCGTAGAGCTGAGCGCCGAGGGGCAGCGGCTGGCGGCGACGGTGGGCGAGGCCTACGGCAGCATTGATGCCGAGTTGCAGCGGCTGGACGCGGGAATGATCAGCGGCACCTTGCGCTTGCGTTCCATCCCTTCGTTTCTCGGTAAGTGGCTGACCCCGCGTTTGCCGCGTCTGCAGCAACGGTTTCCGGATATTCAACTGCGCATGGTCGCGGAAGACAGCAGCGTCGCCCTGCATGAGGGCGATTTCGACTTGGCCATCGACTTGAACGACGGCAGCTATCCCGGGCTGTTATCCACAGCCTTGCTCGATGAGCAGATTTTCCCGGTGTGCGCACCCAGCTTGCTGCGTGGGCGTCCGCCACTGCATGGCCCGGCCGACCTGGTGCATTTTCCGCTGTTGCACGACATAACCGCCTGGCGTGGGAGTTATGAATACGCTGAGTGGGAGTTTTACTTGAATGCCATCGGCTATCACCACGCCGATGTACGGCGTGGGCACACGTTCAACCGCAATCACTTGACCATCGAGGCCGCCATTGCCGGCATGGGCGTGGCGATTGCACGGCGAACCTTGCTCAATGACGAGCTGGAGCGTGGCACTTTAATCGTCCCGTTCGGCGTCGCGGTGCCGAACCATAAACGCTACGTGCTGCTGTATGCGCCGGGCGCGCTGAGCCATCCGGGCGTACGCGCGGTGCATGACTGGCTGGTGGAGGAAGCGGGGATTTTTCGCGGATTGCACCCGTTGGGAGAGGGGCAATTGTAAGGTTGGCTAAGCGTAAGAAGATGTAACTAACTCCCCACCCTAACAGCGTTTTTGCTCGTCGTCAGGCTTAATTCGTAATATGGAATTTATCTTTGCAAAGGGGTTGAATTGTTCTTCTGAGTGCTCAATTGTGTAAACAAGAGGTCATGGTTTCACCACCCCGGTGTTGCAGTTTGTGACCTCCTGCGAGCTAGCTGAAATAAGGGAAGAACTATGCAAATCCAAGTCAATAGCGATAACCATATTGAAAGCAGCATCCGACTGGAGGAGTGGGTACGTACTACCATTGAGAGCACGCTCGAACGTTACGAAGAAGACCTGACCCGCGTCGAGGTCTACCTGAAAGACGAGAATGGCGACAAGCCTGGTCCCCACGATTTGAGTTGCCGCCTGGAAGCACGGCCAAAGGGCCATCAACCACTGTCGGTATTGCACAAGGCCGACACCCTGGAACAGGCAATTGATGGCGCAGCCACCAAGCTTGAGCATGCGCTGGAGCATCTGTACGGAAAGTTACGCGGCAAACCACGCGCCGCTGGGCAAGCTCTGCCTGATACCAAGGCCGACGAGGCCGAACTCGAAGAGGAATTTCTGGAAAACGAACAGGCTGCGCTTAACGGCTGATAGCTGAGTGTTTTTTCAATCCAATCAAACGGGCCTGCATCTGCAGGCCCGTTTTTGTTTAGCTGCCGCGTCGAAAGAAATACCTGCTCAACAACGCCAATCCGCAAGCGCCTATGCCGGCAAAAAGCATCGCCCAACCGGCGCCATGGCGCAGGGCCGCCTGGGCATCTGCGGGTGCGAGCATCGGCGTGTCCAACTTGCCTGCAGCGATGTTCTGGCTGATCGCGGGCCAATCCAGGGCCGTGGCATCGGGCAACAGGCCAGAGAGGTGATGACCGATGCCGAGCAACAGCACCAGGCCCATCAGCGCGATGTTAAGTGCCAGCGTGATCAGTCGCGCACTCAGGTCAATGCCCGAGGCCATGCCCGCGCGGTCGGCCGAGACGGAGCCGGTGGTGGTGTTGGTGGTCGGTGAGTTGGTCAGTGCCAGCCCCACGCCAGCCGTCACGCAGCTGAAAAGCACGAGTACGACGCTCGGATGTTCGGCGCCATTGGCCGCCGCCATGGCCATAAAACCCGCACCCATCAGGCCCAGGCCCAGCGGGATGATGCGGTCGGCGCCATAGCGCAGGGCCAGGCGTTCAGCCAGCGGCGGCACCAGCAAGGTGGGCAAGGTGTAGGCGAGCAGGGCGCCGCCGGTGGTCATGGTGTCGTAGCCCAGGCCCGCCTGGAAGTAGAGCGGCAGGTAGATCATGAACGGCCAGAAGCTGAAGTTCATGCCAATCGAACCCATCAAGGCGCCGTTGAAGCGCTGAATACGAAACACCGAGAAATCGAACATCGGGTGAGTGCTGCGGCGCTCGACAGCGATGAACAGCAGCAGCGCCATCAGCGACAAGCCCGCCCAGCCCAGCATGGCCGGTGAGCCGAAACCATGCTCGCTGCCCTGAGTGATGAAGTAGACCAGGGCGAACACCGACAGTGTCAGGGTCAGCATGCCCGCAATATCCAGACGATGGCCGGCCGGGTCGCGCGACTCCTGCACGCTGATGCGCAGCAGTACCAAGGTCAACAATGTCAGCGGCGCATGTACCAGGAACACCCAGCGCCAGTCCGCGATTGCCAGAATCAACGCCCCTACCATCGGCCCGAAGCCAAGGCCCACGCCCGCGATCACGCCCCAAATCGCGAAGGCACGCGCACGCGTCGTGGGTTCACGGAACTGGTGCGAAAGAATCGCGAACTGACAGATCATCATCGCGCCCGCGCCCACGCCCTGAACAAAACGCGCTGCGATCAGCGTGGATGCATTGTTTGCCAGGCCACATGCCAGCGAGGCCAGGCCAAACAGCCATAAGCACAGCACCAGCATGCGTCGCCGGCCAAAGCGATCAGCCAGTGTGCCGGCTGCCATCAATACGCTGGTGCAGGCCAGGGTGTAAGCATTCATGATCCATTGGGCATCCTGAAAACCTGTGCCCAGTTGCTGTTCCAGGGTGGGAAGGATGACCGGCACGCTGGAGATTTCCAGGCCAAACATCAGGGCGACGAGGCAGACGGCGGTGAGGGCAAGGCTATCTCTGGCGGTGCGCGGAGCGCTGACGGCCGATACAGCGGCGGCGGGCGGCATGGGGTGTTCCTTACGGTTGAGTGAAACCCTATTCTCGCGGGAACAGATTTCCTTATTCGTGATAAGTTTTCCTTTGATAAGGGAATCAAGAGCGACAATAGAATCATGGCCACTCCGCGTTTTGATGGCGTTGAACTCTTTCTGCAGATCGTCGAAAGCGGCAACCTGACCGAGGCCGCCGAGCGGCTCAACCTCACGCGCTCTGCGGTGGGTAAAGGTTTGGCGCGACTGGAAGCCCGCCTGGGCACCTGCCTGTTGCAGCGTTCCACCCGCCGCCAGCGTCTGACCGAAGACGGGCAGGCGTACTACGAGCATTGCTTGCGCGCACTGGCCGAGTTGGAAGCCGCCGAGTCGGTGCTGGAGAGTGGCCGCCAACAGCCGCGTGGGCGGTTAAGGGCGAGCCTGCCGCTGGCGTTTGGTCACCACTACGCGGCGCCTGCTTTGTGGGGCTTGATGGACCGTTATCCACAATTAGAGGTCGAGATCTCGTTCTCTGACCGGCTGATAGACCTGGCACAGGAAGGCTTCGACGTGGCCGTGCGCATTGGCCCGCTGCCGGACACCGACCGCCTGAGCGCACGCCGTTTGGGCGAGCAGTCCGTGGGGTTGGCCGCCTCACCGGCGTACTTGCAACGTGTCGGGCCAATTGAGTGTATTGATGACCTCGCCAGCCACCGAGGCATTGCCTACCGTTGCAACAATTTGTATCGCTCGGGGATGACATCGCCTTTGGTGCTGGACGACCTCCAGGCCGTGGCCGATGCCGCTATCGCCGGCGTGGGCCTGGCCTGGCTGCCGAGTTGGTTGATTGCGCACTATGTGCTGCGCGGCCAACTGCAAGCGGTCCTGCCGAGCCACCGCGACCAGCCTGCACCGATCCATGTGATTTGGCCCACGGCCGCACACATGCCGGCGAAGACGCGTTGCGCAATCGATGCCCTGGTCGCCGGCACCCCAAGTTGCCTGGCGGGTAGCTGACCCTGACCAACAACCCCGATCCCCTGTGGGAGCTGTCGAGCTTAAGCGAGGCTGCGACAATCGGTGGGTCAGGCACCTTGTATAGCGCCAGTACCCCCGCCTTCGCAGCCTCGCCGGGGCTCGACAGCTCCCACAGTTAATCTCTATTGCGGGCGAGATTTGTACTTGTCGCGATGCTTTTGTGAGCCGGGGCTCGACAGCTCCCACAGTTGATCTCTATTGCGGGCGATATTTGTACGTGCGAGATGCTTTTGTGAACCGAGGTTTGACTGACAAAAACAAATCCCCTGTGGGAGCTGTCGAGCCCCAGCGAGGCTGCGAAAGCGGTGGGTCAGGCACCTTGGATAGCACCTGTACCGCCGCCTTCGCAGCCTCGCCGGGGCTCGACAGCTCCCACAGGGGTTTGCGTTGTTTGTAAGATCCCAGTCCTTGGCCGGTGCTTTTATGACTCAGGCAATCAGAACGCGATGGACGTCTGCACATACACCGTGCGCGGCTCACCGACGTATTTGCCTTTGTTGTTATCGTCGAACGAGCGGGTGTAGTACTGCTTGTTGAGGATATTTTTCACACCGACTGCCACGTTCAAATCCGACAGCTGTGGGCCGAAGTCGTACGCCGCGCGGCTGCTGAACAGCATGTAGCCTGGGATGCGTCCGGTACTGCCGTCGGCACTTTCCGCCTGGGTGTTGGCGTTGTCGGCGAACTGGCTGCTCTGGTAGCTGCTGTCCAGGTTGAGTTTCCAGCGACCTTCGGTGTAACCGACGCCCACGGTGCCTTTGTGCTTGGAGGAGAAGGGCACGCGATTACCCTTGTTCGGGCCGTCTTCGCGGATGGTCGCGTCGACGTAGGCGTAGGTGGCATACACGTCAAAACCGGCCAGCGCCGGGCTTAGCCCGTCGAGGGCGTAGTTGAGGCTCGACTCGATGCCTTGATGGCGCGTTTCGCCGCGGGCGATCACCGAGTCGTTGATCTGGTTGCTGTCGTACTGGTTGTCGAAGTTGATCAGGAACGCGCCGATTTCCGCACGCAGGGTGCCGTTGTCATAACGCGTGCCGAGTTCCCAGGTGCGGGCTTTTTCCGGTTTCACTTCGCCGCTGCTTACGCGGTTCGGCATCTGGCTGTACTGCACGCTGCCGAACGAGCCTTCAGTGTTGGCGTAGAGGTTCCAGTCTTCGGTCAGGTGGTAAAGCACGTTCAACGCCGGCAGCGCGGTGTTGTAGTCGCCCTTGTACTTGACGTTGGTCAGGTTGTTGGTCTGCTGGGACTCGATCATCTCGTAGCGGATACCTGGGGTGATGGTCCACTTGCCGATATCGATGCGGTCATCGACGAAAAACGCGTTGGCCTCGGTGGCGCCACGCGTGTCGCGGTCGTTGCGGCTGTTGGTGTCGGGCAGTTGCTGGTTGGCGCTGATCGGCGTGCGGTAGCGCAACTCGTGCCCGGCTTCGTTGATGTAGCGGTAGCCGATGCCCACTTCGTGGCTGGTGGGGCCAAGGTCGAAGCCTTGGGTGAAGCGGGTTTCGAGGCCGCGTACCCAGTACTCGCGCGGCGACAGCGAAAGGAAGTTGCCCTGATCCAGATAGCCATTACGCAACGTGGTGGTGAAGAAGGTGTTGGCGGTGAATTCGCGGCGGTCTTCCTGGTAGCGGTAACCGGCGTTGAACATCGTACGGCGGCCCCAGAATTTGTCGTAGGGGCGGGTGGACTGATATGGGTCGGCCTTGTAGTCCTTGACGTTCAAACCACCGGGCATATCGGCCTGGCCTTCGTAGTACTGCGCCATGGCGTTGAAGCTGTTGGCGTCGTCCAACTGGTATTTGCCTTTGAGGATCAAGTCGTCAATGCGCGTGTTGCTGTTTTCGCGCCAGTCGCCGCCACGGGTGCCGGAATACAAAATGGCGCCGCCCAGGCCATTGTCAGCCGTCCCGCCTGCCAGCAGGTTGCCGGTGGTTTTGAAGCCATCATGGCTGGAGGACGGGCTGGTCTCGGTCTGCAAGCCGCCTTTGACGGTGGGGGCGTCCGGGATTGCGCGGGTCACGAAGTTGACGATGCCACCGACGTTTTGCGGGCCGTAACGTACCGCGCCGCCGCCGCGTACCACGTCCACGGCGTCCATGTTGCCCATGCTGATTGGGGCAAAGGACAGCTGCGGTTGGCCATACGGCGCGAAGGGCACCGGGATGCCATCCATCAAGACGGTGGAGCGCGAGGCCAGGCGCGGGTTGAGCCCACGGATGCCGAAGTTCAGCGCCATGTCGTGGCTGCCGGTGCCGTTGTTTTCCGGGGCGTTGACGCCGGGAATGCGGTTGAGCACGTCACGCGCCTGGGTGGCACCCTGGCGCTCGAACTCGTCGCGGCGGATCACATCACGCGCGCCAGGGTGTTCGAACACGTTGGTTTGCGCCGCATCGCCGAGCCAGTCGCCGACCACGTTTGACGTTTGCAATTGGAGAGTGGCCGGGGCGCTGGCCGGTTGCAGGCTGTAGGCGTTATCGCCCTCGGCGCGCGCTTGCAGGCCGGTGCCTTCAAGGAGTTTTTGCAAGCCTTCGTCGGCGCTGTAATTGCCCGACAAACCCCGACTCTGCATACCCGCTGTGACCTGGGAGCCGAACGAAATCAGCACGCCCGCCTCGCGACCAAATTGGTTCAGCGCGGCTTCCAGGGTTGCTGGGGCGATGTGGTAAGGCTTGGCATCCGCGGCCATTACAGAGGGCAGCGCGGTAAGACTCAGGCTGGCGCCCAGTAGGAGTTGGCGCAAGGTGCGGGCAAGAAGCGTCGGTTGCTGGGGCATGAAGGGCGGTCCTGAGAAGGTAGGATCAAGGTGGCTTTCCTTCTCTGTCACGCGAGGTGTGGAAAACGGCTCATATTTTCTAAAATAATTTACGCGCGTGCCTGGACGGTCACCCAGTAGCGGGTAAAACGCCGTACTTTCACCGGCAGGCTGACCTCCAGCAGGTCGAGGATGCGTTCGCTGTCATCCAGCGGGTAACTGCCGGACAGCAGCAGGTTGGCCACTTGCGGGTCGCAATTGATCTGGCCTCGGCGATAGCGACCCAACTCGGCGAGGAAATCGTCCAGGCGCATGTGCGCGGCCACCAGCATGCCGTCGGCCCAGGCGCCGCTGTTGGCGTCGGTCGGGCGCGGGGTGTCCCAGCCTTTGCGGGTGAAATTGACTTGGCGCGAGGCCTCGACGGTCAGCGGCAGGCCGCTGTAGTGGTTGGGCATTACCGCGACATGGCCATCGAAAACTGCCAGTTGCGTATGGTCGTTGAACTGACGCACGTTCAGCCGCGCCGCCTGGCTGCTGAGCAGGCCTTGGCCGGTCAGCACGTGCAGCGGCGTATCGCCGGGGCGTGCGGTCAGCAAGATCTCGCCTTCGAGCAAGCGCACCAACCGTTGACTGCCGTCAAAATGCACATCCACAGCGCTGCCGGTGTTGAGCTGCAACTGGCTGCCATCGGCCAGCTGCACCTTGCGTCGTTGGCCCACGGGGCTGCGGTAGTCGGCGCTCAGCGGCGGCAGAATATGTTGCTGGCGCAGGCTCCAGGCCGCGGCCGAACCGGCGCCGAGGATCAGCAGCAGTTTGAGGGCCTGGCGCCGGCTGCTGGTTTTCGGCGCGTTCAAGGCCGCGTGCGCCAAGGGTGAGGGCATGCCGCGCAGGCGTTGGTTGACGCGCTGGATGTGGTCCCACGCGCGTTGATGTTCGCTGTGGGCGTCCAGCCATTGCTGCCAGGCCGCTTGCTGGCGCGGGTTGAGTGCGCCTTGCTGCATTTCCATCAACCAGTGCACGGCTTGTTCGGCGACTTGCGTGGAGAAGTTCATAGGGCGAAGTAGCAGCGCATGGCGGCTTTATTCAGGTGGCGTTTGACGGTGGCGATGGAGATACCCAGCTCGGCGCCGATTTGCGCGTAGGTCAGGCCGTCGAGTTGGGCCAGCAGGAAGGCGCGTTTGACCTGAACGGGCAGGCCGTCGAGCAGTTGGTCGAGCTCCAGCAAGGTCTGCAGGATGATTGCGCGTTCTTCTTCCGACGGCGCTACGTGTTCGGGCATCTGCACCAGTGCGTCGAGGTAGGCGCGTTCCAGGTCCTGACGGCGATAAAAGTTGAACAGCACGCGCTTGGCCACGGTGGTGAGGAACGCGCGGGGTTCGATCAGCATTGGCGCGTCCCGCGCGGTAAGTACACGGATGAAAGTGTCCTGGGCCAGGTCAGCCGCGCTTTCCGGGCAGCCGAGTTTGCGTCGCAACCAGCCGGTAAGCCAGTGGTGATGGTCGTTGTACAGAACTTCAACGAGGGTGGACGGCTGCAACGCAATCACTCCGTAAGCATCGGCATGCTTTAGAGAACAAGAATTGTTCGCATTGTAGGGCGCGTGACGAGGTTCGGCAATCCGTCAGGACCGGTGATTCATCTGTTCTCTTTTGCTTATGAGAATATTTATCATTAATATTGCGCGCTGATGACCCTGGCGCCTCCCGCATGAAAAGCAAACCCTCACTTCCCGTTGTCTATCGCCTCGCCGTAACTTCGCGCGTGCTGGCTGCCGTGGTCGGCGGTTACCTGATGGCGTCCCTGGCAGCCGTCTGCCTGGCGTTGTGGATGCCCACGTCCCGCGCCGACGCGGTGATCACCGGGATGATGAGTTCGTTTGTGTTCTATCTGCTGGCGGTAATCTGGTGTTTTGCCTGCCGCACGGCAGGGCGAGCCTGGTTTGGCGTGATGCTGCCGAGTGCGATGTTTGCCACGCTGGCGGGCATCGGTTTGTGGATGACGCGCACATGAAAGAGGGCTTTCGCCAGGCGATGGCCTGGTTGCACACCTGGGCTGGACTGATTTTTGGCTGGCTGCTGTTTGCGATTTTCCTGACAGGGACCTTGTCCTATTTCAAGGACGAAATTACCCATTGGATGCAGCCCGAAGTGCAGGCTTATCCGTTGGATGACGCGCGTAGCCTCGCCGCCGCCCAAACCTATCTGCAGCAACAGGCGCCCAATGCCGCGCGCTGGTTTATCACCCTGCCGGACAGCCGCGATCCCGGCCTGTCGGTGATGTGGCAAGACAAGGTCGACCCCGGCAAACGCGGCAACTTCATCCAGAAAGTCCTCGATCCCGTCACCAGCCAGCCCGTGCAGGCGCGTGAAAGCATGGGCGGCGAGTTCTTCTATCGCTTCCACTTTCAGCTGCAGATGCCTTACCCGTGGGGGCGCTGGCTGTCGACCATCGCCGCGATGGTGATGTTTGTCGCACTGATCACCGGCATCATCACCCACAAGAAAATCTTCAAGGACTTCTTCACCTTCCGCCCACGCAAAGGCCAGCGCTCCTGGCTCGACGGGCATAACGCGGTGGGCGTGCTGGTGCTGCCATTTCACTTGATGATCACCTACAGCAGTCTGGTGATCTTCATGAGCATGGTGATGCCCGCGCCGATCGTGGCTTCCTACGGCGACGACAGCCGTGCGTTTTTCAATGAAGTGTTCCCCAATACCAACAACGCGCCGGCGCTCGGCCAGCCGGGTGTATTGCTGCCGTTAGGGCCGATGTACGAGCAGGCGCGCCAGCAATGGGCGGGTGGGCATGTTGGTCGTTTGGTGGTCAACAACCCTGGCGATGTGAACGCCTCGGTCAATGTGGTCCGCGCAGGTGCCGACCGTGTGGTGCACGATTTCGGCAGCAGCGTGTCGTTCAACGGCACCACCGGCGAGTTGTTGCGGGTCAGCGGTGAACAGTCGTTGCCGGCGGCAATTGGCGGAAGTTTCTACGGCTTGCACATGGGCCATTTCGCCGGCCCGGTGCTGCGTTGGTTGTACTTTATCTGCGGGCTGGCGGGCACGGCGATGATCGGCACGGGCCTTGTGATTTGGCTCGGCAAGCGCCAGCTCAAGCACGCCAAAACTGCTGCGATGCCGTTTGAACTGCGGCTGGTTGAAGTGCTGAACATGGCCAGTATGGCCGGGCTGATGATCGCCATCGCCGCGTTTTTCTGGGCCAACCGGTTGTTGCCGGTGAGCTTCGCCGAGCGGTCCGACTGGGAAGTGCAAACCTTCTTTATTGCCTGGGGCCTGAGCCTGTTGCATGCCGTGCTGCGTCGAGGCCGCCAGGGCTGGGTTGAGCAACTGAGCCTTGGCGCCTTGCTGTTTGTGGCCATTCCACTGCTCAACGCATTGACCACGTCGCAGCACTTGGGCGTGTCACTGGCCAGCGGTGATTGGGCCATGGCCGGTTTCGACCTGACGTGCCTGGCCAGCGGCCTGTTCCTGACCTGGGCGGCCTGGAAGATGCAGCGCCGCGCGGCGCCGCAGCTCAAGGCCGAACGCGCACGTGGACTGACGCTCAAGCAGGAGGCGAACTGAATGCTGCTCGCCCTGTTGATGTGCTACGCCGGGTTTACCGCGCTGTGCCTGTCCACCGACCGCCATCACGGTGAATTGCTGCACAGCAAACCCTCACCACCCCGACGCCTCACGTTGCGTGTGGCCGGTTGGCTGCTGCTGGCGCTGTCGATGTGGCCGGCCGTGGCGGCCTCGAATTGGGCGCAGGGGGTGGTGGAGTGGTGCGCCGTTTTGATGCTCAGCGCACTGTTGCTGGTGTTGCTGTTGCCATATCGGCCAAGGCTGGCCTTGATTCTGGCGGGCGTCGGCCTGCTGGCCAGCCCTGTTGCGGCGTTCGCCTTACTCTGAGCTTCCCATGATGATCAGCCCCCCACCGGAATCCCAGGACAGCCAGCACACCGATGCGGCCGGTGGGCGTGCGCATTTCCTGCAGGTGTTTTTGTCGCAGCGCTCGCAGATGGAAGCGCTGGTCAGCCGACGCGTAGGCTGCCGGGCGACGGCGGCCGACCTGGTGCAGGACCTGTTCCTGCGCTTCTGGCGCCGGCCGCTGGTGCAGGTCGAAGAACTCAGCACCTACTTGTTGCGCTGCGCCGGCAACATCGCCATTGATCACTTGCGCAGTGAAGGCGCCCGGGTGCGCAGCAGTGAGGGCTGGTTGCCAGAGCAGCAAGACAACCAGGGTTCCGAGCCCCAGGCGGCGTTTGAAGCGGGCAATGACCTGCGCCATGTAGAAGCCGCCCTGCGCAGCCTGCCGGAGCGCACTCGGCAGATTTTCCTGCTCAACCGCATCCACGGCCGCAAATATGCGCAAATTGCCCAGGCCATGGGGCTGTCCCAAAGTGCCGTGGAAAAACATATGATGCGTGCCCTCGAAGCCTGCAAAGCCAGCCTTCGCGAACCCTCGTCCCCACGCACGCCAGGGAAAGCACCGTGAACGTCACCCCCACGCCCGCCCAGGAGCAGGCCGCACTCGAATGGTTGAGCTTGTTGCATGACCAGCCCAGCAGCGGTGACCAGGCCACGTTCAGCCGCTGGTTGCGTGCCGACCCCGCGCATGTCGAGGCCTATGCTCAGGCCCAGGTGTTGTGGGAATTGAGCGAGGTGCCGGCACGCAAACTGGCGGACGAAGAGGCCTTGGCCTTGCAGGGCTACCTCAACGCGATGAACCCCCCGAAGCGCTCGCGTGCGGTGCGTTGGTCCGGCGCCCTGGCCGCGGCCGCGTGCCTGCTGGTGATGGTGTCGATGGGCGCCGGCTGGCAGCCGTCGCGCTGGGTCGATGACTTCGGTGCTGATTACGTGACGGCGCCGGGGCAGGTGCAGACCGTGACCCTGGCCGATCAATCCCAAGTCACTCTGGATGCCGACAGCGCCATTGCCGTCGACTTCAGCCACGGCGAGCGCCACATTCAGTTGCGCCGCGGGGCGGGGTTTTTCAGCGTGACCCACACCGGCCAGCCCTTTGTGGTGGCGGCTGGCAGTGGCGAAGCGCGAGTGCTCGGCACGCAGTTTGAAGTGCGCCTGCAACCGGCCGGCGCTCAGGTGACGGTGCTGTCCGGCCGCGTGGGTGTCACACCGTCACGCCAGGGCCAACAGCAAATTCTTACGGCAGGCCAGCAAGTGGCCTACGCCGACGGTGTGGCCGATCCCCTGCACGCGGTCGACTGCGAATCACGTCTGGCATGGCGCGATGGCTGGCTCAACTACTACAAGGTGCCGTTGGCGGATGTGGTCAGGGACCTTGGCCGCTACTACCCGGGCAGGATCCTTCTGCTCAACGACGAGATGGGCGCCAGGCGCGTCAGTGGCAGTTTCCCAAGCAAGGACCCCTTGGCAGTTTTGAGTGCCTTGCAGGCCGTTCTGGGTTTTGAACAACACGCTGTGCTGGGTCGCATGATTGTATTGCGCTAGACACGAATGCTTCGATCGTCACTTTCAGCGTGACGATTTTTTCAAAAAATTCCTCTTGCCGGTTTTTTACAGGGCGCTGTAGGCCAGGTATCCCGGTGCCTGTAGATCGTTCATTTAACCTTCATCCCAATTGCCAAAACTTGTCACCAAACCGTTACACGGGCCGAGGATGATCCCCGGATTCCTGAGCAGGTGGTCAGGAAGATTGGCGTCGCCGTTCACCCGGTTCTGACAGCCAGTACCTCCCTCCATAACAACAGATAGATGCACGTAAGGGATCTACTCGTGACGATCAACACACTCTCTGCCCTGCTTTTAGCATCGGGCCTAGGTAGCTTTGCGCCGCTGGTTTTGGCAGACACCACTCAGGATGTCGGTTCGGTGAATGTTGCCGGCAAACAAACCCTGGGCAATGGGCACATGATTCGCGAAGAAAGTGCCAAGGCGCGGTCGACGGTAACCAAGGAAGCCATGGACGAAATGTCCGCGACCGCCAACGCCATCGACAAGCTTAAATACACGCCGGGCATCAACGTATCCAGCGACGACGCCAGCGGCACCAGCGGCACCAACTTCACCATGCGGGGCATGAGCTCGGACCAGGTCGGGGTGTCCGTCGACGGCGTGCCGATCAACGACTCGGGCAACTACAGCGTGTATTCAAACCAACTCGGCGACCCGGAAAACCTCGCCGAAGTATTTGCCACCCAGGGCTCCTCCGAGGCGGATGGCCCGCATATCGGCTCCAGTGGCGGCAACATCGGCATGATCACGATTCGCCCGACCAAAGAGTCCGGGCTGTTTGCCAAACAGATCGTCGGTGCCAATGACCTGCGCAAGACGTTCGTGCGGGTGAACACGGGCGATTTTGGCGGCCTCAAGAGCTGGGTGTCGGCCTCTCACCTGGAGGGTGACAAGTGGCGCGGCAAAGGTACGCTGCGCAGTGACAAAGTCGAGTGGAGCAGCCTGTTCGAAGACGGCAATGGCAACTCGACCCTGGCGACAGTGAAGTACAACAACCAGGAAAACTACAACTACAACACCTTGAGCAAGTCGCAGTTCGAGACTGACGGACGCCGCAAGGACTACTCGCAAACGCCGGTGTACAAGTCGGGCTTGCTGTCCTCGTCCTACAAGCTCAATCGCAACCCGTTCGAAAGCGTCAACGCCACGCTCACCCAGCGCTGGCAGTTGCAGGACAACCTGGCGCTGACGGTCACACCCTATTACTACTGGGCCAACGGTGGCAGCTTCAGCGGCCAGACCGCATCGAACCTGGGGCCGAAGTCTGATAAAGCCGGCAACTACAACCTGAGCAACCTGCAATCGGCCAACTATTACCGGCCATCGTGGACCGAAACCTGGCGCCCTGGCGTCACCGCGAAAATGAAATGGGACATCAACGAAGAACACAGCCTGGACTATGGCTACTGGTATGAACGCGCACGCCAGCGCCAGACCCAGCCATTTATCGGCATCAACCGCGAAGGCGCGCCCGATGATGTGTGGGGCGATTACAACAGCGGCGGGCAGGTCGTCGACAAGAACGGCGCGACAGTCCAGGGCCGCCACTATTACACCGTCACCCCGTCGCAGAAACTCTGGGTGCAGGACAGCTGGCAGGCCACGCCGGACCTGAGTTTTGTCGGCGGCGTGGCATACCAATATGTCGAGCGTGACGGTAACAACTTGGGCAGCCTGTACGACAAGCCAGAAAAACGTAACACCCGTTATCACCAGTTCCTGCCGAGTTTCAGCGCCAAGTACCAGGTCGACGAAAGCAACCAGACCTTCTACAACGTCACCCGCAACATGCGCACGCCGCCCAACTACGTGCTGTACAACAAGGGCGACTCGGTCAGCCTCAAGTCTGAGTTGAGCTGGAACCAGGAACTGGGCTGGCGCTACACCGAAGATGACATGGCGTTGAGCGCGACTCTGTTCTACATCAGCTTCAAGGATCGCCAGGTGTCGACCACCGACTCTGCCGGCGACTACATGGTGCTCAACGTCGGCAGCGTGGATAACAAAGGCCTGGAACTGGAGTGGAGCGGTTTGTTGCCGCATAACTTCAACTACTACGCCTCGTACACCTACACAAAGTCCGAGCAGCAAGACGATTTGCTCAGCAAGAATGTGCTGTTGCCTACCTCGGGCAAGCAATTGGCCAACGTGCCGGAAAACATGTTCAACCTGGTGTTCGGTTATGACGACTCGCGTTTCTACGCCAACGCGGCAGGCAAATACGTCGGCAGTTTTTATGGCGATTTGACCAACAAGGAAAAAATTGAAGGCCGCACCGTGTTTGACCTGAACGCCGGTATTTACTTGCCGGTGGACAAGAAAGTCATCAAGTCGGCGACCCTGCGGTTTTCGATGCTCAACGTATTCGACAAGGAATACCTGAGCTCGGCGCGCACTGTGGCGTTCAACTCGGTACCGGTTAACGGCCTGGCGCCGAGTACGGCGTTTTACAACGTGGGGGAAGAGCGCACGGCGATGGTGTCGCTGGAAGCCAACTTCTAACTCAGGCTGGCGCAGAGCAAAATGTGGGAGCGGGCTTGCCCGCGAAGGCGGTGGATCAGTCAATACAGGTAACAACTGACACTCCGCTTTCGCGAGCAAGCCCGTCCCCACATTAGTTCTGCAGTGTTTTGCAGATCAGCTATTTCAACGCGGCCATGATCGCCTCAGGGTTGAACTCGCGAATCAGCGTGCCGTTCACGTCCACAAACGGAATCCCGCCACCGCCCAATGCCTCATAGGTTGTGCGCGCCTGGGCATCCTTCTCAATGTCCAGCGCCTGGTACGGAATGCCTTTCTGGTCCAGAAAACGTCGGATCTGCTTGCAGTAGCCACACCACTCGGTGGAATAGAGCACGACACGCGCCGATGTGCGCACTTGCTCTGAAACCACCTGCGAGGGGTTGAACAGCCGCTCGATCTTGCCCCAGTTCTGGATCACCACCACGACCAGCAACACCAACAGGACTTTCTTGAAGACCCCGCCGAGCATCAGTTACGGCGCTTGAGCTGGTCAGTCAGTTGGGTCGGCAGGCCTTTGATGATCAAAGTGCCGGCGGCTTCGTCGTACTCGATCTTGTCGCCCAACAGGTGCGCTTCAAAACTGATGGACAAGCCTTCGGCGCGACCGGTGAAGCGGCGGAACTGGTTGAGGGTGCGTTTGTCTGCCGGGATTTCCGGCGACAGGCCGTAATCCTTGTTGCGGATATGGTCGTAGAACGCTTTTGGCCGATCTTCATCGATCAATCCCGAAAGTTCTTCCAGGCCCATGGGCTCGCCGAGTTTGGCCTGGCTGCTGGCGTAGTCCACCAGGGTTTTGGTTTTTTCGCGGGCAGATTCGTCGGGCAGGTCTTCGCTCTCGACAAAGTCGCTGAACGCTTTGAGCAGGGTACGGGTTTCGCCCGGGCCGTCGACGCCTTCCTGGCAGCCGATAAAGTCGCGGAAGTATTCCGAGACCTTCTTGCCGTTTTTGCCCTTGATAAACGAGATGTACTGCTTGGATTGCTTGTTGTTCTGCCACTCGGACACGTTGATCCGCGCCGCCAGGTGCAGTTGGCCCAGGTCCAGGTGGCGCGAGGGGGTCACGTCCAGCTCATCGGTCACCGCCACGCCTTCGCTGTGGTGCAGCAGGGCGATCGCCAGGTAGTCGGTCATGCCTTGCTGGTAGTGGGCAAACAACACGTGGCCGCCGGTGGACAGGTTGGACTCCTCCATCAGCTTTTGCAGGTGCTCGACCGCCGTGCGGCTGAAACGGGTGAAATCCTGACTGCCGTCGAAATATTCCTTCAACCATCCGCTGAACGGGTGCGCGCCGGACTCGGCGTGGAAGAAACCCCAGGCCTTGCCTTGTTTGGCGTTGTAGCTCTCGTTGAGGTCGGCAAGCATGTTCTCGATGGCGGCCGACTCGGCAAGCTCCGAATCGCGCGCATGCAGAACTGCGGGTGTGCCGTCGGGTTTTTTGTCGATCAGGTGGACGATGCAGTGACGGATCGGCATAGGCTTCTCGGCTGGTTGAAGGGGAGCGGTAAGCCTCCCCAAAAAGTCGCCAGTGTACCGCACCCATTGGCCATGACGCGCTTGGAAGGCTGTTTTGGGCGACCTCCCACGGGCTATATGCCTTTTTTTCACGGTTTAGAGCGATAAAGCTGACCAAATGGGTATGTTGAGGCGGATATTTCCCCGTCTCTGTGCTAGTTTTGCCCCGTCTTACGCCAAGACTCGGCGTTAAGCGTGCATTCAGCATCTGTCAGGTCGAACCAATCCCCGTTTCAAGCATCTATAACCCCGATCCCGTGGTTATGGCCGGGGGTGCCAGGCCTTGACGGTCAGGCTCGACGGCTGACACTGCACTCTGCAATCCATATGAATTTGATAGGGAAGGAACACCACAATGGCTATTACTAAAGACCAACTGATCGCTGACCTGGCTGAAGCAGTAGACGCACCGAAAACTACCGTGCGCGCTCTGCTGGACCAACTGAGCCAAGTTGTTGCTGATCAGCTGGAAAACGGCGGCGAAATCACTCTGCCAGGCGTTGGCAAACTGAAAGTGACTGAGCGTCCAGCCCGTACTGGCCGTAACCCTTCGACTGGCGCTGCCATCGAAATCGCTGCCAAGAAAGTTATCAAGCTGGTTGTGGCCAAAGGCCTGACCGACGCTGTTAACAAGTAAGACGCAGCAAAAAAAACCGTGCTCCGGAGCAATCCGGGCACGGTTTTTTGTTGCCTGCGATTTGACTGCAGTGGCGGTTCAGCCGGGGCGAGGGAGCAAGCGCCCTCGCCACTGGTTCAGTCGCGCACCCAGCGCTGACGCCAGATCTGCTGCTCGTTCTTGGTCTGGAAGGTCCAGGCCACGAAGCGGCTTTGCTTCTGGCCCTGGGACATTTCCACTACCTGGCTCTCAAGGACGCCGGCTTTTTTGAGGGCTGTCTGTATCGCGGGCAAGTTCGACGCTTTTGACACCAGGGTGCTGAACCACAGCACCTTGTGGGCAAAGTGCGCACTTTCGGCGATAAGTTGCGTGACGAAGCGCGCTTCGCCGCCCTCACACCACAGCTCCGCCGACTGGCCACCGAAGTTCAGGACCGGCAACTTGCGCTTGGGGTCGGCCTTGCCCAGGGCGCGCCACTTACGCTCGCTGCCTTTGGTAGCCTCTTCCATGGACGCGTGGAACGGCGGGTTGCACATGGTCAGGTCAAAGCGTTCGCCCGGCTCCAGCAGGCCCAGCAGGATCTGCTTGGGGTTGGGTTGCTGACGCAGTTGGATAACTTTGCTCAGGTCATTGGACTGTACGATGGCCTTGGCGGCGGACACCGCAATAGGGTCGACTTCGGAGCCGAGGAAGTTCCAGCGGTACTCCATATACCCAATCAACGGGTAGACGCAGTTGGCGCCCATGCCGATGTCCAGCACCTTGACGATTGAGCCGCGCGGGATCTTGCCGTCGTTGACGCTGGCCAGCAGGTCGGCCAGGAAGTGCACGTAATCGGCGCGCCCCGGCACCGGCGGGCACAGGTAGTCCGCCGGAATGTCCCAATGCTGGATGCCATAGAACGCCTTCAACAGCGCCCGGTTGAACACCCGCACTGCGTCCGGGCTGGCAAAGTCGATGCTCTCTTTGCCGTACGGGTTGATGATCACAAATTGCGCCAGTTCCGGCGTGGTCTTGATCAGCGCCTGGAAGTCGTAACGGCCTGTGTGGCGGTTGCGCGGGTGCAGGGTTGCCTCTTTGCGCGGTGCCACGGGTTTGGCCGGGGCGGCGGATTTAGGCTTCTTGCGCGGGGGTTTAGGTGTGCTGGGGGCGGTCATGTTGATTCTGGTGTTGGCTCAAAGTGGTGGGCATTGTCACACATCCTGAGACCCTCTCGGGCAAATGTAGGAGGGGGCTTGCCCCCGATTGCGGTGTGAGAGTCAAAAATATTCAGACTGATACACCGCCATCGGGGGCAAGCCCCCTCCCACATTGACTGGATCGCCAGCAAGGATTGGAAAACTCCCGGCAAAAAAAAGAGGCCCGAAGGCCTCTTTTTTACACGGGGTTCACCTTACAGGCTGGAAATCCGCGCATGTTGCTCCGCCAGCTTGCTCAAGGCCTGTTCAGCCTCGGCCAGCTTGGCGCGTTCTTTGTCGATCACTTCAGCCGGCGCCTTGTCGACGAACGCCGCGTTGGACAGCTTGCCGCCCACTCGCTGCACTTCGCCTTGCAGGCGGCCAATTTCCTTGTCGAGACGGGCCAGTTCCGCGCCCTTGTCGATCAGGCCAGCCATCGGCACCAGCACTTCCATGTCGCCGACCAACGCAGTCGCGGACAGCGGTGCTTCGGCGCCATCAGCCAATACGGTGATCGACTCCAGTTTTGCCAGTTTCTTGAGCAGCGCATCGTTCTCGGTGAGGCGACGCTGATCTTCGGCGCTGGCATTCTTCACGAACACCGCCAATGGCTTGCCCGGCCCGATGTTCATCTCGGCGCGGATGTTGCGCGTGCCGAGCATCAAGGTCTTGAGCCATTCGATATCGCTTTCGGCCGCCTCATCAATGCGCGCTTCGTTGGCCACCGGCCAAGGCTGCAACATGATGGTCTTGCCTTCGATACCGGCCAGCGGCGCGAGGCGCTGCCAGATTTCTTCGGTGATGAACGGCATGAACGGGTGCGCCAGGCGCAGGGCCACTTCAAGCACGCGCACCAGGGTGCGGCGGGTGCCACGCTGGCGTTCGATCGGCGCGTTTTCGTCCCACAGCACAGGCTTGGACAGTTCCAGGTACCAGTCGCAATACTGGTTCCAGATGAACTCGTACAAGGCTTGTGCGGCCAGGTCGAAACGGAACTGGTCGAGCTGGCGGGTCACTTCGGCTTCAGTGCGCTGCAACTGCGAGATGATCCAGCGATCAGCCAGGCTCAGCTCATAGGCTTCGCCGTTCTGGCCGCAGTCTTCGCCTTTATCCAGCACGTAGCGCGCGGCGTTCCAGATCTTGTTGCAGAAGTTGCGATAGCCTTCGACGCGGCCCATGTCGAACTTGATGTCGCGACCGGTGGACGCCAGCGAGCAGAAGGTGAAGCGCAGGGCGTCAGTGCCGTAGCTGGCAATGCCGTCGGCGAACTCGTCGCGGGTCTGCTTCTCGATCTTCTTCGCCAGTTTCGGCTGCATCAGGCCCGAGGTGCGTTTCTGCACCAGGGTTTCCAGGTCGATGCCGTCGATGATGTCCAGCGGGTCCAGGACGTTACCCTTGGACTTGGACATCTTCTGGCCCTGGCCATCACGCACCAGGCCGTGCACGTACACGGTCTTGAACGGCACTTGCGGCGTGCCGTCTTCGTTCTTCACCAAATGCATGGTGAGCATGATCATCCGGGCAACCCAGAAGAAAATGATGTCGAAGCCGGTGACCAGCACGTCGGTGGAGTGGAATTTTTTCAGGAACTCGGTCTGTTGCGGCCAGCCGAGTGTGGAGAATGTCCACAGGCCCGAGCTGAACCAGGTGTCCAGTACGTCGTTGTCCTGTTGCAGCGCCACGTCCGGGCCGAGGTTGTGCTTGGCGCGTACTTCGGCTTCGTCGCGGCCAACGTAGACCTTGCCCGACTCGTCGTACCAGGCCGGAATCCGGTGGCCCCACCACAGCTGACGGCTGATGCACCAATCCTGGATGTCACGCATCCACGAGAAGTACATGTTTTCGTACTGCTTGGGCACGAACTGGATACGGCCGTCTTCCACGGCGGCAATCGCAGGTTCAGCCAAAGGCTTGGTGGACACGTACCACTGGTCGGTCAGCCACGGCTCGATGACGGTGCCGGAGCGGTCGCCTTTCGGCACTTTCAGTGCGTGGTCGTCAACGCTCACCAGCAAACCCGCAGCGTCGAACGCAGCCACGATCTGCTTGCGCGCTTCAAAACGGTCGAGACCGGCGTATTCGGCCGGGATCTTGCCGTCGATGCTCTCGTTCAGCGTGCCGTCGAGGTTGAATACCTGGCAGGCCGGCAGAACAGCGGCGTTTTTATCGAAGATGTTCAGCAGCGGCAGGTTGTGGCGCTTGCCGACTTCGTAGTCGTTGAAATCGTGGGCCGGGGTGATTTTCACGCAGCCGGTGCCGAATTCAGGGTCGCAGTAATCATCCGCGATGATCGGGATGCGACGGCCCACCAGCGGCAGTTCGACGAACTTGCCGATCAGTGCCTGGTAGCGCTTGTCGTTCGGGTTAACCGCGACGGCGGCGTCGCCCAGCATGGTTTCCGGACGAGTGGTGGCGACGATCAGGTAGTCGTTGCCTTCGGCGGTCTTGGCGCCATCGGCCAGCGGGTACTTGAGGTTCCACAGGAAGCCTTTCTCGTCGTGGTTTTCCACTTCGAGGTCGGAAATCGCCGTGTGCAGCTTGGTGTCCCAGTTGACCAGACGCTTGCCGCGGTAGATCAGGCCGTCTTCGTGCAGGCGCACGAAGGCTTCTTTCACGGCTTCCGACAGGCCGTCGTCCATGGTGAAGCGCTCACGGCTCCAGTCTACGGACGAGCCCAGGCGACGGATCTGACGGCTGATGTTGCCGCCGGACTGGTCTTTCCATTCCCAGATTTTTTCCAGGAATTTCTCGCGACCCAGGTCATGACGGTTCTGGCCGGTGGCTTCGAGTTGGCGTTCCACCAGCATCTGGGTGGCGATACCGGCGTGGTCGGTGCCCGGTTGCCACAGGGTGTTGCGGCCCTGCATGCGGCGGAAACGGATCAACGCATCCATGATCGCATTGTTGAAGCCATGGCCCATGTGCAGGCTGCCAGTGACGTTCGGTGGCGGAATCATGATGGTGTAGGAATCACCCGCGCCTTGCGGAGCGAAATAATTCTCGGACTCCCAGGTCTCGTACCAGGAAGTTTCAATAGCGTGCGGCTGGTAGGTCTTATCCATGCGCGGCGGGACCCTAGTTGGCATTAATTCAGGAAAGCCGGCAAGTATAACGGGGGATAGGGCGCAGGGCGAGGCGAAGACAGGCTTGAGGCGTACGCCAAGCAAATGTGAGAGGGGGCTTGCCCCGATAGCAGTGGGTCAGTGGCGGATAAGCTGGCTGACCCGGCGCTATCGGGGGCAAGCCCCCTCCCACGGTAGAGCCAGGTGTGGCTCAGGACTGATATTGGCTGAGCAACCGCTCCATGCGCGCATCCAGGCGGCGTTTGATCTCGGTTTCGATATGCGGGGCAAAGTCGTCGATCACATCCTGCATGATCAACTGCGCAGCGGCGCGCAACTCATTGTCCAGATGCAGCAGCAAGGCGTCGGGCGCTTTTTCTGCGGCGGGTGCGGGCTGTGCCACGGGAGCGGCAGCGACAGGCTCAGGCGCAACGGGCTTGCCGCTGACCATGTCGAACAACAGCGGAATCTGTACCTCGGCGTCGACCGTTTCGGTCAGCAGCGGCGGTTGCAAGCCATCATCACCGAGCAACTGACGGATCGACTCGAGGTCGTCCAGCAGGTGGTCGTCTTTTTTTATAGGGTTTGGCGTGTCCATCATGTACTCAAAGTCGTTGTAGCCGGTGATCCTGCAGAGAATAGCCCTGTTCGCGGTAGAAACGGAAACTCTCCCGCGCGGCCTGACGAATAGCCGGATCTTCCACCACCACTTCTGCCACACGGGCAAATGCCTTGGCAAAGGCGGGTACTTTCAGGTCCAGGTTGACCAACAGGTCTTTGTGATCGCCGCAGCTGTCACCCAGGCCCAGCACAACCAGGCCTTCGGGTTCGGACTCGGCAGGGCCGTGCGGCACGAAGCTTTCACCCTTGAAGCGCCATAAGCGCGCATCGAGGTCGTCACGTTGGGCGCTATCGCTGCAATGCAGGTAGATGCGGTGGCCCATGCGCCAGGCTTTTTCGGTGAGCTTGCAGGCAAAGTCCAGGCGCGCGGAAGGATCGGCGCTGGGCAATATATAGAAGTCGACTTGGGTCATTGCGGTTCCTGAGACCGGAGCGGCGTGAGGGCCGCCCCGGAATCTTCAGTTTCAGGCTTTGGCGCGGTCCAGCAGGTATTGGGTCAGCAGTGGCACCGGACGGCCAGTGGCGCCCTTGTCCTTGCCGCCGCTGGTCCACGCCGTGCCGGCGATGTCCAGGTGAGCCCAGTTGAGGTTCTTGGCAAAGCGCGACAGGAAGCAGGCCGCAGTGATGGTGCCGGCTTTCGGGCCGCCGATATTGGCGATGTCGGCGAACGGGCTGTCCAGCTGCTCTTGATATTCATCGAACAGCGGCAGTTGCCAGGCGCGGTCGTCGGCAGCCTTGCCGGCGCTGAGCAGTTGCTCGATCAACTCGTCGTTGTTGCCCAGCAGGCCCGAAGTGTGGGCGCCCAGGGCAACCACGCAGGCACCGGTCAGGGTGGCGATGTCGATCACGGCCTGGGGCTTGAAGCGTTCGGCGTAGGTCAGCGCATCGCACAGCACCAGACGGCCTTCGGCGTCGGTGTTGAGGATTTCGACGGTCTGGCCGCTCAGGGTGGTGACGATATCGCCAGGACGGGTCGCGCCGCCGCTCGGCATGTTCTCGGCACACGCCAGGATGCACACCAGGTTGATCGGCAGCTTGAGCTCGAGCACGGCACGCAGGGTGCCGAACACGCTGGCGGCGCCGCCCATGTCGTACTTCATCTCATCCATGCCTGCGCCCGGCTTGAGGCTGATGCCGCCGGTGTCGAAGGTGATGCCTTTGCCGACCAGCGCGTAAGGCTTCTCGGACTTCTTGCCGCCGTTGTATTGCATCACGATCAGGCGTGGCGGCTGGTCGCTGCCCTGGCCCACGGCATAGAAGGAGCCCATGCCCAGGTCCTTGATTTTTTTCTCGTCCAGCACCTCAACCTTCAGGCCCTTGAATTCTTTGCCCAGCGCCTTGGCTTGTTCGCCCAGGTAAGTCGGGTGGCAGATATTCGGCGGCAGGTTGCCCAGGTCGCGGGTGAACGACATGCCGGCGGCGATGGCCTGGGCGTGGGTCACGGCGCGTTCGACTTCAGCCTGGGCGGCCTTGATGGTCAGCAGGGTGATTTTTTTCAGGGCGCGCGGTTCGGCTTTCTGGCTCTTGAACTGGTCGAAGACGTAGCTGCCATCCACCAGGCTCTCGGCCAGCAGGCGGGTCTTGCCGTAGCTGTCACGGCCTTTTACGACGATTTCATCCAGAGCCAGGGCTGCATCGCTGCCGCCCAGGCCCTTGAGGGTGTTGAGAATGCCGCTGATGATCTTGCGGAACGGACGGTCGCCCAGTTCGGCGTCCTTGCCAACGCCCACCAGCAATACGCGGTCGGCTTTAAGGTTGGGCAGGCTCTGCAGCAGCAGGCTTTGGCCGACTTTGCCGGCCAGGTCGCCGCGCTTGAGCACGGCGCTGATGGCGCCACCGCTGAGTTCATCCAGTTGCTTGGCGGCGACGCCGAGCTTGCGGCCTTCGCCGACAGCGACCACGAGGGTGGCGGTTTTCAACGTTTCGGGGCTAACGCTTTTTACAACCAATTCCATTTTCGGGTCCCTTATAAAGGTCTGTGAGCCTGAGTCTGTACCCAGGCTTTAAAGCGTGGCAGCTCTGTAAACCGCCAGCGACAAAGGCCGCAGTTTGAACCTCGCCGGCGGAGCCTGACAACCCTTGCCGCGTGCTTTGTGCACGCGTATGAGCAAGCACCGTGACAGGCGCGGTCAATCACAGGATAATGCGCCATCTTTTTAGCCGGCCCGTGCAAACGGGTCGACTCGGTATGCTTGCTTGTTTGGCCGCCTTAGCCTGACAACCCTGGAGTGTCTGGTTTGATCGTCTTCCGTTATCTGTCCCGCGAAGTCCTGTTGACCCTGAGTGCCGTGAGTGCGGTATTGCTGGTCATCACCATGAGTGGTCGTTTCGTCAAATTCCTGGCCCAGGCCGCTTCGGGTGCTCTGGATCCGGGCTCGCTGTTCCTGATCATGGGCTTTCGCCTGCCGGGCTTTTTGCAACTGATCCTGCCACTTGGCCTGTTTCTCGGCATTTTGCTGGCCTATGGCCGGCTGTACCTTGAGAGTGAAATGACTGTGCTGTCGGCCACCGGCATGAGCCAGCAGCGTCTGCTGGCCATGACCATGGTGCCGGCCACCGGCGTTGCCCTGGTGGTGGCATGGCTGAGCATGAGCCTGGCGCCTCAGGGCGCCATGCAGTTCCAGCTGCTGCTGAACAAGCAGGATGCGATGACTGAGTTCGACACCCTTGAGCCTGGGCGCTTTCAAGCGCTGAACGATGGCACGCGGGTGACCTACACCGAGACCATGACGGATGACCGTGCCAACCTGGGCGGCGTGTTTATTTCGCAGAAAAATCTCGGGCAGAACCAGAAAGACCGTGGCATTTCGATTCTGGTGGCCAACAGCGGACGCCAGGAAGTACGACCTGATGGCAGCCGTTACCTGATCCTGGAAAATGGCTACCGCTACGACGGCAGCCCTGGCCTCGCCGATTATCGGGCGATCAAGTACGACACTTATGGCGTCATGCTTGCCAGGCCAGACATCAGCGAAGAGGTCACTGACCGCGATGCGCTGCCGACGTCGTCGCTGTTCAACAACAAGGAACTGCGCTCCATCGCCGAGCTGCAATGGCGGCTGTCGCTGCCGCTGCTGGTATTTATCGTGACGTTGATGGCCGTGCCGCTGTCGCGCGTCAACCCGCGTCAGGGTCGTTTCCTCAAGCTGTTGCCGGCAATTCTGTTGTACATGGCCTACCTGACCCTGCTGATTTCCGCCCGTGGTTCCATGGAAAAAGGCAAGTTGTCGCCGGCCCTCGGCCTGTGGGGCGTGCACGGGATCTTCCTGTTGATCGGCCTGGGGCTGCTCTACTGGGAACCTATCCGTTTGAAAATGAAGAGCCGTCGTGGCCTGAAGGAGTTGGCTCGTGGCTAAGCTCGATCGCTACATTGGTAGCAGCGTACTGATCGCCATTCTGGCGGTATTGGGCATTATTCTCGGCCTGGCCTCGTTGTTCGCCTTTATTGACGAAGTGGGCAACGTCACCGACACCTACACCGTCATGGATGTGTTGAGTTACGTGGCGCTGACTGCGCCGCGCCGGCTCTACGACATGATGCCGATGGCCGCGCTGATCGGTTGCCTGATCGGGCTGGGCAGCCTGGCCAGCAGCAGCGAACTGACCATCATGCGCGCCGCCGGTGTATCGATCGGGCGTATTGTCTGGGCGGTAATGAAGCCCATGCTCCTGCTGATGGCGTGCAGCGTGCTGATCGGCGAGTACGTGGCGCCGCCGGCCGAAGCCACCGCTCAGGCCAATCGCGCCCTGGCCCAGGGCTCGGGGGATGCGCAAAGCGCCAAGCACGGCCTCTGGCACCGTCAGGGGGATGAGTTCATCCACATCAACGCCGTGCAGCCGGGCGGCTTGTTGGTGGGTGTGACGCGTTATACGTTCGACAAGGAACGGCACATGCTGACCTCCAGTTTCGCCAGGCGCGCGCAATACGACGCCGAGAAATGGACGTTGAGTGACGTCACCACCACGTATTTCCGCAATGTCGGCCAGGGCACCAAGGCCAGCACCGAAGTGATCAATGTGCCGAGCGAGCAATGGGATATCGCCCTGAAGCCCGAACTGCTCAACACGGTGGTGATGATCCCGGAGAGCCTGCCGATTACCGGTTTGTGGAGCTATATCCACTACCTCAAGGATCAGGGCCTGAATAATGGCCGCTACTGGCTGGCGTTCTGGGTCAAGGTGCTGCAGCCGGTGGTCACCGCCGCGCTGGTATTGATGGCGATCTCGTTCATCTTCGGCCCGTTGCGTTCCGTGACCCTAGGTCAGCGGGTGTTCACCGGCGTACTGGTGGGCTTTACCTTCCGTATCGCCCAGGACTTGCTCGGTCCGTCGAGCCTGGTGTTCGGTTTCTCGCCGCTGTTTGCGGTGCTGGTGCCGACAGCGATTTGCGCCCTGGCCGGGTTCTGGCTGTTGCGCCGCGCGGGTTGATACTGCGCTTATGAACAAAAAATGCCCCGTTCGAGAGATCGGGGCATTTTTGTTCTGGTCAGCAAAGATGACGTCTGGCCTGAGCATCAGGTACAATTCCCGGCTATTTTTCAGCGGGCAATCTGCCTGCAGCCTTTTTGAGTGTTGATCCGTGAGTGATTTGAGTCATATCCGCAATTTCTCCATCATCGCCCACATTGACCATGGTAAGTCGACGCTGGCCGATCGATTCATCCAGATGTGCGGCGGCCTTGCCGAGCGTGAAATGGAGGCCCAGGTACTGGACTCCATGGACCTCGAGCGCGAGCGCGGGATCACCATCAAGGCGCACAGCGTTACCCTGTACTACACCGCCAAAGACGGTATCAAGTACCAGCTCAACTTCATTGACACCCCGGGCCACGTTGACTTCACCTATGAAGTCAGCCGTTCCCTGGCGGCCTGTGAAGGTGCGTTGCTGGTAGTGGACGCGGGCCAGGGCGTCGAAGCCCAGTCCGTGGCCAACTGCTACACCGCCATCGAGCAAGGCCTGGAAGTGATGCCGGTGCTGAACAAGATCGACCTGCCTCAGGCCGATCCGGACCGGGTCAAAGAAGAGATCGAGAAGATCATCGGCATTGACGCCACCGACGCCGTCGAGTGCAGCGCCAAGACCGGCCTGGGCGTCGACGAAGTGCTCGAGCGCCTGGTCAAGACCATCCCCGCACCTACCGGCAACTACGAAGATCCGCTGCAAGCGTTGATCATCGACTCCTGGTTCGACAACTACCTGGGCGTTGTTTCCCTGGTACGTGTACGCCACGGCCGTGTGAAGAAGGGCGACAAGATCCTGGTCAAGTCCACCGGCAAGATCCACCTGGTCGACAGCGTCGGCGTGTTCAACCCGAAACACACCGCCACCACCGACCTGAAAGCCGGTGAAGTGGGCTTCATCATCGCCGGCATCAAAGACATTCACGGTGCACCGGTCGGTGACACCCTGACCTTGAGCTCCACCCCTGATGTAGACGTGCTGCCGGGTTTCAAACGCATCCAGCCGCAGGTTTACGCCGGCCTGTTCCCGGTCAGCTCCGACGACTTCGAAGACTTCCGCGAAGCCCTGCAGAAGCTGACGCTCAACGACTCGTCGTTGCAGTACACCCCGGAAAGCTCCGACGCGCTGGGCTTTGGCTTCCGCTGCGGGTTCCTGGGCATGCTGCACATGGAGATCATCCAGGAGCGCCTTGAGCGCGAATACGACCTGGACCTGATCACCACCGCGCCAACGGTTATTTTTGAGCTGGCGCTGAAAACCGGTGAAACGATTTACGTCGACAACCCGTCCAAGCTTCCGGATCTGTCCTCCATCGAGGACATGCGCGAGCCGATCGTGCGGGCCAATATTCTTGTGCCGCAGGAACACCTGGGCAACGTCATTACCCTGTGTATCGAAAAACGTGGCGTACAACACGACATGTTGTTCCTCGGTACCCAGGTGCAAGTGACCTACGATTTGCCGATGAACGAAGTGGTCCTGGACTTCTTCGACCGTCTCAAATCCACCAGTCGCGGCTATGCTTCGCTGGATTACCATTTCGATCGTTACCAATCGGCTAATCTGGTGAAACTGGATGTGCTGATCAACGGCGACAAGGTAGATGCACTGGCACTGATCGTGCACAAGGACAACGCGCACTACAAAGGTCGGCAGTTGACCGAAAAGATGAAAGAACTGATTCCGCGCCAGATGTTCGACGTCGCGATCCAGGCCGCCATTGGCGGGCAGATCATTGCACGGACCTCCGTCAAGGCTCTCAGAAAGAACGTACTGGCCAAATGCTACGGCGGTGACGTAAGCCGTAAGCGCAAGCTGCTTGAGAAGCAAAAGGCCGGTAAAAAACGCATGAAGCAAGTGGGCAACGTGGAAATTCCACAAGAAGCCTTCCTTGCGGTGCTCAGGTTGGATAGTTAGGTCCTATGTCACTAAATTTCCCGCTGTTGCTGGTCATCGCCGTTGCCGTTTGCGGTCTCCTGGCGTTGCTCGATCTGGTGTTCTTCGCCCCGCGTCGGCGGGCGGCTATCGCTTCCTATCAGGGCAGCGTCAGCCAGCCCGATGCGGTGGTGGTCGAGAAGCTGAACAAAGAGCCTCTGCTGGTTGAATACGGCAAGTCGTTCTTCCCGGTGTTGTTCATCGTGCTGGTGCTGCGTTCGTTCCTGGTGGAGCCGTTTCAAATCCCTTCGGGGTCGATGAAACCGACCCTGGACGTGGGCGACTTCATCCTGGTGAACAAGTTTTCCTACGGGATCCGCCTGCCGGTGCTCGACAAGAAAGTCATCCCGGTCGGTGACCCGCAGCGCGGCGATGTGATGGTGTTTCGCTACCCAAGCGACCCGAACGTCAACTACATCAAGCGTGTCGTCGGGCTGCCGGGCGACGTGATCCGCTACACCAGTGACAAGCGTCTGTTCATCAATGGTGAGTCGGTGGCCGAGAAACTGATCGGCGCCGAACCGAACACCTTGGGCAGCGCCGAGCTGTACCAGGAAAAACTCGGTGCGGTAGAGCACGAGATCCGTAAGGAAATGAGCCGCTACCGTGCGATGCCTGATGGCGAATGGAAAGTGCCTGCCGGGCACTACTTCATGATGGGCGACAACCGCGACAACTCCAACGACAGCCGTTACTGGGATGACCCCAATATTCCCAAGGACCTGCTGGGCATGGTTCCCGACGAGAACATTGTCGGCAAGGCCTTTGCGGTCTGGATGAGTTGGCCGGAACCCAAACTCAGCCACCTGCCGAACTTCTCGCGGGTCGGGCTGATCAAGTAATACAGGCGGCGCTGTGAACACAGCGCCGAATGCTTTTCTGGGGTTCGGACAATGCGTCGTCCGGCCTCATGCGGCACCAACCAGGATTTGAATTTGAACACTGCGTCAATCGTCGATGGCCGCCGGTGCCACCAACTAGATATGGATAAACCGTGACCGTTTCTCTAAGTCGTCTCGAGCGTCAGCTCGGCTACACCTTCAAGGACCAGGAATTGATGGTCCTTGCCCTCACACACCGCAGTTTTGCAGGGCGTAATAACGAGCGCCTGGAATTTCTCGGTGATGCCATCCTCAACTTCGCCGCCGGTGAGGCGCTGTTCGAGCGTTTCCCGCAAGCGCGCGAAGGCCAGCTGTCACGCTTGCGTGCGCGGCTGGTGAAAGGCGAGACCCTGGCCGTGCTGGCCCGCGGTTTCGGCCTGGGCGAATACTTGCGCCTGGGTTCCGGTGAACTGAAAAGCGGTGGTTTTCGTCGCGAGTCGATCCTGGCTGATGCCCTCGAAGCGTTGATCGGTGCGATCTACCTGGATGCAGGCATGGAGACGGCCAAAGAGCGCGTGGTGGCCTGGCTGGCTTCGGAGATCGAGAGCCTGACGCTGGTCGACACCAACAAAGATCCCAAAACCCGCTTGCAGGAATTCCTGCAGTCGCGCGGTTGTGAACTGCCACGCTACGAAGTGGTGGATATCCAGGGTGAGCCGCATTGCCGCGTATTCTTCGTGGAATGTGAAATCACCTTATTGAATGAAAAAAGCCGAGGTCAGGGTGTGAGCCGTCGTATTGCCGAACAGGTAGCGGCCGCTGCAGCACTGATTGCCCTGGGCGTGGAGAATGGCCATGACTGATTCAACCGCAACACGCTGTGGCTATGTTGCCATCGTCGGCCGTCCGAACGTGGGCAAGTCCACGCTGCTGAACCACATCCTGGGCCAGAAGCTTGCGATCACTTCGCGCAAGCCGCAGACCACCCGTCACAACATGCTGGGCATCAAGACCGAAGGCAACGTGCAAGCGGTCTATGTTGATACCCCGGGCATGCACAAAGGTGGCGAGAAGGCACTTAACCGCTACATGAACAAGACCGCTTCGGCGGCGTTGAAAGACGTCGACGTGGTGATCTTCGTGGTTGACCGCACCAAGTGGACCGACGAAGACCAGATGGTTCTTGAGCGCGTGCAGTACGTCACCGGCCCGTTGATCGTCGCGCTGAACAAGACCGACCGCATCGAGGACAAAGCCGAGCTGATGCCGCACCTGACCTGGCTGCAAGAGCAACTGCCGAACGCCCAGATCATGCCGATCTCGGCCCAGCACGGTCACAACCTTGAGGCCCTGGAGCGCGTGATCGCGGGTTACCTGCCCGAGAACGAGCACTTCTTCCCGGAAGATCAGATCACCGACCGCAGCAGCCGTTTCCTCGCCGCTGAACTGGTGCGCGAGAAAATCATGCGCCAGATGGGCGCCGAGCTGCCGTACCAGATCACCGTCGAAATCGAAGAGTTCAAGCAGCAGGGCAAAACCCTGCATATTCATGCGCTGATCCTCGTCGAGCGTGACGGCCAGAAGAAAATCATCATTGGCGACAAGGGCGAGCGCATCAAGCGCATCGGCACCGAAGCGCGCAAGGACATGGAATTGCTGTTTGATTCCAAGATCATGCTCAACCTGTGGGTGAAGGTTAAGGGTGGTTGGTCGGATGACGAGCGCGCGCTGCGCTCCCTGGGCTACGGCGACCTGTAGGGTCTTGAATACACCACAGGGCTGAAAATGTGGGAGGGGGCTCGCCCCCGATAGCGGTGGGTCAGTTAACAAAAAGTGACTGACACACTGCCATCGGGGGCAAGCCCCCTCCCACATTAGGTTTGTGTAGTTTTCAAAAATGCATTGCAGCAGTGAGCATCCATGTCCCAACCCATCAGCCAACTCGCCTACGTCCTGCACAGCCGCGCCTACCGCGAGACCAGCGCGTTGGTGGACTTCCTCACGCCCCAAGGCCGCCTGCGCGCAGTCTTGCGCAGCGCGCGGGGCAAGGCGGGTACGCTGGCACGGCCGTTCGTGGCCCTGGACGTGGAGTTTCGTGGCAAGGGCGAGCTGAAAAACGTCGGTCGTCTGGAAAGTGTCGGCAACTCCGCCTGGCTCAATGGTGAAGCCCTGTTCAGCGGCCTGTACCTCAACGAGCTGCTGATCCGCCTGCTGCCCGCCGAAGACCCACACCCTGGGGTCTTCGATCACTACGCCGCGACGCTCATTGCGCTGGCCGAAGGTCGCCCGCTGGAACCGCTGCTGCGCGCCTTCGAATGGCGCCTGCTCGACGACCTGGGCTACGGTTTTGAACTGAGCAACGACCTGCACGGCGACCCCATCGCCGCAGACGGCATGTACCGCCTGCAAGTCGACGCCGGCCTGGAACGTGTTTACCTGCTGCAACCCGGCCTGTTCCAGGGCACCGAGTTGCTGGCCATGAGCGAAGCCGACTGGACTGCCCCTGGCGCCTTGTCTGCGGCCAAGCGCTTGATGCGCCAGGCGCTCGCCGTGCACTTGGGCGGGCGGCCGCTGGTCAGTCGCGAGTTGTTTCGAAAGCCCTGACAACCCCGTGTATGCTGTGCGGCGTTTCTTTCCCTTTTCAGGAGCGCTTCCGTGAGCACCAGCAATCGCATTCTTCTTGGCGTCAACATCGACCACGTCGCTACCCTGCGCCAGGCCCGGGGCACCCGTTACCCTGATCCGGTCAAGGCTGCGCTGGACGCCGAGGAAGCGGGCGCCGACGGCATCACCGTGCACCTGCGCGAGGACCGCCGCCACATCCAGGAGCGCGATGTGTTGCTGCTCAAGGACGTGCTGCAAACCCGCATGAACTTCGAAATGGGCGTCACCGAAGAAATGATGGCGTTCGCTGAACGCATCCGCCCGGCGCATATCTGCCTGGTGCCCGAAACGCGCCAGGAGCTCACCACCGAAGGCGGCCTCGATGTCGCCGGCCAGGAAGCGCGGATCAAGGCTGCGGTGGAGCGCCTGTCGAAGATCGGCAGCGAAGTCTCGCTGTTCATCGACGCCGACGAGCGTCAGATCGAAGCCTCGCGCCGTGTTGGCGCGCCGGCCATCGAACTGCACACAGGCCGCTATGCCGATGCCACCACACCCACCGAAGTCGCTGACGAACTGCAGCGCATTATCGACGGCGTAACGTGCGGCCTCAATGAAGGCCTGATCGTCAACGCCGGCCATGGTTTGCACTACCACAACGTCGAAGCCGTGGCTGCGATCAAGGGCATCAACGAACTCAACATCGGCCACGCGCTGGTGGCGCACGCGCTGTTCGTCGGTTTCAAAGGCGCAGTGGCCGAGATGAAAGCGCTGATTCTGGCTGCTGCCAGCTCCAAGTGAGCACAGTCTAAAAATCACTGAAGATCAACATGTGGGAGGGGGCTTGCCCCCGATAGCGGTGTGTCAGTCAGCCTCTCTGTAGCTGACCCACTGCAATCGGGGGCAAGCCCCCTCCCACAGTGATTTTCGGTGTGTCCAGAGTTGTGGTTACCCAGCCAAACCCTTTGAATTCAGCCATGCGGCAATGCGAAGCCTTACTGTTTAGCCGGGTCAGGTGTATCGTATCTGCCCTTTGCGGGCCTCTGGCCTGCGGCAGATACGTGAGGTTGTTGTGTCCCGATCCTTTTCCCGTCGACAAATCCTGGGTGGTCTCGCGGGCCTGGCCGTAGTGGGCGTCGGTGCCGGTGGCGGCTATCGCTACTGGCTGGGGAAAGTTGCCGAAGCTGAAGCCGGGCACGATTACGAACTGATCGCCGCGCCGCTGGACGTGGAACTGGTGCCAGGCCACAAAACCGAAGCCTGGGCATTTGGCCCCTCGGCGCCGGGCACCGAGTTGCGTGTGCGCCAGGGTGAGTGGCTGCGGGTGCGCTTTATCAACCACTTGCCGGTCGCCACCACCATTCACTGGCACGGCATCCGCCTGCCGCTGGAAATGGACGGCGTGCCTTACGTCTCGCAGTTGCCGGTGTTGCCCGGCGAATACTTCGATTACAAATTCCGCGTGCCGGACGCCGGCAGCTACTGGTATCACCCACACGTGAACAGCAGCGAAGAACTCGGCCGTGGCCTGGTGGGCCCGCTGATCATCGAAGAGCGCGAGCCCACCGGTTTCAAACACGAACGCACCTTGAGCCTGAAAAGCTGGCACGTGGACGAAGAGGGCGCCTTCGTGGCGTTCAGCGTTCCCCGTGAAGCCGCGCGTGGCGGCACCGCCGGGCGCCTGTCGACGATCAACGGCGTGCCCCAGGCGGTGATCGATTTGCCGGCCGGGCAAATCACCCGCGTGCGCCTGCTCAATCTCGACAACACGCTGACCTATCGCATCAACATTCCCGACGTCGACGCGCAGATCTACGCGCTGGACGGCAACCCCGTCGAGCCGCGCCCATTGGGCAAGGAATACTGGCTGGGCCCGGGCATGCGTATTTGTCTGGCGATCAAGGCACCGCCTGCCGGTGAAGAACTCTCCATCCGCAACGGTCCGGTGCGCCTGGGCACTTTTCGCTCCGTCGCCAATACCGATGCGCCCACCGAATGGCCGCCGGCGCTGCCCGCCAACCCAATCGCCGAGCCGGACCTGGCGAATGCCGAGAAACTCAACTTCAATTTCGAATGGGTCGGTACGGTGTCGGTCGACGACGGCAAACCGCCGAGCTTGTGGCAAATCAACGGCAAGGCCTGGGACATCACCGACAAGACCTGTGCCGACCGCCCGATTGCCAAGCTTGAGAAGGGCAAAAGCTACATTTTCGAATTGAAGAACATGACCCAGTACCAGCACCCGATTCACCTGCACGGCATGAGTTTCAAGGTGATCGCCTCGAACCGCCACAAGGTGATCCCGTACTTCACCGACACTTACTTGCTGGGCAAAAACGAACGCGCGCGCGTGGCGTTGGTGGCGGATAACCCGGGGGTGTGGATGTTCCATTGCCACGTGATCGATCACATGGAAACCGGCCTGATGGCCGCCATCGAGGTGGCGTGATGCGCCAGATTCGCCCAACGGCGATTATCGACCGCAGCCGCGATCAGCACTTCATGCGCGAAGCCCTAGCCCTCGCCGCTCAAGGCGCCGCCCTCGGCGAAGTGCCCGTGGGCGCGGTGCTGGTGCAGGACGGTGAAATCATCGGTCGGGGTTTCAATTGCCCGATCAGCGGCAATGACCCCAGCGCCCACGCCGAAATGGTCGCCATCCGCGCCGCCGCGCAGGCGATCAGCAACTATCGCCTGGTCGGCAGCACGCTGTATGTAACGCTGGAACCATGCAGCATGTGCGCGGGCCTGATCGTGCATTCGCGCATCGCGCGGGTGGTGTACGGCGCGCTGGAGCCCAAGGCTGGGATCGTGCAAAGCCAGGGGCAGTTTTTTACCCAAGGGTTTCTCAACCATCGGGTGCTGTTTGAAGGCGGGGTGTTGGCTGAGGAATGCGGGACGGTGTTGAGTGAGTTCTTCAAGGCCAGAAGAGCCAAGCCCACGCTCTAACGAACACTGAAAACCAATATGGGAGCTGGCTTGCCTGCGATAGCGGTGCGTCAGTCACTGATCAATTGACTGAAAGATAGCTATCGCAGGCAATCCAGCTCCCACATTTTGATCTCTGTTTAAGCAGGGAAATCAGTGCTCACTTCTTCGCGATAATCACCGCCCGCATCGGCGCCGGCAGCCCTTCAATCGTCTTGCTGTGATCATCGGGATCGAGGAAATCACTCAACGACTGATACTTCATCCACTCCGTCCCGCGCTGTTCTTCAACCGTGGTCACGCTCACATCCACACAACGCACCTCACTGAAGCCCGCACGCCGTAGCCACAGCATCAACGCCGGCACCGACGGCAGGAACCACACGTTACGCATCTGTGCGTAGCGGTCTTCCGGCACCAGCACTTGCTGCTGATCGCCTTCCACCACCAGGGTTTCCAGCACCAGTTCGCCGCCTTTGACCAGGCAATCTTTCAACGCCAGCAAATGCTCGATCGGCGAGCGCCGGTGATAGAACACGCCCATGGAAAACACCGTGTCGAAGCCTTCCAGGTTCGGCGGCAGGTCTTCAAACGGGAACGGCAAGTGCCAGGCCTTCGGCTCGTTCAGGTAGCGTTGAACGGCCTGGAACTGGCAGAAAAACAGCCAGTTCGGGTCCACGCCAATCACGCTGTCGGCGCCGGCGCCGAGCATGCGCCACATGTAGTAGCCGTTGCCGCAACCCACATCGAGGATGCGCTTGCCGTTCAAATTCAGGTGCGGGGCAACCCGCGTCCACTTCCAGTCCGAACGCCATTCGGTGTCCACATGCACGCCAAACAGGTTGAACGGGCCTTTGCGCCACGGGCTCAGGCCCATCAGCGCAGTGCGCATCTGTGCGCGGGTGGCGTCGTCGCAATCGGTATCAAGGGTCAGGCCATTGAGCAAATCGACTTCGCTGGGCTGGATCTGCGGCAGCGCATCCAGCGCACTCTGCCAACGCTCCAGGTCGCCATGACCCTTTTCCATCTTGCTATCGAGTTGCGCTTGCAGGCCTTGGGCCCACACGGCCAACGGAGTGCCGACCAGGTGGCGGGCGAGGGGGGACAGATCAATCATGGCAAGGCAATCAACGAGGCAAAGTTAAGACACTGGAACCACGGCACGACTTTCGAGAACCCGGCCGCCAACAGGCGTTCGCGGTGTTCTTCGAGGCTGTCAGGCTTCATGACGTTTTCGATGGCGCTGCGCTTCTGGGCGATTTCCAGTTCGCTGTAGCCGTTGGCGCGTTTGAACGCGATGTGCAGGTCGGTGAGCAATGCGTGCTCTTGCGGGTCGTTGAACCGCAGTTTTTCCGAGAGGATCAACGCGCCGCCGGGCAGCAGCGACTGGCGGATACGCCCCAGCAATGCCAGGCGTTCATCAGGGGCGATAAATTGCAGGGTGAAATTCAGCGCTACCACCGAGGCCGGTTGGAACTGCAGCGCGAGGATATCGCCCTCGATCACCTCAACCGGCAGCAACTCCTGGAACATCGAGTCCTGACCATTGAGGTATTCGCGGCAGCGCTCGACCATCGCCGCCGAGTTATCCACGGCGATTACCCGGCATCCGTCGGTGCGCACATGGCGGCGCAGCGCCTGGGTGACCGCGCCGAGGGACGAGCCCAGGTCGTAGAGCACGCTGTTGGGTTGCGCAAACTGCGCGGCGAGCACGCCGAGATTCTCGACGATGGTCGGGTAACCGGGCACCGAGCGCTTGATCATGTCCGGGAACACCCGCACCACGTCCTCGTTAAAGGCGAAGTCCGGCACCTGGGGCAGGGGCTGGGCGAATAGGCGATCGGGTTCTTTGCTCACGGTTGTTCCGGCGACGAGGGGGGAAAGGCCGGCATTTTAGCCAAATTGGCCCTCGTGTGCGCGGGTTGTCTGATGGAAAGCCGAGGCGGTGATGCCCCACTGTCCCAGCCAATACGTGCTGATCAACAAATAGGGCGCCGCCTCAAAGGCGACCACGAACCGATTGATACCAATCAGCGTGTCGGAAAACACAAACGACACCGCACCCGCCGCCGCCAGCAGGGCCGAGCGCTTGGGCACCTCACTGCCCAGTCGCGCCAACGCACGCCAGAGCATGGCGCTGATCACCAGCGCATACACCACCACCGGAATCAGCAACTCGCCCAGGCCATGGGCAATCAGAACGCTCAGCAGAATCGCGCCCACGCCCAGTGCCAATACCAGCGGCAACAACGCCAGGCGCCGGCAATCGCTGAAATAGGCTTTTAAATACGCCAGGTGCGCAAACAGGAAGGCGCCCAGGCCGAAGATAAACAGGTCGCCCGGCCACGCGAGCAACACGTCGCCCACCAGAGAAAAAATCAGCCCCAGGCTGATCCAGCGTCGATAGTCGGTGGGCGGCGCGTCATGCAGCCAGCCCAGCAACGCCAGCACCGGCAACGGTTTGACCAGCAGGCACAATAACGCCGCGTGGGTGCTCAAACCGTAGACAAAGGTGCCGGCGCCCATCAACGCAAGAATCAGCCAAGGCATATCAGTTCACCGTGATGGCGCAGTCGAAGGTTTCGGCAGGCTCGGCTTCCGGTTCCCAAGGTTGCTGGGAGGTCAGGCGCAAACGGCCCTGGCCGGCCGCGAAGGCCTGGAAACGCCAAGTGGATTGGCCGCCACCGCCGATCACACCGGACTCGGTGCTGCTGTAAACCTCAGGGCTGAGTGCACGCAGCACGCCGCCGGCGGAATCCTGGATGGCCCAGCGATAGCCGGTGGTGGGGTTGCTCGGCAAGGTGAGGATCAGGTTTTGCCCGGTTTTAAGCTGGAGCGGGCAGGCGCTCTGGTTTTCCACTGTGACGTTTTGCTTGGGGGCACTGGCGCAGGCGGCCAGCAGGGCAAGGCTCAAGGGGAGAAGCAGGCGGGCAGCGGTCATGAGGGCTCCGTTGTATGGCGACGAAGGGCGAGCATAACCGAAGATGAGACAAGGTGTGACAAGGCGGGCTTTTGTGTTGGCAGGTCTGGCCTGATTGGCGGCAAGCCCCCTCCCACAATTTGACTGCATTCCAAAGGATGTACTCGGTCAACTGTGGGAGGGGGCTTGCCCCCGATTAGGCCAGCTCAGGCGCTAGAGATCTGTCAGAAAAGCACCTTCGCCACATCCGCAAAGCGCTTGGCGAAGTGCACCGTCATGCCTTCTTTCAGGTACTCCGGCAGCTCTTCAAAACTGCCACGGTTGGGCTCCGGCAAAATCAGCTCATGGATCTTCTGGCGCCGCGCCGCAATCACCTTCTCACGTACACCGCCAATCGGCAGTACATGCCCGGTCAGCGTCAACTCGCCGGTCATGGCCACGCCTTTTTTCGGCGGCTGATTACGCGCCAGCGACAGCAAGGCACTGGCCATGGTCACGCCCGCGCTCGGGCCATCTTTGGGCGTAGCGCCTTCCGGCACGTGCAAGTGCACGAAGGCTTCGTCGAAGAACTTCGGATCGCCGCCAAACGACTTGAGGTTGGAGCTGATGTAGCTGTAGGCAATCTCGGCGGACTCTTTCATCACCTCACCCAGTTGCCCGGTGAGCTTGAAGCCACGATTGAGTGTGTGGATGCGCGTCGCCTCGATCGGCAGGGTCGCGCCGCCCATGCTGGTCCAGGCCAGGCCAGTGATCACGCCGGTACCGGACAGCACTTGCTCATTGCGAAACACCGGCATGCCCAAGGAGCTTTCCAGATCCTTGTTGCCGATCTTGATCACCGAGTCCGGCTCGTCCAGCAGCTTGACCACGGCCTTGCGCACCAGTTTGCCCAGCTGTTTTTCCAGCTGGCGCACCCCGGCTTCGCGTGCGTAGCCGTCGATCAGCGCGCGCAGGGCGCCGTCGCTGATGGACAGGCTGTTTTTCGACACGCCGGCCTTTTCCAACTGTTTTGGCCACAGGTGGCGCTTGGCGATGGCGACCTTTTCTTCGGTGATATAGCCCGACAGGCGAATCACTTCCATCCGGTCCAGCAGTGGGCCCGGGATCGAATCAAGCGTGTTCGCCGTGCAGACGAACAACACCTTGGACAGGTCCAGGCGCAGGTCGAGGTAGTGATCGAGGAATTCGACGTTCTGTTCCGGGTCGAGGGTTTCCAGCAATGCCGACGCCGGGTCGCCCTGGAAGCTCTGGCCCATCTTGTCGATCTCATCGAGCATGATCACCGGGTTCATCACCTCCACATCTTTGAGCGCCTGCACCAGCTTGCCCGGCAGGGCACCGATGTAGGTACGGCGATGGCCCTTGATCTCGGCCTCGTCGCGCATGCCGCCGACGCTGAAGCGATAGAACGGCCGGCCCAGCGACTCGGCGATGGATTTACCCACGCTGGTCTTGCCCACGCCCGGCGGGCCGACCAGCAGCACAATGGAACCGGCGACTTCGCCTTTATAGGCGCCCACCGCGAGAAACTCGAGGATGCGGCTCTTGATGTCATCCAGGCCCGCATGGTGCTTGTCCAGCACCTTGCGTGCGTGTTTCAGGTCGAGCTTGTCTTCGCCGTACACGCCCCACGGCACTGAGGTGGCCCAGTCCAGGTAGTTACGCGTGACGGCGTATTCCGGCGAACCCGTTTCCAGGATCGACAGTTTGTTCATTTCTTCGCTGATGCGTTTTTGCGCCTGGGTCGGCAGTACTTTGCCCACCAGGCGTTGTTCGAACTGCTCGACGTCCGCGCTGCGGTCGTCCTTGGTCAGGCCCAGCTCCTGCTGGATGACCTTGAGCTGTTCCTTGAGGAAGAACTCGCGCTGGTGCTCACCGATCTTGCGGTTCACCTCGGCAGAGATTTCTTTTTGCAGGCGCGCGACTTCGACTTCCTTGCGCAGCATCGGCAGGACTTTTTCCATGCGCTTGAGCATGGGCACACAGTCCAGCACTTCCTGCAGCTCGTTGCCGGTGGCCGAGGTCAATGCGGCGGCGAAGTCGGTGAGTGGCGACGGGTCGTTGGGGCTGAAGCGGTTGAGGTAGTTCTTCAACTCTTCGCTGTACAGCGGGTTGAGCGGCAGCAGTTCCTTGATCGCATTGATCAGCGCCATGCCGTAGGCCTTGACCTCGTCGGTCGGCTCGGTCGGCTGGTGCGGGTATTCGACTTCCACCAGATACGGTGGGCGGTGGTGCTTGAGCCAGGTTTTGATGCGCACGCGGGTCAGGCCCTGGGCGACGAATTGCAATTTGCCGTTCTCGCGGCTGGCGTGGTGCACCTTCACCAGCGTGCCGTACAGCGGCAGGCTGGAGGTATCGAAATGGCGCGGATCTTCTGGCGGGGTGTCCATGAAAAACAGCGCAAGGGAGTGGTGGTCGGATTTGCTCACCAGCTCCAGGGTCTCGGCCCACGGTTCTTCATTGACGATGACCGGCAGCACTTGCGCCGGGAAGAACGGCCGATTGTGGATCGGGATGATGTAGACCTTGTCCGGCAGGTTTTGCCCAGGCAGGGCCAGGCCGGTGTTGGACGAAGCTTGGTGTTCAGCGTTTTCGGGGTCGGCGTAATCGTTCAGGTCGATGTCCGGGAATTCTTGCTGGTCGCTCATGGGGCACCTGCATAAGGAAGTATGCAGGTTAGATGGGGCGGGGCAGCGGTGGTTTCAATGGCGGGGCGCAGTTAGCAACAAATTGCATGATATTTACGAAACACCGCCTTCCCTGTGGGCGCAGGCAAGCCAGCTCCCACCTTGTGTACCGAGCGCCGTCAGCTGATTTTGTGCAGATAAGCCGGCAATGGCTGTTCCGGCAGCACCGACAACACCTTCAAGCGTTGCAGCATGCGCTGGCGTGCCCGCTGCAAATGCTCACGCAGATTCAGCGCCGCCGCGTCATATGCGCCGTGCAGCAGCAGCTCCAGAATCAAGCGGTGCTCGGCGAGCATGGCGGGATCGGCGCCGATCCCCAGTAACCGGTAGAAAATCCGGCTGATGATCATCGGGCTCTGGCCCTGGCGAATCAGCGCGGCGATCTTTCGGTTTTGCAGGCCGGCGAGGCAGCGCTGGTGCAAGTCCTCTTCGATCTGCTCGATGGCTTGCAGGCTGCACTGCGGGCTTTGCTGAGCATCCAGCACGCGCTGCAACATGGCTTCGAGCATGTCTCGGTCGAGGTTCGGCGCGCTCTGGCGCAGGGCTTCGGGTTCCAGGCAGGCCCGCAGTTCGTAGTCCTCGGTGACCTCGCGCGCGGTCAGCGGCCCCGCCAGCCATTGGGAGTAGGGTTCTTTTTCAACCAGGCCACGGTCGCGCAAGCGCATCAGTGCTTCACGCACCACGGCGCGGCTGACGCCGTAATGGTCGGCGGCGGCTTGCTCATCCAGGCGGTAATGACCGAAGGCAATGCAGGTGGACAACGCCGCGCCGATTTCCTCGACGATCCGTTCGCCGAGCGGCCGGGTGTCTACCAACTCGTCATCGCCGTTGAGGCCCAGGTGCGCATGGCTCAAGGGCAGGCGCAGCGGCTCCATGGCCAGGCCTTCGGGGTTGATCAGGTAGCCGCGGCCATTGAAGCGGCAGATCAGGCCTTCGTCGTGCAGCAGGTCCAGCGCCTTGCGCACCGGCACGCGGCTGGTGCCGAACAATTCGGCCAGCGGCGCTTCCAGCAAGACCAGCCCGTGGCGGGCGGTGCCGTTGACGATCGCATCCCGCAACAGCGTGTGAATCATCGCGTAACGGGAGGCCGAGGCGGACACTGCTTTCATCTGCTTCTCTAGGTAAAGAGTTGAAGGGCTTGTAGGAAAGTGGCCGGGGATTCTCTCATAGTTACCCCTGTCACTCTGCGCCACGGTGCTGGCACTTTTTTGGGGCCCTGGCCGTAACCCTGTTACTTTTCTGCACCAAAATGTACTTATTAATAAAAGATACATTATTCCATTCAAGGCCTGTGCCCACGACTTTGCCACCCTTTTTGTTTCCTACAAAACCATCTAGCCCGTAGCTAAAGGCCAGAAACTCGCTTGTGCACAAATGCCGGCAGCAAAGACTGGCACGAAAGCTGCCTTTGTAAAACGTACATTTTATTAATATGTACGTTTTGTGAGGTGCAGCTTGATGTCAGACGCCACATCAATGGCCGAAGCGTTCGCCAGCGGTCGCAGCGACCCGGTGCAAGTCCTCGAACAGGCGCTGCTGCACGCGAGCATGGCGCCCACAGTGTTTATTTCCCTGACGGCCGAGCGCGCCCGTCGCGAAGCTGAAGCCGCCGCCGCCCGTTGGCGTGCCGGGCAACCGTTGAGCGTGTTCGACGGTGTGCCGCTGGCCTGGAAGGACCTGTTTGATGTCGCCGGCAGCATCACGACCGCCGGCGCCGCTTACCGTCGCGAGGCGCCAGCGGCGTTGCTCGATGCGCCGAGTGTGGGCCTGTTGTGCCGCGCCGGGATGGTCAGTCTCGGCAAGACCAACCTCAGCGAACTGGCTTATTCCGGCTTGGGCCTGAACCCGCATTTCGGCACGCCGTATAACCCGAACGGCAGCGATCAACCGCGTATTCCCGGTGGCTCGTCATCCGGCTCGGCCGTCGCCGTGGCCGGCGGCATTGTGCCGATCGCCATGGGCACCGACACCGCCGGCTCGATCCGCATTCCGGCCGCGCTCAACGGCGTGGTGGGCTACCGCAGCAGCAGCCGACGCTACAGCCGCGACGGGGTATTCCCGCTGGCGCACACCCTCGACAGCCTCGGCCCGCTGACCCGCAGCGTGCGCGATGCACTAGTGATCGACGACCTGCTCAATGGCCGCGCGCAAACCCATGTTGCCCGCAGCCTCAAGGGGCAACGCTTTGTGCTGGAGCAAGGCGCACTGGAAGACATCGAACCGGCCGTACGCAATAACCTGCTGCGCGCGGTGGACCTCATCAAGGCCGCAGGTGCGCTGATCGAGGTGCGCCCGTCTGCCACCTTCCAGGCCACGCTCAACCTGATCAAGCAGGACGGCTGGCTCGGCTCATTCGAAGCCTTCGCGCTGCACGAGGCCTTGCTCGACAGCCGCGACGCCGACCTGCTCGACCCGCGCGTACGCCGCCGCCTCGAAGCCGCGCGTTCACTGCCCGCCAGTCAGTTGCTGCACCTGATCGACGCACGCCGTCGCCTGCAGTACCAACTGGTCGACGAGCTCGACGGCGCCGTGCTGATTACCCCGACTGTTGCCCATGTCGCCCCCCCGTTGGCCCCGCTGGAAGCCGACGACGAGCTGTTCGTGAAAACCAACCTCGCCACCCTGCGCCTGACCATGCCCGGCAGTCTGCTTGACATGCCTGGCGTGAGCCTGCCCAGCGGCCGCGATGCCCTGGGCCTGCCCACCGGGCTGCTGCTCAGTGCCCCGTCGGGAGAAGACGCACGCCTGTTGCGCGTGGCGTTGTCCGTCGAATCCGTAATGACTATTTAAGGAGACACATCATGGCTAAAGACATTCTCTGTGCATTTGGCGTCGACGTTGACGCCGTCGCCGGCTGGCTCGGTTCCTACGGCGGTGAAGACTCGCCGGACGACATCTCGCGCGGCCTGTTCGCCGGTGAAGTCGGCGCGCCGCGCTTGCTCAAATTGTTCGAACGCTATGGCCTGCGCACCACCTGGTTTATTCCCGGCCACTCGATGGAAACCTTCCCCGAGCAGATGAAGGCGGTGGCCGACGCCGGTCACGAAATCGGCGTGCATGGCTACAGCCATGAAAACCCGATTGCGATGACGGCCGAGCAGGAAGAAATCGTCCTGGATAAATCCATCGAGCTGATCACTCAGGTCACCGGCAAACGCCCGACCGGCTACGTGGCGCCGTGGTGGGAATTCAGCAAGGTCACCAACGAGCTGCTGCTGAAAAAAGGCATCAAGTATGACCACAGCCTGATGCACAACGACTTCCACCCCTACTACGTGCGCAAGGGCGACACCTGGACCAAGATCGACTACAGCCAGCACCCCGACACCTGGATGAAACCGCTGGTGCGCGGCGAAGAGACCGACCTGGTGGAGATCCCGGCCAACTGGTACCTCGACGACCTGCCGCCAATGATGTTCATCAAGAAAGCCCCCAACAGCCACGGCTTCGTCAACCCGCGCCACCTGGAAGAAATGTGGCGCGACCAGTTCGACTGGGTCTACCGCGAGCACGAACACGCCGTGTTCACCATGACCATTCACCCCGACGTGTCCGGTCGCCCGCAGGTGCTGCTGATGCTCGAGCGCTTGATCGAACACATCCAGAGCCATGCCGGCGTGCGCTTCGTCACCTTCGACGAAATCGCCGACGACTTTATCCGCCGCCAACCGCGTTCCTGACCCTTAGCCCACACCCCCGAGGCGCGATTTATGTCCATCTACAACAAGCTTGACCTGACTGGCTGGAAACCCCGGCAACTGACGTCCCAGGAAGTGCGCTTCGCCACCTGGATCGCGTTTTTCGCCTGGGTGTTTGCGGTGTATGACTTCATCCTCTTCGGCACCTTGTTGCCGGAGATCGGCCGGCATTTCGGCTGGGGTGAGGTGGAGCAAGCTGAAATCGCGACCTGGGTGGCGGTGGGCACAGCGGTGGTTGCCTTTGCCATTGGCCCCGTCGTCGATAAGTTGGGGCGACGCAAAGGCATTATTTTCACTGTGGCCGGTTCCGCACTGTGCTCGGCACTCACCGCGATCGGCGGGGCGTGGGGCAAGTCGCCGCTGATTCTGATCCGCTCGTTGGGCGGCCTGGGCTATGCCGAGGAAACCGTCAACGCCACGTATTTGAGCGAGCTGTATGGCGCCTCTGAAGACCCGCGCCTGACCAAACGGCGCGGGTTTATCTACAGCCTGGTGCAGGGCGGCTGGCCGGTCGGTGCGTTGATCGCCGCCGGGTTGACCGCGCTGCTGTTGCCGATCATCGGCTGGCAGGGTTGCTTCATCTTTGCCGCCATCCCGGCCATCGTGATTGCGATCATGGCGCGCAAGCTCAAGGAGAGCCCGCAGTTCCAGGTTCACCAGCGCATCAGCGAACTGCGTAAAAGTGGCGCGGTGAAAGAGGCGCAGAACGTCGCCGTGACCTACGGCGTGGACTATGACGAACACAGCAAGGCCGGCCTCAAAGCCGCCTTCCGTGGCCCGGCCCGCCGTGCCACGCTGGTGATCGGCGCTGCGCTGTTGCTCAACTGGGCGGCCATCCAGGTGTTCAGCGTGCTGGGGACTTCGGTGATCGTCAGCGTGCACCATATCTCGTTCGAGAACTCGCTGATCATCCTCGTGCTGTCGAACCTGGTGGGGTACTGCGGTTACCTGAGCCATGGCTGGATGGGCGACAAAATCGGCCGTCGCAATGTCATCGGTCTGGGCTGGATGCTCGGCGGCCTGGCGTTCGCCGGGATGCTGTTTGGACCAAGCAATATGGCAATGGTGGTGGGGCTCTACAGCCTGGGCCTGTTCTTCCTGATCGGGCCGTACTCGGCGGCGCTGTTTTTTATCAGCGAGAGTTTCCCCACCAGCATCCGCGCCACCGGTGGCGCGATCATTCATGCCATGGGCCCGATTGGGGCGGTGGTGGCCGGTTTCGGCGCCACGCAGGTGTTGTCCGCCGGCAGCGACTGGCAGACCGCCGCGCTGTGGTTCGGCGCGCTGCCGTGCTTTTTGTCCGGTGCGCTGATGTTTGCCGCGCGCCATGTGCGCCCGGAAACCGTTCAGTGAGGAGTGTGAGATGAGCCGTAAAGTTGCCCTGATTACCGGTGCCGCCAGCGGCATCGGCCAAGCCCTGGCCGTGGCCTATGCGCGCAATGGCGTGGCGGTGGTGGGCGGGTATTACCCGGCCGATCCGCACGACCCGCACTCCACCGTAGCGCGGGTGGAAGAAGCCGGTGGTGAGTGCCTGATGCTACCGCTGGACGTGGGCGACACCGCTTCGGTAGACGCACTGGCCGCGCAAGCCGTGCAGCATTTCGGCCGCCTGGATTACGCGGTGGCCAATGCCGGTTTGCTGCGTCGCGCACCGTTGTTGGAGATGACCGATGCGTTGTGGAACGAGATGCTCAACGTCGACCTGACGGGGGTGATGCGCACCTTTCGTGCGGCCACCCGGCATATGGGCGAGGGCGGCGCGCTGGTAGCGATTTCGTCGATTGCCGGCGGCGTGTATGGCTGGCAGGAGCACAGCCATTACGCGGCGGCCAAGGCCGGCGTGCCGGGGTTGTGCCGGTCGCTGGCGGTGGAGTTGGCGCCATTGGGTATCCGTTGCAATGCGGTGATTCCGGGGTTGATCGAGACGCCGCAGTCGTTGGATGCGAAGAACTCGCTGGGGCCTGAAGGGTTGGCGAAGGCGGCGCGCGCGATTCCATTGGGCCGCGTAGGGCGGGCGGATGAGGTGGCCTCGCTGGTGCAGTTTTTGACCAGTGAGGCATCGAGTTATCTGACCGGACAGAGCATCGTCATCGACGGTGGCTTGACCGTGCGCTGGCCTGACTGACCGCACGCGGTGCAAAAAAATGTGGGAGCGGGCTTGCCTGCGATAGCGGAGTTTCAGCCCCACATGTACTGACTGATCCACCGCTTTCGCAGGCAAGCCAGCTCCCACAGGGACCGTGTTTGTTTTAGGAGATTTTGTATGCCTCAACTGAATAATCGACGCGCCGTCATCACCGGCGCCGGCAGCGGCATCGGTGCTGCCATCGCCCGCGCCTACGCCGCCGAAGGCGCGCGGCTGTTGCTGGCCGACCGCAACGCCGCCGGCCTTGCGGAAACCGCTATCACTTGCCGCAATCTCGGCGCCGAGGTGTTCGAGTGCCTGGCCGACGTCGGCACTGTCGAAGGCGCCCAAGCCAGTGTCGACTGCTGTGTCGAGCACTTCGGCGGTATCGATATTTTGGTCAACAATGCCGGCATGCTCACCCAGGCGCGTTGCGTCGATCTCTCCATCGAGATGTGGAACGACATGCTGCGCATTGACCTCACCAGCGTGTTCATCGCCAGCCAGCGCGCCTTGCCGCACATGCTGGCGCAACGCTGGGGGCGGATCATCAATGTCGCCTCGCAGTTGGGCATCAAGGGTGGCGCTGAACTGACCCATTACGCTGCGGCCAAGGCTGGCGTGATCGGGTTCACCAAATCGCTGGCGCTGGAAGTGGCCAAGGACAATGTGCTGGTCAACGCCATTGCGCCCGGCCCAATTGAAACGCCATTGGTGGGCGGGATCAGCGACACCTGGAAGCAGGCCAAGGCGGCCGAGTTGCCCCTGGGCCGTTTCGGCCTGGCCGATGAGGTGGCGCCCACCGCCGTGCTGCTGGCCAGTGAGCCGGGCGGCAACCTGTTCGTGGGCCAGACGCTGGGCCCGAACTCCGGCGATGTCATGCCATGAGCGAGGTGTAACCATGTGCGGACTCTGCGGATTACTCGGCGAAGACCTGCACTGGAGCGATCCTTTGGGCGATGAACTGCCAAGACGCCGTGAACGCCTGCGCCGGATTGCGGCGATCAACCAGGTACTGGCGGTGTTCCGGCTCAAGGTCGAAGACTTCCAGGGCGCGTCTTACCTGTTGTTGGGCGCCACCGGCAAGCAGGCATTGGCCAGTGGCCTGGATCAACTCTGGCAAGCGGCTGAAGGCATGCTCGGCCGTCCGCTGGATCCGCTGGATCCCCGCTTGCTTGATCACCTGGAGTCATCATGAGCATTGCCCTCAACGTCATCACCGGTTTCCTCGGCAGCGGCAAGACCACCTTGCTCCAGCGCCTGTTGCAGGGCGAAAGCCTGGGTGACACCGCGTTGCTGATCAACGAATTTGGCGATGTCGGCATTGATCATCTGCTGGTGGAAGAAGTTGCGCCCGACACGGTGCTGCTGCCCAGCGGCTGCGTGTGCTGTTCGATTCGCGGCGAGCTCAAAGATGCATTGCTCGGCCTGTTGCAACGGCGCGAGCGCGGTGAAATTCCGGCGTTCAAGCGGGTGATCCTGGAGACCACCGGCCTGGCCGATCCGGCGCCGATCCTGGCCACGCTGAACAACGATGTGCAACTGCGCGGGCGTTTTCACATCGGCTTGGTGATCACGCTGGTCGATGCCAGTCACGCCACGTTGCAAGAGCGCCTGCACCCGGAATGGCTGGCCCAGGTTGCGGCAGCCGACCGTCTGCTGCTGAGCAAGACCGACTTGGCCGGCGATTGTGAAGCACTGCGCGCGCACTTGCGGGCACTCAATGCGGGGACGCCGATTCTTGACATCCATGAGGTTCACAGCGGCGATCAGTTGCTGCTTGGCGAAGGCTTGCGCAGCGCCGAACCGGCCGTTGAAGTCAGCCGCTGGCAGCTGCATCAAACCACCACGGCCCGCCACGGCGCGGCGCAAGTATGCTGCCTGACCTTTGACCAACCGCTGGACTGGGTCGGTTTCGGGGTCTGGTTGTCGATGCTGTTAAGATGCCACGGCGAACGAATCCTTCGCGTCAAAGGACTGCTCAACGTGAACGCAAGCTCGGCTCCCATCGTCATTCATGGCGTGCAGCATTGCCTGCACGCCCCGGTGCACTTGCCCGCGTGGCCCGGCACCGACCGCCAGTCGCGGCTGGTGTTTATCCTGCGCGGCCTCGACCCGGCGCTGTTGCGGCGCTCGTTCGAGGTGTTCTCACGGCGCTTGGCAGCATGATCACATTACGTGTGCTCGGTACGTCCGTGACCCTGCTGGAATGCTTGCGCGTTCGCGCCGAAAAAGAGCTGGGTATTCGCCTGGTCTATCAGGTGCACGACGTGGCGCAGGCCCAGCGCATCGCCGTGATGCAGCCCGACAGCTACGACCTCTACGACCAATGGTTTCACAACGTTGATTTCGTCTGGCCGGCGCGGGCGATCCAGCCTATCGACACGCGGCGCATCGCCTTGTGGCACGAGATCAATGACTTGCCCAAACGGGGTCGCTTGTCGGCCAATGACCGGTTGGGCAGCGGCAGCGTACCCAGCGAGCGCCTGTTCGTGCAGCACGACGGCAGCCTCGGCAGCAGCGTCACCGAGCGCATCAGCATGCTGCCATTGACCCATAACGCCGACAGTTTTGCCTACCGCCCGGAGCGTTTGCCCGAAGGTTTCAGCCACGGCAATGAAAGCTGGGGCTGGCTGCTCGACCCGGCCTGGAGCGCGCGCACTGCGCTGCAAAGCGATGCCGCGATTGGCGCGCAGGATGCCGCATTGGCGGTGCAGGGGGCAGGGCTGGCGCAGTTCAGGGACATCGGCAATATGAGCATCGAAGAGATCGATGTACTGGCTGACATTCTGGTGCGCAAGCAGAAGGAGGGGCACTTTGCGGCGTTCTGGTCGGATGATGAAGAGGCCGCGCAGTTGATGCTGAGCCCCAGCATTGATATCCAGAGTCTGTGGTCGCCGACCCTGATGCGCTTGCACCGGGCAGGCGTGAAGTATCGGCTGGCGGTGCCCCGTGAAGGGTACCGCGGATGGTTTGGTGGGTTGTCGTTGTCGCGCCATGCCCAGGGGCCGGTGCTGGATGCGGCTTATGCTTATCTCAATTGGTGGTTATCCGGCTGGCCGGGGGCGGTGATGGCGCGTCAGGGCTATTACATCGGTAACCCGGCGCGCACCCGCGATCATTTGAGCAGCGCCGAGTGGGATTACTGGTATGCCGGCAAGCCCGCCCGTGAGGAGCTGCTCGGCAGTGATGGCTTGCCGTTGATCGACGTCGGCGAGGTGCGCGATGGTGGCTCCTATGAGCAGCGCATGGGCCACATTGCGGTGTGGAACTCGGTGATGGATGAGCACAATTATCTGGTGCGGCGGTGGGGGGACTTCATGCGCGCACGTGTGTGATCAGTACGCCCCCGTCATTCCCTCAGGGTAATGCCCCTGCAGCCCTCCAAGCCAAGCGTTTGCCGCCAATAAACTGACAGGCACATCCCCGTCCCTGTTGGGTGTACATATCCCAGCCCCCAGCTAATCTGCTTGAACCAACCATTCATTAAAAACGGATGTTTTTTTGACGCCAGGTCAGCAGCCGCCAGGAATGCGTATGACAAAGGGACGGATCGGCACAGAGAGGCGCGTGCTGCCAGAGGCCACGGCAATGAAGTGGCGCCACACATTTCAGACCCGCATTGCCGGGGTGTTGGCGCTATTGCTGCTGGTGGTCGTGGCCGCGACCTACTTCGCCGTCAAGGCCGCCACCACCCGCGCCGTGGAGAACCAGGCCCAGGTTCAGCTCAACACGGGCAGCCAAGTGTTCGAACGTTTGCTCGACCTGCGCGGGCGTCGTCTGCAATACGGGCTGGATTGGCTCACCGCCGACGGCCCCTTCAAACGGGCGGTCGCCGAGGGCAACCCCGAAACGGTGATGGCCGCGCTGCAACGGCATGGCACCGGCCTGCGTTCCAGCGAAGTGTTTGTGCTGGGCCTGGATGGCAAGGTGATGGTCAGTACCTTGCCGGTGCTGACACACGGCCAGCTATTCCCATACGACGAGGCCTTGCGTCATGCGCGCCGCAGCGGCTTGCAGATGCTTATCGTCGCGATGGACGGCCAGCCCTATCTGCTTGTGCAGGATGTCGTCCTCGACCCGCAGCCCATCGCCCGCGTGGTGATGGGCTTTCCCATGGACAAGCTGTTCGCCAACGAACTGCGTTCCATGAGCAACCTTGAAGTGTCGTTCCTCAGCGTGCAGAACGGCCAGGTCGGCGAGTTGTTCAGCACCCAGCCAGAGGCCTACCGGGCCACCATCATCGATACGCTGCACCAGGCGCACCTCAACCCCGATGCGCAGATCAACCTGTTCTATGGGCAACGCGTGCTCAGCCAGGTGCTGCCGCTGGCCAACACCGGCGAGGGCGATGAGGTGCGCGTGTTGCTGCAAAGCCCGCTGGACCATGCGCTTGAGTCTTTTGCGCCGCTGGACCGGCAGTTCCTCGGCATCGCCCTGGCGGTGTTGTTGGTGTCGCTGGCCGCCGCGTTGTTGCTGGCGCGCCGCGTGTCACGCCCGCTCAATGCCCTGGTGGAAGCGGCCGAGCGGATTGGGGCCGGTGATTATCGAACACCGGTGCGGGTGCGCAGTCACGATGAATTCGGCTTGCTGGCCCAGGCCTTCAATGCAATGCAAAGCGGCATCGCCGTGCGCGAGCGGCAGCTGGCCCATAACGCCCTGCATGATCCGCTCACCGGCCTGCCCAATCGCGCGTTGGCCATGGAGCGCCTGGGCAGTGCGATCAGTGCACAGCGCCCGGTGGTGTTGCTGTACCTGGGGATTGAAAATTACCGAGTGATCAACGAAGGCTTCGGGCCGCAGGGCGTGGAAGAAATGTTGCGTGAGGCCAGCCGGTGCCTGTCCATGTGCCTGTTGGCCAGTGACACCGCCGCGCGGATCGCCGGCAGCGAGTTTTTGCTGTTGCTGGAAAACACCGAGATCGACCGCGCGGTCGCCCGCGCCGACCGCCTGTATGCGCTGCTCACCGAGCCCCAGCGCATCGGCAACGACGAAGTGCGGCATGAAGTCAGCATCGGCATTGCCGCCTACCCGGCCGACGGCCAGCAGGTTGAAGAATTGATCAGCCGCGCCGCCATCGCCCGGCATGATGCGGCGAGCCTGCCCGGGCATCTGCAGATCTACCAGCAAGACCGCGACCTGGCGCACCAGCGCCAGATCACGCTGATCCGCGACCTGCGCCGCGCGGTCGTCGAAGGCGAATTGTTCCTGTGCTACCAGCCCAAACTCGACCTCATTCATGGCCACGTACGCCAGGCGGAAGCCTTGCTGCGCTGGCAGCATCCGACGCTGGGCCAGGTGTCGCCCGCCGAATTCATTCCCTTGGCCGAACGCACCGGCAGCATGCGCAGCATGACGCTGTGGGTGATCGAGGAGGCGATCAGGCAGATCGCCGAGTGGGCAGGGCGCGGTTTGCACATTCAACTGTCGGTCAACATTTCGGTGGACGACCTGGCCGATGACGACCTGGCCATTCGCGTCACCGCCTTGCTGATGCAATACGGCGTCGCGGCGCAGCAACTGACCTTCGAGATCACCGAGAGCGCGATCATGCACAACCCGCAACAGGCGCTCAGTGTGCTGGAGCAATTGCGCAGCTGTGGCATCAGCCTGTCGGTGGACGACTTCGGCACCGGCTATTCATCCCTGGCGCAGTTGCAGCGTTTGCCGGTGCAGGAATTGAAGATCGACCAGTCGTTCATCCGCAACCTCGACAGCGCCAGCGGAGACGGCGTGATTGTGCGTTCGACCATCGAAATGAGCCACAACCTGGGGCTCAAGGTGGTGGCCGAAGGTGTGGAGTTCGAGCCCAGCCTGAAGCTGCTCAGGCAGTGGAAGTGCGACACGGCGCAGGGTCACCTGATCAGCAAGCCGTTGAATGCCATGGCGTTTGAGATGTGGATGCGGCGAGAGCGGATTGCCCTGTAAACCCACTCGCCTGAACACCCCTGAACCCTGCGGGAACGGGCTTGCCCGCGATGGCGGTGTGGCAGTCAAAAAATCTGTTTCTGTTGCACCGCCATCGCAGGCAAGCCAGCTCCCACATTGAGTGAACATGGGCACAAAAAAAGGCGGCTACCCATCAGGTAGCCGCCTTTGTTTTACCGCCGGTTAACACTTAGTCCGGCAGTTTGAACGCCATCACATAGTCACCCTGCTTGGTGCCCAGCGAGCCGTGACCGCCAGCCATGACCAGCACGTACTGCTTGCCATCCTTGCCGGTGTAGGTCATCGGTGTGGTTTGCGCGCCTGCTGGCAGGCGGCCTTCCCACAGCTGCTTGCCGTTTTTAACGTCATAGGCACGCAGGTACTGGTCGAGGGTGCCGCTGAGGAAGGACACGCCACCGGCGGTGGTGAATGTCCCGCCCAGGCTAGGCACGCCCATGGTCAGCGGGATTGGAACCGGCGAGCTGTCGCGCACGGTGCCGTTCTTGTGCATCCAGATGGTCTGGTGGTTGGTCAGGTCGACCGCCGCCACATAACCCCACGCCGGAGCCTGGCACGGCAGGCCCAGAGGCGACAGCAGCGCTTCGAGGATCACGCCGTACGGCGCGCCTTTGTTCGGCTGTACGCCTTCGGTTTCGCTGACGCGTGGACCTTGCTTGGCAATGTCGGCAGCCGGGATCAGTTTCGATTTGAACGCCATGTAGCTTGGGTTCACGAAGGCAATCTGGCGAACCGGGTCGACAGAAATGCCACCCCAGTCGAACACGCCGAAGTTACCTGGGTAAACGATCGAGCCTTGCAGCGATGGCGGGGTGAACGGGCCGTCGTAGCGCATGGATTTGAAATCGATCCGGCACAGCATCTGGTCAAACGGTGTCACGCCCCACATGTCGCGTTCTTTCAGCGGCGGCGGCATGAAGTTCAGGTCGGACTTCGGTTGGGTAGGGGAGGTGTGATCACCGGCCACTGCGCCTTGCGGTACAGGGATTTCGTTGATCGGCACCACAGGCTGACCGTTGGTGCGGTCCAGCACGTAGATGCTGCCTTGCTTGGTCGAAGCCATTACCGCTTGCTTGACGCCCTGTGCGGTCTTGATGTCGATCAGGCTAGGCTGGCCGCCCACGTCCATGTCCCACAGGTCGTGGTGAGTGAACTGGAAGGTCCACTTCACGTGGCCGCTGTCGATGTCCAGAGCAGTCAGGCCGGCGCTGTATTTTTCCGAATCTTCGGTACGGTCGCCGCCGTATTGGTCAGGCATCTGGTTGCCCATCGGCAGGTAGAGCATGCCGAGTTTTTCATCGACGCTGAACATGGACCACATGTTCGGCGAGTTGCGGGTGTAGGTCTTGCCCTCGGCCAACGGGGTGGTGTCGTCCGGGTTGCCGCTGTCCCAGTTCCACACCAGCTTGCCGGTGTGCACGTCGAACGCGCGGATCACGCCGCTAGGCTCGTCGGTGGAAACGTTGTCGGTCACGTGACCGCCGATCACGACCAGGTTCTTGGTCACGGCCGGTGGCGAGGTGGAGTAGTAACCGCCTGGGGCGAAGCTGCCGATATTGGCACGCAGGTCGACCTGGCCTTTGTCACCGAAGTCTTCACACATTTTGCCGGTGTCGGCATCCAGGGCGATCAGACGGGTGTCGGCAGTCGGTACGAAAATGCGTTTCGGGCAGACGGCGCTGACCGGAGCAGTGCTGGCACTGCCGGTAGGGCTTTGCTCGGAAGCGTACACGGCGTCATCGTGATACGACACGCCACGGCAGGTCATGTGCGCCCAACCTTTGAAGTTCGCGGCACCTTCGGTGCTGATCTTCGGGTCGAAACGCCAGATTTCCTTGCCGGTGTCCGGGTCCAGGGCAATCACCTGGCTGTGCGGCGTGCACACATAGAGCATGCCGTTGACTTTCAGCGGGGTGTTTTCTGCGGTGGTTTCACCGGGATCGCCCGGGCCAGGGATGTCGCCGGTGCGGAAGGTCCACGCCGGTACCAGCTTGTGGGCGTTTTCCGGGGTGATCTGCGCCAGTGGCGAGTAACGATCACCGAAGGCCGAACGACCGTAGGAGTTCCAGTCGCCATCGGCCTGGGCCGGTGCAGCGCTGGCCATGCCAGGCACGGCGTCGCGGTCGAGCTGACCGGTCTTGACCATTTCACCCGGGTTGGTGAATTGGCTGGCCAGGGCGGCAGCGCCCGCCAGCACCACGGCCACGCTCAGCGCGCCGGTGCCCAGCGGCGCAGGCTGGCCGCGCAGCAACGGACGGCGAAACCACGGCAGCAGCAAGACGATGCCCAAGGCGAACAGCAGGGCCAGGCGCGGCACCAGCTGCCACCAATCCAGGCCGACTTCCCACAGTGCCCACACGGTGCTGGCGAACAGCACCAGTGCGTACAGACCCAGCGCAGCGCGGCGGGTGGCCAGCAGCAAAACGCCGGTGAGGGCGATGCCAATACCGGCCAGCAGGTAGTACAGCGACCCGCCGAGCATGCTCAGCTTGACGCCGCCGGCCAGCAAGGCCAGCCCCATGATCAGCAGCAAGATCCCCAGCAGCCTGGGCAGCAGGCGGCTTGGGCTTGAAGCACCATCAGTGCTCATAGTGTGTTTCTCCGTGACGTTGGAATTATGTAACCCCGTGCTTCACTGTAGATGACGATTCGGCGCGGGCTTGGTTCAGCGTTAATTCGGTTTTTCTGGGGATAAGAGGGTTATCCACAGGCGGGCGATTTATTCCCGTGCGCAGGTCGGTATAAGACAGCGCTGTCTCTGAAGAGGGGTAAGTTCGGCAAGGTGGGATCGACCGCAGGCATGAAACGTTTCAGTTTGTTGCGGCAAGGATAAAGCGCCTTCTCGAATTGAGAAAGACTAAATCGAGAGATGCATCATTTCAGTTCTGGTAACAGTGACAGAACGTCGCTGCAAAAATGGCTGCGCAAACCCAATTCCCAAGTTGGATTGAGAGGGTGGCGTGCTGGTTTGTCGTGGCGAGCGGGCTTGCCCCGCGTTGGGGCGCGAAGCGGCCCTGATCAATGAGAAATGCGGTGTGTCAGGTACAGCTCATTGACTGATTTCAGGGCCGCTTCGCGGCCCAACGCGGAGCAAGCCCGCTCGCCACAGGAAGCACTTTTGCTACAAAAAACGATCCCAAAGGGCGTGTCAGAAAGTGGTACGCACACCAAATTGCACACTGCGCCCCGGCGCCGGTGCGATATCGCGCAGGATCGAGCTGGCATAGCGCACGGTCTGGTTGGTCAGGTTTTCGCCATTGACGAACGCCAGCCACTGACTGGCGCCGACGTTGAAGTGATAACCCGCGCTCGCGCCCAGGGTGGTGTAGCCATCGGTACCGCTCTCGTTACTCGGCACACGCCCCTGGCCTGCCGCATGTTCGACGTCGATCCGCGCCTGCCAGCGGTCCAGTTCCCACAGCAAACCGCTGTTCAAGCGCAGCGGCGCGATACGCGGCAAGGCTTCGCCGGTGTCCAGGTTGGTTGCGCGGGTGTAATCGCCTGACAGCTCCAACGCAAACTTGCCGTAGGCACTTTCGCCGAGTTTCCAGTGATCCTGGGCTTCGAAACCGGCGAAACGTGCACGCACGCCCGAGTACCTGTACTCAGGGATGCCGCCCGCGTCCTCTTCGCCGTCATCGTTCAGCGTGCGTCCGGTGCCCAGCAGCCCGATGTAATTGGAGAAGCGGCTGTAGAACACCCCGAAGCTGCCCTTGTGGGTGCCATTGTCGAAACGCAGCGCCAAGTCGCTGGACACGGCTTTTTCTTTTTTCAGGTTGGCATCGCCCAACTCATAAGTGCCGGTGGCGACGTGGGCACCGTTGGCGTACAGCTCGTAGAAGGTCGGCGCGCGCTCGGTGTAGCCCAGGGTCGCGGCCAGCGACCAGACCGGCGTGAGCCTGTACACGGCGCCGGACGACAGGCTGCCGGCGGTGAAGTCATTGGTTTTATCCGCATTGGCGAAGCGCGCATTGCCCTTGGCGTCCGGGTCGACGCTGGTGTGTTCCAGGCGAGCGCCGAGGCTGAGTTTGAGGCGCTCGGTGGCCTGCATGTCTTCGAGGATAAACAGGGCGCCGGCGTTGGTGTCGGTCTGCGGCACGAAGGCTTCTTCGCCCAGGGCTGAGAATTCGTTACGGGTCACTTGCGCGCCGACCACGCCATCGAAGGGGCCAATTGGCTGATGGCGAGCTTCTACGCGCGCCTCGTAACCCTTGTTTTTGAACACCGTGCCGGTTTCGCCGCCTTCGATTTCGCGGTGTTCGTAGTCGGTGTAGCCCGCGTCGAGTTTCACCGAGGTGAACGGGCCCTGCAGGTTGCGGATTTCGGAGGCGAAGGCGTAGTGATCCTGCTTCATGCGGATGCGCACGTCCTGCTCGGCGGGTGAGCCGTAGTTTGCATCGTAGTTGCTGTAGGACAGGCCGGCGTAGCCGTCGTCCCAGGTGTAGGAACCACCCACCGCGCCACCGTCCTGGCGCCCGTCGCTGTTGCCCAGGCGGCCATTTTTGCCGGGGCCATCTTCGGTGTCCGGGGCGTGGCGGCTGCGCGCAAAACCGGGGATTTTCAGGTCGTTGAATTCCCGCGCGTTCGCGTCCAGGTGCAAGGCGAAGGAGCCGTTGCCGGCCTCCAGTTTGCCGGCGCTGCTGCGGGTGGTGTCGGCGCCGCCGTAGCGCAATTCACCGGCACCATGGATGCCTTCGATGGCTTCGGTGGGGATGCGGTTGTCGAAGGTATTGACCACGCCGCCAATGGCGCTGCCGCCGTACAGCAGGGCGGCCGGGCCGCGCACGATTTCAATGCGCTCGACGTTGACCGGGTCCAGCGGCACGGCGTGGTCGTAGGACAGTGACGAGGCGTCCAGCGCGCCCACGCCGTTGCGCAGGATACGAATGCGGTCGCCATCCTGGCCCCGAATGATCGGCCGGCTGGCACCCGGGCCGAAGTAGGACGAGGACACGCCCGGTTGCTTGTTCAGGGTTTCGCCGAGGCTGCCTTTTTGTTGCAGGGTCAGGTCATCACCTTCCAGCACTGTGGTCGGTGAGGCGAGCTGTTCGCTGCCCAATGGATTGCCGGTGATGACTTGGGGTTGCAGTTCCAGGGCGTGGGCTTTGGAGCAGATCAGCAGAGCGGCGGCAAGTGGGGTCAAGCGCCAGAGAGAAGAGAGGGACATCGAACATTCCTTGGCAAAACGGCACAAAAAAGAGAAGGCTGAAACGGTATCGGGTCAGTTACTTTTGATATTTATCGTTACAATATAACATCTCCCTTTTCGCTGAAAAGGGGAACTTTTCTCCAGGGTCTATATTCAATGCAGTGCTTCCACCTGTACGCCCCGTCGGCTAAGGTGCGCGGCTGTGTTTCCTCTTAGTGCAAAAGGCCCGGCATGACCGCGACAAGCAACGACCCGCTCCACGGTGTGACCCTGCAACACGTCCTCACCACCCTGGTGGAACACTACGAATGGGCAGGCCTGGCCGAACGCATTGATGTGCGCTGCTTCAAGAGCGATCCGAGCATCAAGTCGAGCCTGACGTTCCTGCGCAAAACCCCATGGGCGCGGGAGAAAGTCGAAGGGTTGTACGTGAAGCTGATGCGTACCAAACGCCCACTGGACTGAGCCCATGAAGCGTTTCATCGCGGCTGCGGCACTGGCCGGCTGGGTAGGGTTGGCGATTCAGCAATACCTGATTTTCTATTCGCGCTGGACCGCGGGCGCCAGCCTGCTGGGCGGGTTGATCAACTTTTTCAGTTTCTTCACGGTGCTGACCAACACGTTGGTGGTGGTGGTGCTCAGCTATGCGCTGGTCAGTCGGGATTCAGCCGCCAAGCGGTTTTTTCTGGCGCCCAGGGTCAGTAGCGCGATTGCTGCGAGCATCGTCGTGGTGAGCCTGGCGTACAGCTTGCTGCTGCGGCATTTGTGGAGCCCCACAGGCTTTCAGTTCGTCGCCGATGAATTGCTGCACGACGTCATGCCGGTGCTGTTTGTGATTTATTGGTGGCGGTGTGTGCCCAAGGGCACGTTGCGTTTCAACCACATCGGCGCCTGGGTGATCTACCCGTTGGTGTACTTCGGCTATGTGCTGCTGCGCGGGCATTTGCTCGGGCAGTATCAGTACCCGTTCATTGATGTGGACACGCTCGGTTATCCACAAGTGTTTGTGAATGCCGGGGGGATTCTGGCGGGGTTTATCGGGATTTCATTGGCAGTGGTGGGGCTGGATAAATGCTTAAAGCCGCCGCGAACCTAAGGGTGGGAGCGGGCAAGTCCGCGCCCACCATTTTGACCTCGATTGGCTTACTCTTCTTCGCTGCCGTCTGCACGCCAGTAACCCACAGCCTTGAGAAACGCTTCATTGACCTGATGCGTGTCCAGCAGCACGCGGCGCACTTGGCGCGACAGCTTGGTTTCCGTCGCCACGAAGCTGTACAGCGAGCCGCTCGGCAGCGTCAGTGTGCGAACGGTCTCTAGCAGGTCGTCCTGGCCGCGTATTACCCAGATCACTTGCACATCGGCGGCACTGTTCAGCACTTGCTGTTCTGCGGCATTGGCGATTTCAATCACTGCCAGCACCTTGCGGCCCGCCGGTAATTCTTCCAGGCGCCGGGCGATGGCGGGCAGGGCGGTTTCATCGCCGATCAACAGGTAACTGTCGAACATATCCGGCACGATCATCGAACCGCGTGGCCCACCGATGTACAGGTGCTGGCCGACCTGCACCTGCTCGGCCCAGGTAGAGGCAGGGCCATCGCCGTGCAGCACGAAGTCGATGTCCAGTTCACCGGTGTTCAGGTCGAAACGCCGTGGCGTGTAGTCGCGCATGGCCGGTTGTGGGCCCTCGCCCTTGATGCTGAAGTTCGGGCTTTCCAGCGCGGCCTGTTCGGCGGCGTTCTGCGGGAACAGCAGCTTGATGTGGTCGTCGCTGCCCAGGCTGATAAAACCTGCCAGCTCGGGCCCACCCAGAGTGATGCGGCGCATGCGCGGGGTGATGTCGGTCACGCGCAGCACTTCCAGGCGGCGGCGCTTGATCTCGTGGGTGACGCGGTGGATGGCTTGCGTATTCATTGAGCTTTCCCCTGGACTGGTTGAACGGCCGGGCCGTCGACAATGGCTTGGGCGGTGCTGTTGAGCAGCGCCGCGACACGCGCGATTTCTTCCGGGCTCCAGCGCCCGTGGTGCAGCTGCAAGGCATGGCGCAGGTTGTGCACCGCCTCATGGATTTCGGGCGGGCGATCATGGCCGCGCAGCGAGCGTTTGCTGACGTCGATGCGCATGCGCACGCCTTCCAGGGCAATCGCCTGCTCACTTAAGGAAAGACGACCAGCGTCGGTAATTGTGTAGCGTTTTTTTCCACCTTCGGTATCGCCGGTCACCAATTCGCTTTCTTCAAGAAAGGTCAGGGTCGGGTAGATCACGCCGGGGCTGGGGCTGTAGGCGCCGTCGAACAGGCCTTCGATCTGACGGATAAGGTCGTAGCCGTGGCAGGGCTGTTCGCCGATCAAGGCCAGCAGCAGCAATTTCAGGTCGCCAGGGGCAAACACGCGTGGACCACGACCACCGCGTTCGCGGCCGGGGCGTTTTTCAAAACCGTCACGGCCATCACCGTGGTCGCGTTGGTGGGGATGCTCTCTCATTTTCGCTTTCTCCGCTTTGGTTAAGATACAACGTAAGATATATCTTTGATCGGCGAAAGACTGAGGCGACCAACGGTCGGTGGCCAGCGGTCTGGTCTTTTCAAGACAGCGGCCAGAGGTGTGAATGACAGGTAGAGTTAATGCTCAACTTTTTAAGTGTCGATGTTTATCCACAACATGACTGTTGTGGTACTGTTCTGACGGACTTTTATTCCACAGTTAAGTTGCGAATATAGACGTGTAGTCCTGTTCTTACGGATCAATTAAAAGTTTTGGCAATGTGCCATCTTTTTCCCTCAAAAATTATTAATTAAAGCCACAGGCGTATAAGAAATGGCGGGCATCCTGGTTATTTGAATTGCGTGATCATTACGGTGCTTTTCAAACACTGATAAGCGCGTAATGCCCTTCGCACGTTGTGCCGTGTCTGGTGTTCAACGTTCAGCGATATATCTCAATGCAAATAACAGGTGTCGACTATGTTCAAGAAGTTCGCAATCGCTGCCCCTTTGGCTGCCATGGCGCTGTCCTCCATGGCGTTCGCGGCCGGTGAGGCCAATCACACTGTCAATATCAAGGCGAGCATCCCGACCACCGTGTTCCATGTGCAGCCGCGCGACCCTAACTGGGGCCGTGACGAGGCCATGGCCTATAACCTGGCCAATGGCGAGTTGGCGCCGTTGTCTGCGGTCTACGACATGCGCAACACCAACGGGTCTATTCACGCTTATATCGATGGCGGCCCGGCAGTGCTGTTCAACGGTGATGCCACGCAAAACATTCCACTGACCGCCACCTTGAATGGTGTGGTGCTCAGTGGCACGCCTCAGGAAGTTGTCAACGAAGCTGATGCCACGCCGGGCCTGGGCGCCGTACTGCGTATCGACGCCGCCAAACCTTCGGCGACTCAGCGTGGCAACTACACCAGCGTCATGCCGCTGGTATTTGACGCGGTGCTGCCAGCTCTTTGATGGCAATGAGTGCCCCTTGAGCCTCGTGCTCGTGGGCATCGCGTCAGCAGGCCGGCTGGTTGTTCAGGGGCCGCCGGCCTGATTTTCATTCTTGTCATTTGGCATTCAGAGTATGTGTTCATGTTCCCGATGACTCCCATCGCGGCGGCGCTTGCGCTTTTTTTTTGTGTGGGTGCCCTGGCGGCGCCGAATTCCGGTGTTGAGAACCCTGGCAGTCTGATCGCTCAGGCCCAAGGCCTGCCCACCGGGTTCAGTGATCACTTCTTCGATGTACCGCTGGCCGTGCGGGTCGACCTTGACCAGCAGTTGCTCGGCGAAGCGTTAATCGTGTTGTCCCGGGATGACCGCGTCACCCTGCTCGAATTTACCGACGTGGGCGACAGCAAAGTCCCACTGGCGACCCGCGACACCTGGCAGGCCATCCTTGAAAAAGGTGTGGCGCTGGGCGCATGCAGCCAGGCGTGCCCCGCGCAGATGCTGTCTACCCACTACAGCCTCGAGAGCTCGCAGCTTTCGATCATCACGCAAAACGTCGAACACGCCGACGACGCCCCGCGCTACTACGCGCAGCCGGAAGGCGGCAGCCGTGGCTTGATCGTCAACAATCAACTGAACCTCAATGGCGGCCAGGACGAAGACCTCGGCGGGCGTTACGGCTTGCAGGCGAGCGCCAGCCTGGGCAATTGGAGCCAGGTGTTCAACCTGCAACTGGCTCGCCAGAGTGGCGACGAAGAACACCTGCGCCACGCGATCCACGAGCTGTATACCCAGCGCGAGCTCGAAGGACGTTTTCTGCGCCTGGGCCATTTCACGCCCAATTCCGATGGCCTGACCCGACAGCTGCGCAGTTTTGGCGCCAGCCCCGACACGGCCCTGGGCGTGATGTACGGCAGCTCCGACACGCTGGCGATCAACAACGCCAAGGCCAGCGTCTATCCGATCTACGTCACGGCCAATCGTCAGGCGTCCGTGGAGATCTACCGCAATGGCCTGCTGCTCAACAGCCAGTCAGTGGCGGCCGGCCTGCAGACGCTCGACACCCGCCCACTGCCCGGCGGTATCTATGAGGTGCAAGTGAGGCTGGTGGAAGACGGCGTGACTGTCAGTACTTCCCAGGAACTGGTGTACAAACCGAGCAACTGGCGCAATGCCGACGACCGCTGGCGCTACAACGTGTTTGCCGGCAGGGAAACCAAATTATTCAGCAACTGGGACGACCAGGCCTCCGGCGCCATCACCACCGGCGCCTCCGTCAACTACCTGTTGCACCCTCGGGTGATTCTTGGGTTGTCGGCACGTGAAGTGCGTGAGCAATTGCAATACGGCGGTTCGGTGGACTGGACCGTCGCCAACAACACCAGCGTTTACGCCAACGTGTATGAGACACAGGAACACGGCACCGGGATGGACCTGCAGGCGCTTTACACGCTGGGCACCACCAACCTGGTGTTCAGCCACAACCGCAGCTGGCTCGACACCCGCGACACCTACGACACGCTGCCCGACGGCACGCGGTTGCGGCGCAACACCTTTGTCGGCGAAACGAGCAACACCGCGTTGTCGGTCAACCACCGCGTCGATGCGCTCAACTCCTGGAACGTGCGCCTGTCCCACAGCCAGGGCAATGTCGAAGGCGCCGGCCTGGACCTGGGCTGGAACCGGCGCAGTACCTTGATGGGCAGCGACGCCAACTGGCGCTTCTCGGCGTTCGACCGACCGGGCACCAACGGCACTGACGATCAGCGCAACCGTGGCATCGACGTCACGTTGAGCCTGGCGCTGGGCACCGATGGTCGCCAAGTCTCAGGCAGTGTCGGGTCTCGCACGGCGCGTGATGGCGGCCGTGACAACAATGCCTCGATCACCTTGCGCCAGGACCTCACCGACCACCTGCTGCAAAGCGTCTCGGCCACTGCCATCACCGACACTTATGGCGTTGGCCTGTCGAGCACGGCCAGCTTCAGTACCGACACGGTCAGCGGCGACGGCTTCCTGCAGCGCAGCTCGTTCAACAATAAATTCACCGGCGGCCTGAACCTCAATAGCACGTTCGTGGCCGGCGCCGACAAGGCGCTGCTCACCAGCCAGTACCACGGCACGGGCGCGGGCATGATCATCGATGTCGAGACAGACCTCGACGCCATCACTCTGCGCGCCGATGACGTCAGTGGCGGTGGCGCGGTCTTGCGCCCCGGTCGCAATTTTGTGCCGCTGGCCGCCTACAAAAGCAGCAGCGTCAACTTCGATTTCGACGGCAATCATCCGCCCGCCGCCAACATCCAACCGGCGCGCACTACGTATCACTTGAACAAGGGCGGTGTGGACTACCGCAAGGTCACCGTGCTGAAAACCGTGTCGGTGCTGGGGCGTCTGCTCGATGCCCAGGGTCGGCCGCTCAAGGGGCATCACGTGATCAACCACGCCAGCCGTGGGGTCAGCGAGGTGGACGGATTCTTCTCGATGGAAATGAGCGCCAGCTCGCCCACCCTGCAAGTGCGCTACCAGAACCAGTTGCTCTGCCAGTTCCGCCTCGACCCGGCCAACGCCCCGAACGAAAACGACGTGCTGATGATCGGCGACCTGCGTTGCACCCCCGACACGCTGGCCGATGCCAACTTCAGCGTGGAAACCGCCGGCTGATGGCTGCCCGCACCTTTGAACCGGAGAATGTATGAAGTCAGTCGCTGCAACCAGAAGCGCCTTGGGGCCGTGCCGTGCGCTGGCCCTGATCATGGGTTTGTTCAGCACACCGGCGCAGGCGTTTGTCGAAGAGATCACCGCCGTGTTCCGTCCCGACCCGGGCAACCCGATGGTCAACAAATTCGAAAACACCACGCCGGAAAGCGGGATTTGCCCCGGGCATATTCCCGCGCGATGCAAGGCGATGAATATTTTCACCATTCGCAGGCCCTTCTCGGCGGCGTCAAGCGAGCCCGTGCTGGCTTATGCCGAGCCGCGCAAAGGCGCTTATTTCAAAGTGCCCTCGGCCTGGCGAGACCTTCAGGTCACCCACCAGGCCACCGGTGAAACCGAGACGGTCCAGATGCGTATAGCCGGAGTGGGCGCGCGCTGGGATGTCACCTACCCACCGGGAGTCAGTGGCTGGGCGACGACCAGCATGCCTCAGTGGTCGTACTACTGGCAGCATGCGCCAGCGCCTTGCCAGGGCGTGAATTACCTGGCGGCCTCGCCGTCCTTTGCGTTGTTTTTCTGGATCGTCCCCGAGAATGCCGGTGCCTGCAGTGTGACGGCCGGCACTGACATACCCTGGATGTACTACAGCAATTTTGAATACGCCTACGAACTCAGGACCCCGAACCCGCTCACCATGAGGGCCGGTGATTACGCCGGCAGCCTCACCTACACCTTCGGGCCAGGTGGGGATTTCGACATCGGCGATGTGATGCAAACCAGCGACACCGTCGCCACCTTCAACTTCCAGCTCACCGTGGAGCACGCGCTCAAGGTCGATATCCCGCCCGGTGGCAACCGCGTCGAGCTGATCCCCCAGGGCGGCTGGCAAGCCTGGCTCAACCAGGGGCGGGCACCGGCGCGTTTGTACCGTGACCAGACGTTCCGCATCGCCACCAGTTCGCGTTTCAACATGCAGCTCGAATGCTCGATCGTCATGGGCAACACCTGCGGGCTGCGCAATGCCGAGGGCGATGAAGTGCCGCTGCAGGTCGCGGTGACCTTGCCCAGCGGCCTGGTCGATCAGTACGCACAAACGGTGAACAAACTGGCGCTGCGTCTGGATGGCGTCGGCAGCGAGCTGTTTCAGCCGTTGCATTACATCAATGACCGGCCCGGCACCTTGCACTTCGAGGTGCAGCGAGACGACATGAGCGAAATGCTCAAGCGGCCCGGGAGTACCTATTCGGGCGTGGTGACCGTGGTCTGGGATTCGCAGGTCTAGACGGCCATCCGCATTCCCGGCCCGTGGGTATCGCGCGGGCCGTGTTCAATTATCGAGGCGTAATCAAACATGAAACAGGCAGTGTTATGGATCGGGTTGTTCCTTTGTGCCCTCGGTGCCCAAGCGGCCCCGGCGATCAACGTCGGCGTGGTGTATGACTACCTCGAGCAGGATCGCAGTTCCTATCTCAAGCGCGTGTCCAACACCGGCACGAGCACGGCGTTCATCCGCGTCGACGTGCTGGAGATCGTCTACAACGCCGATGGCACCCATCGCGAGGTGCCGGTTGCATCGCTCACCGACGGCGATGGCAATGCCACCCGACGCGACGGCCTGATGGCGAGCCCGGCGCGGCTGATCGTTCCGGCCAACGGGCGCCAGGGCACGCGCCTGTTGTACATGGGGGCAAGGGACAAGGAGCGTTATTTCCGTGTGCGCTTTATTCCCGTAGTGCCGGAGAAGGACGATAACTTCGCTATCACCGACGAAGAACGGGCCGACTACAAGGACAGCCTCGCGGCCGGAATCAACGTCATGGCGGGTTACGGCACGGTGTTTTTCGTGCGACCCAAAGCCACGCGTTTCGATACGCAGATCAACCAGACAGCCAACCAATACCAGCTGCGTAACAACGGCAACAGCGTGGTGGTGCTGGATGAGTTTCGTGACTGTTCGCTCACCGCAAAAAGCGACTGCCTGCCAACCACCAAGCATCACATCCTGCCGGGGCGCCAGCTGGTGTTCGAGAAAAAAACCGGCCGCACCTACGGCTTTCAGCTGATTGAAGGGCAGAACAAAAAACCGGTCACAGTCAACAGCAACGGGTGATGACGATGGTCAAGCAACTGACAAGGTTGGCGCTGTTTGCAGTGCTGGTATTGGTGGCCGCCCAGGCCTGGGCGATTGAGTCCCGTCACGCGTTCGATGTGTCGGTGACGATACCTGTGCACGATGCCTACGTGCTGCCTTCCGAGCCCGATTGGATGGGGCATGATCAAGTGCTCGCCTGGAACCTGGTGACCGCTGAGCTGAGCCGCCTGCGCAAGAATTTTGATGTTAAAAACCTTACCGGCGCAGTGGCTGCGCGGCTGGGGGCCGAGCCCTATCTGTTCAGCGGTCGCCAGCGGATTGATCTGCAAGTGCTGTTCAACAAGGTGCCGCTGACCCTGGAGAGTACCGAAGTGGTCAACGCCGCCGAGGCGCGCGTGGGGCGGCGCGCGGAGTTGGAAATCGCCGCGATCAAGCCCGTCGACGGGTACGTGGCCGGGGACTACTACGGCACGGTGCAGATCGTGTTCGACTTCCTGGCACCTTGAGCTGAGCGTGCACCGCTCACGGGTGACCGCCGCTTGCCGAGAGACAGGCATTCGCTTGCTGGTTTTATCGAGCCACCGACCCGTTTCAAGCGCTGGGGCGGTGGCGAGAAAAACCTCTTCGCGCCGCCGCCACCTTTCTCATCGGGAACGGTTGCGGCGCCCCGTCGCCTCGTTGAGCGCCCGGCGCGTCAGACGGCGCATCCATTCCTGTTCGTTGTAGCCCAGGTCGTTGAGCAGGCGGTTGTAGTGCGCGTCGTCCAAGGGGTCGTCGGTGAACACCACGCTTTCGGGCACCTGCACCGCCTCGGCCAATTGCTTGAGCGATGCGCGCAGGCGCTCGCGTTCGGGCTCCGGCAACGCCTGGGCATTGGCCCATTGCGCCTGCGCTGTTTGCAGATCATCCAGCGCCAGGAAGCGCTCGCCGTACTCACGCTCGTTGTCACGGTACTGGCTGTCGTAAGTGTCACGCAGGTGCTGTTCCCACCAGGGTTCGAGCAGCATCTGGTTGACCAGTCCGTCGCCTTCATCCAGCGCCAGCACCGCGCTGTAGGCTTGCTCGATCTGGACGGCGCTGACCGCCGCGTTGACCCGGTAAAGCATGTGATCATTCAGCCAGGGCAGGTCAAGACGGCTGGCGAGGGCGGTTTGGTAGGCCAGGTGAATGTCCACCTCATCAACCTCGCCGGGCACCCCGTCGCGCACTTGCGATCTGAACCGCTGCCCAAGCCCGCCCTCGGCCACCGGGCGCAGGCGTCGGGCGATTTCCTGGCCCACGGCCTTCGCCAGTTGTTTGAGGTGGGCGCTGCCTTTGGCCAGCGTGACGAGGCAGCTTTCCAGCTCGGCGGCGGTTGCGGTATCCCGGCGGATCTCGCTGACCATGACCTCGATCCCCATTTCATTGAAAATCTGCGCCCCGGCATCCGGGCACAGGCCGGGAAAACTGGCCATCTTGAACAGGCGCTCACGCAGCTCGGTATCGTCATAGGCCGCCCACAGCAGGCGCCATACCTGCTGGGTCAGCAGTGGGCGGTTGACGGTGTAGCGTTGGCGATCGGCGTCAGTTTCAAAAATGCCCTCGATCTCCAGCGCTTCAATGACTTCAAAAAAGCCCTGGGAACCCTGTTCCTGCTCCACCGCTTGCCACAGGGCTTGAGCGTCCTGAAGGTCGGCGCCTTGCAGGCCCTGCATCCAGAACGCGTTGTGACCAAGCGGCTCATACGTGCGGTTGGGATCAAGGCCTGCGGCCATGCGCAAATCTTCATAGCGCAGGCGTTGCTCGTCCCTCAGGGTGCGCCGATCCAGGCGTGCGCGGGCCACCACTCTGCCCTGCGGGGAACCGGCTGCGACCTCGGGCAGGCGGTTGATCCGGGTGCCGCGCAGGTCGAGTACAAAGGCGTCATTGCGCGGGTGTGCGAACAACCCTTCGGGCCAGGTAGCCAGGTGCGTGCCGCTCAGGTAAAGCAGGCGCAACCCGGGCATATGGCTGATGTCGGGCGCCAGCGTCAATGGGTTGTTGCTCAAGTCGAGGCTCTTCAGGCGCCGCATTTTTTTTAACCGCGCCACGTCGTCCGTCGTCAGTGCAAGTCTATTGCCTGCCAGTTTTAACGCCTTGAGAAAACGCATCTGTTCCAGCGCCTGAGGCACCTGCGTGAGGCGATTGTCAGCCAGGTTGAGGCCACGCAAGGAAGGGAAGTGCTTGAGGAAGTCACTGTGGCGCTCGCCGAAGCCGCACTGGCTGGCGTCCAGAAATGTCACGTGTTCGAAACTGGCGCTCAGCGTGGGGAGCCTGGGCGGCAGGCGCAAGCCCTTGAAGTTGAGTGCGGCGCCTTGCTGGACAGCGCCGCGGCCGTCCGTGTATTCAGCAAACCGGTCACCCCAGCAGCGCATGATCAGGTGGGCCAGGTGCTTTCTGGACACCCGTACTTCGTGATTATCGGCGGCGTCGGTGATGCCGAGGATGACGGAGTTCTGCCAGTTCATCAGGTCCACATGCAGTTGCTGTTTTTCCACCACCAGCGTGTTCAGGGTAGTGCGCAGTTGTGCCTGGGGAATCTCCTGCAGAAATCGGTTCATGCGCGCTTCGCTCAAGCCTGGGAACAACAGTTGCAGGGTTTGCCGGGCGTGCTCGGTGTGGGTTCGCGCGGGTGACGCGGAGCAGCGGCTGGCCGCCGGCCCACCCAGCAGGCGGCTGGTTTCGCGGCCCTGGACCATCGGCACGGGCGGTTGCGCGAGGACTTTGCGGCGCTCGGCCATGGACGCCACGCGCTGTTTGAGCCATTGCTTGAGCGTTTCACCTTCGCCCGTTTGCACACCCAATGCGTCGCGCCGGTCAGCGGGCAGGGCTTGCAGGATCGCCTCGTAAAGGTCGATGAGCGCTGACGGCCGTGAAGTCGTCGGGTCGAGTACCGCATAACCGCGCGCCTTGCGAATCAGCACGCGTGTGGTCTCGGCTGTCGCCGGCCCGGCCTCACACAGCACGCGACCGGTTACCGCCTGTTCGCGGATTTCGATGCGCAACCGAGCAAACGTGTCGCTGTGAACCTTCAAGGTGTTGAGCACCAGTCTCTCGGTCGGGGTCGGCAGCGGCGAAGGCCAGTCAAACCCTTGAAAGGCCAGCACCGATTGGTTGGCAAACCCCAATTCACGCGCCTGGTTATGCAGGCGCAGCGGCAGTTGTCGTTGGGCGAGCGCCTGGCGTTCTTCGCCGGTGGCGCTGCAGAGCAGGGCAATGGCGGCGTTGGAGTCCAGGTACTCGAAGGGCTTGCGCAGGGTTGCAAGGCTCGGCTTGTCGGTGATTTCCCGGGTCTTGTAGACCTTGTCGGCAATCTCGGGGGCGTTGCTGAGCACCCGGTCGGCCAATTGATCGCGCAGGGTGGTGAGCCGAAGGTCCTTGGGGACATCGCCGTTGAGCATGTTGCGTAGCGCGGCGTCGTCGAGAAAAGCCAGCACCTGTTCAGGCAGGGTCCCGGACAGCGTCTGAGACAGGCTCAAGGTCAGCGTCCTGGCCTGGGTCGCGTTAACGTTGCCGAAGGTAAGCGCCGGTCCGGACAGATCATCATTGAGGCACACCTTCAGGGCGTGGTCCTGTGGCCAGCCGGGCAGCTCGGTGATGAGCTGTGGGAACCAATCCGATGAAGGCCCGTTTGGCAGCGGCGCGCCTGCACGAACCTTACGACTGATGGCTTCGGGATAGCGCTGGGCTCCAAGGCGGCCAAGGCTGGCGGCCAACAGCGGCGGCAGCGGCTGGTTGTAGAGGTGCATCGCGCGCAGCACGTCCTCATCGGTGCCGCTGGCGATGCGCAAGTCGGCCAGTTGCTGGTCGCTGAAGTCTTGTACGCGCGGGCCAATTCGGCGCATCAGGGTCTGGCTGTCCCAGCGTTGCGGCTGTTCGCCCTCGTGCAAAAACGCGCCGTCGGCATTGAACCTCACCCAGGGCTGATACGCCTGTTCACGCGTCGGGTGCACCACGCGGTGCTCGTCGGCCCTGGCATCGTGGCGCACGTGATAATGCCGGTCCTCCAGCGGCAACAGGGTTTTGTCCGTGGGCCCCTGGGTGCTGGATTGGGCGTAGGGTGCAAGGTCCGGGTTCCACAGTTTGAGCGTGCCGTCAGCCTGTTGCACCGGGTGCAGGCCTTCGACGAACGCCGACAGTTTGAGGCGCGCGACCTCGCCGATTTTTCCCGCACCGGCAAACAAGGCGAGCTGAATCAGGTTTTCAGCCACTCCCAACACATGCTCGCCAGCCTCCTGTGCATTGCCCTGGGCCCAATCGAGGAGGCCTTCAAACACGTCGTCGCACAGTTGATAGGCGCTGTAGGCCAGCATCAATTGGCCCACCACCGGCACAAAAGGAGTGACCACCAGCAAGGCCGCATTGAGGACGTCCGAGAGTATCTGCTCGAGGTTGTCCCACCAGGCCCAGCGGGCCAGCCGGTCGACGTAGGCAGTGGATACCGCCAGCTCGCGGGCGTCGTTGACGATCTTGTTGAGCTTGACCCGGTGCAGGTAGTTCCACGGGTCGTCTCGCGCCGGGTCGGCGGCGCGGTTGGGGTAATCCCGGTCAATGTCCAGCAGGCGCAATGGCAGGTGTGCACGCGACTGCAACCGCGAGAAAAACACGCCGCGCTCGGCGTGCGCCACAAATTGACTGAAAAACGCCTGATACGCCGGGCCGCTGTGCAATTGACGCGTCAGCTCTTCGACGAAGGCAATCGGCGAAGGGTACTGCTTGAGCGGATGCTCGGGGTCCTGGGGCACCCAGGCAATCAGCCGCCCACGGGCGGAGCCCTGCTCTGCAGGCGTGGCGAACAGCACAATCCCGCTCAGTTGGCAGCCTGCCAGGCTCAGGGTGTGACACTTCAAGGTGTGGCCATCGAGTGACAGGCCGAGCGGCGTGGCGATGAACCTCAGCAACGCGTGATGGGCGTCGTTTGCCAGATGACCGCTGTGCAAGCCCAGATGGGCACTGCTGCGCAAATCCGCCTTGAGCTGGCTGACCACTTCGTCGCGCACGGTGCGGGCCAGCGCCGGCTGATCGAACCCCAGCGCGGCTTGAAGGCGGGCCTGGTAAAGGCCGCCGATGTCCAGGGACCGACACACGGCCTTGAAGCGCTGCGCCGTGAGTAGCGGCCCACCGGGCCGGCCCCGTATCGACAGGCTGTCGCGCTGCCCACGGGCGTCTTCCGGGCCCAGGAAGGCGTGGTCGACGAAGGTGTCGCCGGCGGCGAAGTTATGCAGGGCCATGTCCAGCAACGACAGGGTTTTGCTCTGTACGCCTCGGCTGACGTCAATCACCCACCAGGCATTGGAGCCGTCTACGTACACCCGCAGCCAGGTGTTGCGCACATCGACCTCGCCGTAGTGCGTGAACAGCGCTCGCTTGAGCAGCGGCTCGGCAAAGGCGCGCAAGTCGTTGAGCGGGCCCAGGCGTTTGTCCAGCGGCGCCTGGGCGTGCCAATGGTCAGCCACGGCGCGCTTGAGTGACACGTGCTGCGCCGGCGAGGTATCGGGGTAAGGCGCCGCAGATGGAAGACCCTGGCGTTTGAGCGCGCCAATTCGCGCCGCTGTGGTGCCCTTTACCCAAGCGGGCAATGCGTTCTGGATCAACTCGAAATGACGGCCCTGGAACGGCAGGGCGCAGGAATCGGTAGGCATGGTGTGAACCTGAACAGAGAGTGGAGACTCCCTGAGTCTATTCACGCGTCGAGGCTAAAATAAGCTTTAAAAATAGTGGCTTACGCGGGTTTTAAGGCGCTTAACGGTCAACAATTCGAGGGTGAAAAATACATAACTGACACCCTGGATTCAGCGCGCCACGCACAGCGTCTGCGTGCCCGGCTGCAGGTACGGCGTGAGGATCGGCGCCATGCCTTTGAGCACTTGCACGGGCAAAGCCGACGTGAAGGTGAAATGCTCGGCCGAGGCTCCAGGGACGAAGGCGGTCAGCGTGCCGAAGTGATGCTCGCCGATGTAGAACACAAACGTTGCGGTGCGGTTGATCGATTTGGAGCTGAGGATGCGCCCACCCGCGCCCATGGCTTCGATGCGGTTGTCGCCGGTGCCGGTCTTGCCGCCCATGGCCAGCGGCGCGCCATCGGCCAGTTTGAAACTGCCGGCCACGCGTTTCGCCGTGCCCGCATCCACCACCTGCGACAGTGCACCGCGCAGCGCCGTGGCGACTTCGCTGGGCATCACGCGCTTGCCGCGGTTGGGGTCGTTGATCACGAGCGTTTCATACGGCGTGCCGGCGGCAAAATGCAGGCTGTCGATGCGCAGCACCGGAATGCGCACGCCATCGTTGAGGATGATCCCCATCAGTTCGGCGAGGGCGGCGGGGCGGTCGCCGGAGCTGCCGATGGCGGTCGCCAGCGACGGTACCAGGTGGTCGAACGGGTAGCCGACAGCCTGCCAGCGCTGATGGATTTCCAGGAACGCTTCGATCTCCAGCATGGTGCGGATGCGGCTGTCGCGCGCGCTCTGGTGCCGGCTCTTGAACAGCCAGCTGTAGACTTCCTGGCGTTCGAATTCGCTGGCCTTGACGATCTCGCCGAAGGTCGCATCGGGGTGGTTGAGCAGATAGCCCAGCAGCCACAGGTCGAGCGGGTGCACCTTGGCAATGTAGCCTTGGTCCGGCAGGTCGTAGGCGCCGGGGCCGTAGCTTTGGTAGAGCTTTTGGAGACGCTCGTCCGTGAGCTTTTCGGGGGTCTTGGGGTTCTTCAGATGGGAGCGCACAAAACGGTTGAAGCTCTCCTGGCTGGCCTGCGGCAGCAAGTAGCGGTGCACGGCAGCCAGGCGAATCGCGGTGGGGTGCAGGCCATCCATAAAGGTGTCGAGGCGCGTCTGCGTGTCTTTGTTGCGGTACTTTTTCCAGAACTTGAGCAGGAACGCGGTGCCTTCGTGGTCGGCGAACTTGGCCAGGTATTCCTGACGGCGCGGATCGTTGTCATCTTTGAGCAAGCGCGCGCTGTTGTCTTCGCCGGAGTAGGTAGTGTAGCGCACCAGGTCGCGCATCAGGCGAATGAACGGCAGGTTGATCGACTCGCGCAGCGCATCGCGCAGGGTCGGGCTGCGGCCATTGTCTTCATTGCGAAAATTGTGGAAGTGATGCAAGCCGCCGCCGGTGAAAAACGCTTCGCCGGGGCTGGCCGAATAGGTGCGGTTGAGGGCCGCGTCAAGCATCTTCGACAGGTCGCGGTCAGGGTTCTGGATCAGGTAGTCCAGCGCCCAGCGTGACAGTGGGTCCTGTTCGGGAACCTCGACTTTTTTCAACTCGGCTGGTGTTTGCGCGCGGTAGCGATCATGCAGCTCGGTGATGATTTGCAGGTAGGTGGTCAGCACGCGCAGCTTGGCGGTGGAGCCCAGTTCCAGCTTGCTGCCTTCGTTGATATCGAAGGGTTGGTCGGTGTTGTCGGTTTGCACCCGCACCCGTGCACCGTCGGGCGTCAGTTCGAACAGGGTGAAGCTGTAGCGCACTTGCGGCGTGCTTTGCGGGGTGAGCAAGCGCGGGCCGAGCAGGCCCATTTGCCCTGCGAAAGCGGGGTCGGCCAGGTGCTTGAGATAGTCGGTGGCCTGGGTTTGCAGGTCGTATTGCAGCGTGCTCGTGGCCGACAGGTCGAGGCGATCGAGGTCATACAGCGGACGGTTGAGCAGGCTGGCAAGGCGACTGCGTGCAACGTTGATCGCCTTGTTGGTTTCCACCGGCTGGAGCGTCGGTTGTTGCTGCCAGTCGCGGTAAGTGACATGGCTGGCGAGGGCGGCCTTGGCCAGCGCCGGATCGATCACGTTGTTCTGTGCCAGCAGGCGGATATGGCTGTCGGTCAATTGCGCCAGCTCATCGCGGCCCTTGGTCAGATAATGCGAAGGGCGGCGCTGGGCAATCATCAGCGACAGCACTTCGCGCAGCGCCAGGCCTTTTGCTGGAAGGTCCTTGGGCGCGTTACCACTCAACAGCGCATTGCTCTGGTTGAAGTCGGCGCCGTACCACACGCGTAGACCTTCAGCCATGCCGTGCACCTCACCATGGCCCGGCACCGCCGACAGCGGCACGCTATTGAGGTAGTCGCGCACGATGTTCTGCCGGCTGTCCAGGGTCTGCGGCCCCGGTTGGTAGGCGCGGACGCTGGCAGACATCATCTGGCGGATTTTTTCGCCACCGGACAGCGTCAGGCCGTCGGGCGAATGGCGATACTTTTCGAGCTGGGTGGCCAGGGTGCTGCCGCCGGCGGTTTGCCCTGGCAGATGCAGCAGTTTGGCCACCTGCGACCAGGCGGCCTTGGCAAAGCGCGGCCAGTCCACCGCCGGGTTGGCCATCGGACGCTTGGGGTCCAGCAGGTCGCGGTCTTCAATAAACAACAGGCTCTGCACCACCAGCGGTGGAATGGAGGCAAAGCTGGCATAGAGTTGCTGTGGGTAACTGAAGGCGTACAGCGGCGCCGCGCGGCAGTCGGTGATGGTCAGGCCGGCCTGGACCTTTTCGGCGTAGGGCACGAACAGGCCGTGCTCGGCGTAGCTCATCAGCGCCGGGGAAAACCGCGACTGTGCCTGGATCACGTAGTTGCGTTTGAGCAGGCGTGGCAAGAACTCATTCAGCGCGCTGTAGCCCAGGCGCCGGTCAAAAGGACCCTCGCCGGGATACACCATCGCATCACTCGCGCCAGGTTCCACCCGGTAGCTCAGTGATGCGGCAAAAGGGCTCAGGTGTTCAGCCTGCAGGCGCGAGGTGCGTATTTCCCGACTGGCGGCCCACCCCAGGGCCACCAACGCAAGCATCAGCACCAGCCCCATCAGCCGCCACCACAGGCGTCGAGAGCGGGGGCTTTGTGGCAATGGCGGTGGATCCGCACTGTCGGTCTGGACCACAGCGGGTTTCGAATCGGTCTGCCATAAAGCGCCCATAGTCGATTGATCCATTCACGCAGATTGATCGGACTTGGTTCAAGCTTAGTCGCTGGTGATGCGCCGTGAAGATTTTGTGTGCGGGCTGCCTAGCGCCATGAAAGTTTCAGGCCGCGTTTCCAGTCCGCCAGCCAGTTGGAGTTTTCGATTCGCTCCCATTGGCCCTTGTAGTACACCGACATGTGCTGGCCGGACCAGTCACGCACCCGTTCGTTGAACGCGTTCAGGTACTGGTTTGCCGGGCAGGCAATCCTGGCCCAGGGGTCGCAGATCCACAGACCCTGCCAGTCGTCCTCCGTGAAGTCCTGGGTCTCGACCAGGCTTGACGGCGTTTTGCCGACCACCACAAAGGCATGGGTAGGCGGACGTGAGCCCCATATCTGCGAGACGCCGCCGTTGGTGCGGATCAGTTCATGGGCGACATGGGCCATCTGGTCGCAATTGCCGGCCCCGGTCTTGAGGATGATCTCGGTGTAGTCGGGCTGCCCGACCAGGGTGTATTGCCACAGCACCACAGGCGCTGCGATCCGCAACCGCGCCAGGTCGTCAACGGCATCGGTAACGAGGTTGGCGGCGCCGACTCCGGTTCTTTCGACCAACGCCAGCGTGCTGGCGTGGGCCTTCTGCGCGAGGTACTCGTTGATCTGCGCGGCGCTGGGGCCGCCGGCTACCACCGGGCGTGGCGGCCATATGTCCAGCTGCAAGGGTTTGGCGGCGACATGCACATCCAGACGCTGTCCCTGGCTGGACGCGTTCAACAATAATTCCCGTTGTTTGAGGGGGGTCAGGGTACTGGCGGTATGGCGCAGCCTTGCCAGGGTGCCGTCAGAAAAACCGCGGGCTGCCAGTTGCCGGTACAGCACCTCCAGCGTCGGCAGTGCCACCAGCGGTTGCGTGGGCATGAGTTCGGCAATGTCCAGGTAATCGCGCTTGTAATCGCAGAAAGCGTGGATCAGCCGCGCGGCTTCGCCGCCCTGGCTGAAGTCCAGGTAATCGAAGACCAGTTCAGGCGGGTTGGCGGTCTGGATAACTTCAAAGAACACACCGGTGTCGGCCTCGACAACCCAGCGTGGGCCCGGGATCGGCCCAGGCCGGGAGAGTTCGAACACCATGGCCCGCATGACGCGCGTGTCATCAATGCCTTCGGCGATACCTTGCAGTTCCACCACCCGGGTTTCATGGCCCAGCAGGTTGTCCAGTTGGTCGTCGGGCAATCCGAATTGCGGTTCGTCGAAAAGCGTGCCCAGCGTGCGACGGCGATAGATCAGGGGCGGTGCCGGGACCTGGGTCAGCTCAAAGGCAACTTCGTCACGGCTGACTTCGTAAACGGTGTGGTGATACACCAGTCGCTGCTTCGCACCGTCCTGACTGGGCGCGGGAATGATCCGGATATGCTCCAGCGCTTGCACGCGGCGTTGATGAATGGAGTGGTTAAACGCAGAGAGCCTTTTGGTGAAGCAAATGAATGGGGGCGCGTTGCGTTTGCTTCGGGTGGGCGTGCAGCGGGTGTCGAAATGGTGTTCGACGCGAAAATGAGCAGGCGATGCCAGGTCGTCCAGGTGGGTCGGTGCACTGTGTTCAAGGCGCATGACCTTGCCGTCAACCAGTAAATCCGTGGCGGTGGCGCGAGGAATGAGCAATGGCGGGGTGTCAAACAGCCGCTCGGTGACGCGCGCCTGGTAACCGTTGACGCAGTGCACCGGTGTCACGCTCAGGGCGCTGTCCAGGCGAAAGTTGGGCAGCGGTGGCCCATAGGGCCGCGCGCTGAAAGGGTCGAAGGCGTACCACTGCCTTTCGCGCATTATCGCGACAATGCGCGAAAAGTCGCTCCCACCCAGTACGGCACCGATGCCGATGTCGGCCCTGGACAGCCAGCGCACGTACTCGCGCAACGGCGTGTTGGCGGTCCAGCGTTGTGCTTGCTCGATGGCTTCCCTCAGGGTGTGCCACGCGGCCTTGCCCAGAGCGATCAGGCCATTACGGGCCAACCTGGCGAGTGTGGGAGTAAGGTCGAGCGGGTTGAGGGTTGTCTGCAGCAGGTTCGTGCTCAATTTGCTCAGTTGCAGCAGTTTTATTGGCAGCGGTGCGGTGCTTTTCAGTACCGCCAGGCCGGCCGACGAGTAGGCGCGGGCGGGCATCAGCAGGCCGAACAGGTCGAGCAGGCACTGGTAGCTGCCATACGTCATGCGGTGGGGGTCGCCCGAGGCGATGTCCTGGCCGCACGACCACAACGGCACCAGGATTTTGAGGCGTTGGGTCAACGCGTCGTGGTGGTGTTCGAAGCCCTCTTCGGCGGACGCGCCGCGCGCCTGTTGTCGCGCAGCTTCGACGTCGAGGAAAAAATGCCGCTCGACGATGGCCTGGGTGATGCTGCGCAGGATCGCCGAACCGAACCGCGGGGTGGCGGTTTCGGCGGGTGTAGGGCCCTGCTGCCATAGCTGCTCGACGACCACCGTGGAGAACACGTTCGGCCGCGGCGCGCTGCCGGTTTCGTAGGCTTGCCAGTCGATGGCCAGTGGATTGCCGGTGTGCAAGACACTGACGGGTTGAACCGAGCCTGGTCGGCCGGTGGTAACCGACAGGGGCTTGCCGCCCAGGTCAAACACCAGGGCGGGGCCGCTGCGTTTATGCAGGCGGTTGAGCAGTGGGAACAACTCGTAATCGTGGGTGGCGTGGGGCAGGGTGCAGCGCAGGATGATGCCGAAGCGCCCGACGCGGGCTCTTTTTTCCTCGCGGGTTTCCAGGGTTTCGGCCTTGGTGGCCTCTTTGCTCAGCACCAGCAATTGCAGCTTGCCGATGGGCAGCCGGGCACGCTCGGCCAGCGGTAATTGTGCCAGCAGGTCCTGAAGGGTGGTGGCGTACGCCTGTTTAAGGCGGTCAATGTGGGCGTCGAAGGCGGCCTCGAACAGCGTATTCACATGCCCCAGGCGGCTGAACGCGCTGCGCATCAGGTTCAGGTCCAGGTGTGGGTGAACCGACGCCCAGTGGCGCGAAAAAGGCTGCAGCCAGCCCTGGCTGTGCAAGTCCACGAGGGAGTGCTGGCTGAGGTAAGGCACGTTGTGCCAACGCGGCGGGCCGCTGGACGCCAGGCCGAGGTTCAGTTGCAAGCGCGACGCCAACGCCCAGCGCAGGTCGGGCGTATTGATGCGGGGGTGGCCCGGGAAGACGTTTCGCAGGTCATCGAACGCCACCGACCGGCGCGTCGGAGGGTCGCTGGCGAACGTCATGAAGGCACTTTTCAGTGCCTCCAGGCGCGCCTGCAGTCGGGCTTTCGCCGCGTTGATCGCGCCGATCGGGTAGCGTCCGTCGGCCTGTTGCGTCAGTTCACCCTGGGCGACAGCCCAATCGAGCAGGCCTTGGGTTGCGGTGTATTCGCGCCATTGTTGCTGCTCGGGCGAGGTGTCCTCCCGTGACGCCAAGGCGATGACATCGTTGTAGCTCAGTTGCTGCGGTGAGCCGGGCGCGATCCTCTGCGCCATCGCCACGCCTTGGCTGAACACCAGCCACTGGGTGGAGGTCATGAAGCGCAACGTGTCCGGCAGTTCCCGCACCAGAAACTCCGGTGCTGCCCCTGCGAGCAGCAGGTGGGCCGCCAGCGGCGTGGCCTCAGCCGAGACGACGGCGCTGCGTATCAGGTGCAGTTCCAGGTCTTCACGCAGGGCCGCGTGGGAACGGCCCCATTGGCTGCTTTGGGCGAGGTTGAACCCCGCGACGACGTAACGCTGTTCATCCGGCAGCGGATCAAGCTCGATCATCAGCGCGGCCAGCACCAGGTTTTCAAGGCTGGCGCTGTTGGTGTGTTCGTGTGGATGCTGGCCGTACCCGCCCAGTGCCTCCAGCAACCGTCGGCCCAGTTGCCGGGCAGGAGGGCGCCTGAGCATGAGCTTGAGCAACCGGTCGGCCTGGGTGCGAATCGCGGTTCGGGACAGCTCGGTCAACAACGGCCCCGCCAGATACTCCAACAGCCTGCTGCTCGTGCGCGGCAGCCAGGCGTTGACCCGCGTTCGCACGGCCTCACGCTGGTCGGGCGTTAACGGCAAACCCTGTCGATAGTCAGCGTGTTGAGTGCTGCGCGGCAGGGTCATTTCGAGGATTTGCAGCGTACCCAGGGCGTCGCCGGCGGTACGCGGAACGGCCAGACCGTGGCCTTGTAGATGCTGGGCGAGGCTGCGCGCCTCGGTGCGCGGCGCAGGTGCGAGCGCCGGATGCAAATGGGCGTCGCCGGCCCAGGCCTGCAGCAACGTCGAGTGCGTGGCAATCACGGCGTCAGCGGCTTTGCCCTCGAGCAGCGTGCGCAAAGCCGTCGCGGCATGGTCGCGGTCATGGTCCAGACGCTGCCAGTGCAGTTGCTGCATGAGCGCAATATCGGCCTCGGCGAAGTCGCAGACGGGCGGCACGTGCAGGGGCTGCGACGCGCGCAAGCGCAGGCTCAGCGCCCTGGCCGCGTCTGACGTGGCGGGCACCGCCAGGTCATGACACTGCAGCAACTGCGCCACGCTGAACTGGCCGCTTTGGTGAACAGAGGTGCCGAGCTGTTGCGCCACACTGACCAGTTGTTCGAGACGGCCTGCCAGTGGCAGCGGCAACAGCCATTCGATGCCGAGTGCCACCTGTGCGCCATTTGCACGCTGGCCGATGAGCTGGCGGGTGTCGGGATCGAATGTGTAGTGGCCGGGCTGCAGGCCTTGAACCGGCTCCAGCGCCAGGAAGTCTTGATGACGGGTGATGTAACCCAGCAGCGCTGCGCCGGCTTGTTGGGCGTTGGCTGCAAAAGAGCCGGAGTCGAGGGTCAGCCTGTTGCGGTGAGCGGTTTGTGGGTTGAAACCCGCTTCGCTCGCGGCAGCCTCCAGGCTGTAGGCCAGCTGCAGCAGGTCTTGGTTCAGCCGTTCGAAATCACGCGCCAGCGTTGGACTGGCGCTGGCGAAAGGGTTGAGTTGATCGAGGGCCTGGATGACGATCATTCGCTGGCCCCGGGTCTGCGGCTGAGGGTAACCGTAGAACCGCAGCACTTGGCTGGCGGGCAATTGCAGCGTGTTCTCGCCGGCAGTCATCGGCCCGTACGGCAGGCCGCTGGCCGCTGGGTCCAGGATGTCGGCGATGGTCAGGAGGGGAAGGGCCAGGGCGCACCCTTGCGCGTCGTCCCACAGGGTCCAGGTTTTTTGGGTCTGGTCTGTGAGGGTGCCATTGGCCAGGGTCAGGCTGGCGAGGTCGATGTTCCGTTGCCGGGCCCAGGCGATGAAGCGCGGGCGGTTAATGGCCTGGCGCCAGAGTTGCAGCCAGCAACCTGGCGAAGAATGGGGCGGTAGCAGCAGCGGCGCGGCGCTGGTGCCATTCAAATGATTGATCAGGGCAGTGACCATGTGCTGATCACCCTCCTGGCGTCGGGTGCGGCCCTGCTCGAGTCGTTCGGTAGGCGTGTCCATTGATTTTCCCTGTGCATGGAGGCTGTTCCCTCATCCTGAGGGAGTGCCGTTGGCAGGGGGATCGTGACAGTTCCGATTTACCTGTGGCCGAGCTCGAAGCCTTGGGCCAGAGCCTTCGTTGACGGGCGGAGGGCGTCGGCCCAGGCATGACGCTGCACCATCACTGTGCAATACTCGCTGCCCTCGCGATGACCTGATAAATGCGTAAAGGCAGGTAATGCTTCCTTGTAAAAGGCTCATTTACCCAGACTTATCGCTGAATTTAGTCATTTTTAGAGTGAAAGACCCTAGTGTCGGCTTTTTATACTGCACCCCCGCCGATCCCGCAGGCTGTGCGCTGCCGGACGTGCCTGTCCACGAAACAGGCCTGGTTGAAGTGCGCCCCCGGCTTACCGGCTTGGCGTGCGCAACGCTCGGTGGTTCATATCCAATAACAAGACGAGGTTGTACCCCTATGCCAGTTGGCAATCACCTGCCCCATGGCGAGACCGCTCAGGGCGGCCCGCTGAAACGTGAACTGGGCGAACGGCATATTCGCCTGATGGCCCTCGGCGCCTGTATCGGTGTCGGCCTGTTCCTGGGTTCCGCCAAGGCCATCGAAATGGCCGGTCCGGCGATCATGCTCTCCTACATCATTGGCGGCCTGGCGATCCTGGTGATCATGCGCGCGCTCGGCGAAATGGCGGTGCATAACCCCGTCGCCGGTTCGTTCAGCCGTTACGCCCAGGACTACCTCGGCCCGCTGGCGGGCTTTCTTACCGGCTGGAATTACTGGTTCCTGTGGTTGGTGACCTGCGTGGCAGAAATCACCGCCGTTGCCGTCTACATGGGCGTCTGGTTTCCCGATGTGCCGCGCTGGATCTGGGCACTGGCGGCGCTGGTCAGCATGGGCACGATCAACCTGATTGCGGTCAAGGCATTCGGTGAGTTCGAGTTCTGGTTCGCGCTGATCAAGATCGTCACGATCATTGCCATGGTAATCGGCGGCGTCGGCATCATCGCGTTCGGCTTTGGCAACGACGGCGTGGCACTGGGGATTTCCAACCTGTGGGCCCACGGCGGCTTCATGCCCAATGGCGTGACCGGCGTATTGATGTCCCTGCAAATGGTGATGTTCGCGTACCTGGGCGTGGAAATGATCGGCCTTACCGCCGGTGAAGCGAAGAACCCGCAGAAGACTATCCCGAGCGCCATCGGCTCGGTGTTCTGGCGCATCCTGCTGTTCTACGTGGGGGCGTTGTTCGTGATTCTGTCGATCTACCCATGGAATGAAATCGGCACTCAGGGCAGCCCGTTCGTGATGACCTTCGAGCGACTGGGCATCAAGACCGCCGCCGGCATCATCAACTTTGTGGTGATCACGGCTGCGTTGTCCTCCTGCAACGGCGGCATCTTCAGCACCGGCCGCATGCTCTACAGCCTGGCGCAGAACGGTCAGGCCCCGGCCGCCTTCGGCACCACCTCAAGCAATGGCGTGCCGCGCAAGGCGCTGCTGCTGTCGATTTTCGTGCTGCTGCTGGGCGTGTTGCTCAACTACATGGTTCCCGAGAAAGTCTTCGTCTGGGTGACGTCCATCGCCACCTTCGGCGCGATCTGGACCTGGCTGATGATCCTGCTGGCTCAGCTCAAGTTCCGTAAAAGCCTGAGCCCGGCCGAGGCAGCCGGCCTCAAGTACCGCATGTGGCTGTACCCGGTCAGTTCGTACCTGGCGCTGGCGTTCCTGGTGCTGGTGGTAGGGCTGATGGCGTACTTCCCGGACACGCGTGTCGCGCTGTATGTCGGCCCGGTGTTCCTGGTGCTGCTGACAGTGCTGTTCTACGTGTTCAAGTTGCAGCCCACCCAGGCTGCGGCGCGTGCTCAAGCCTGACGTTCAGGCGCACAACAAAAAGCCCCGGGATCGGGCTTTTTGTTTTTCAGGCGGTGGCCACGCGAGGCGATTGGCTCAGGCGTTGGTTGAATTCCAGCCAGGCGCCCAGCGCGGCCATCAGGGCGGCGCCGACCAGTGCGGTGACGATTTGCATGGTGAAGGCATCGCCAGCCAGGGCGTTGAGCATGTCCGCCAACGGCGCCAGTAAGACGCCCAGGCAGAATACTTCCAACGAATAACGCCCCATCCGGCAGGTCTGCCGGGCCAGCCAATTTTGTGTCCAGGCACGCCCAGGCAACAGTTTGGCGGTGACGTAGGCCAGCGCCAGGAAGTGCAACAGTCGCACCGGTGACAAGTCGGTCTTGCTGATCGGGTAGAGCAGTTCGCTCAAGGCCGCTGGCATCAATGCATCGTGCACCTCAGGCCAACGCCAGGCGAGGGTGAGCACACCCGCCGCCAGCGCGTAGACCGCCGCCGTGACGAACAACGGCTGGCGCAGCAGTGGCCGATTATCCTGTGCGCGGGGTTGTTGCCCGTGAATGGCCGCCGCGCCACCCAGCACAAACAGAAACTGCCAGGTGACCGGGTTGAAGTACCACACGCCGTCAGCAATGGCGGCCAGGTTCCAGCCCAGGTGCGGCGCCAGCAGGTACACCGCCATCGACACCGCGACCACCGCCCAGGTCTTGCGCAGCAGCAGTGGCAGTACCAGCGGCAAGCCCGCCAACAGCACGATATACAGGGGCAGCGGGTCCATCAGGTTCGGCTTGAAGCGCAACAGCAATTCGTCCACCAGCGCTTGCTGAGGATGGGTGACAAAATGCGTCAGGCCCATCTCTTCGACCAGGTCGCGGGTTTCGACATGGCTGTTGGCGAAGAACACAATGCCCATCAGCATTGCCAGCAGGAAGATGTGCACCACGTACAGCACCCACGTGCGCCGCAGGATCTTCAAGCAGGCCATCCAGTAGCCTTCGCGCTGCAGGACCTTGCCGTACGCCAGCACCGAGGCGTAGCCGGCAAGGAACACGAAGACTTCAGCCGCGTCGCTGAACCCGATATTGCGCAGGGTGATCTGGCCGAGGGGATTGTGGGGGACGTGATCCCAGAAAATGAAGATCAACGCCAGGCCCCGAAAAAAATCGATGCGCGGGTCGCGTCCGTTCAGCATGGCAGCGGGCTCTTGAACAAATAGTTTAGTAATGACAGGTGCACGGCAACGTTGTCGCACGCCGCACGTCGGGCGGGCGCAGGTTGGCGGTATTTATAAGCAATTGCAAAGGCTGGGTATTACTGAATGTCTCTAGACATCAATGATCACCAACGTGCCTTGGCTACCGGCAAGGACCGCGTGGGCGATACCGGCTTGGACGAGGTACATCTGGCCGGCTTCCACGCGGATTTCCTCGTCACCGATGCTCAAGCGCAGCAGCCCGTTGATCACCAGCAGGCCTTCGTTGTAAGCGTGGGTTTCTGCCTCGTAGGCCTGCTCATCCATGCGCAACACCTTGATCCGCGCCGGGCCTACCTGGCCCAGGCGCGTGGATTTCCAGCTGTCAGGCAGTTGCCCGGCGAGGGCGGCGAAGTCGAGTAAGGGCATGTGAATCTCCTGGTTTCAACGATGCCGTCGGTGGTCCGGTTCAGCAGTGAATAGTTTTCATCGGGTTACGCGGCTACCAGCTCATTCGGCTCAAAACTGTCCGCGCGTGCCATCTGCCACATGCGCGAATAGAACTCGCCGTTCACTTCACCGGTGAGCAGTTCACCGGGCTTGAGGAACACATGCAGTTGCGAGAACAGTTTGATTTCAGTCGCCGACATGCGTCGCACCAGGTGCTTGGCCGACAGCTGCGAGGGATGATCCAGACCGGCTGCGGCGAGCATTTCCGCCAAGGCCTTGAGGGTGTTGCGGTGGAAGTTGAACACGCGCTGGGCTTTGTCCGGGACCACCAGCGCACGTTGGCGCAGCGGGTCCTGGGTGGCGACGCCGGTCGGGCATTTGTTGGTGTGGCAGCTCTGCGACTGGATGCAGCCGATGGCAAACATGAAGCCGCGCGCGGAGTTGGCCCAGTCGGCGCCGATGGCCAGGACGCTGGCGATATCGAACGCGCTGACGATCTTGCCGCTGGCGCCGAGCTTGATCTTGTCGCGCAGATTGAGGCCTACCAGCGTGTTGTGCACAAACAGCAGACCTTCACGCAGCGGCACACCGATATGGTCGGTGAACTCCACCGGCGCGGCGCCGGTGCCGCCTTCCTTGCCGTCGACCACGATAAAGTCCGGGAGGATGCCGGTTTCGAGCATGGCCTTGGCGATGCCCATGAACTCCCACGGGTGGCCCAGGCAAAACTTGAAGCCCACCGGTTTGCCGCCGGACAGTTCGCGCAGTTGGGCGATGAACTGCATCATTTCAATCGGCGTGGAAAACGCGCTGTGGCGCGACGGCGAGATGCAGTCTTCGCCCATCATGATGCCGCGCGTCTCGGCAATTTCCTTGGTGACCTTGTGCTTGGGCAGGATCCCGCCATGGCCGGGTTTTGCGCCCTGGCTCATCTTGATTTCGATCATGCGTACTTGCGGGTTCTGCGCCTGCGCGGCGAAGCGTTCCGGGTCGAAGCGGCCATCGCTGGTGCGGCAGCCGAAGTAGCCACTGCCCAGTTCCCAGGTCAGGTCGCCGCCGTTTTCGCGGTGGTAAGGGCTGATGCTGCCTTCGCCGGTGTCGTGGGCAAAGTTGCCGAGCTTGGCGCCCTGGTTCAATGCGCGAATGGCGTTGGCGCTCAACGAGCCGAAGCTCATGGCCGAGATATTGAACACCGACGCCGAGTACGGCTGCTTGCACTGCGGGCCGCCGACCATCACGCGAAACGCGCTCGGGTCACTCAACGGCGCAGGGCGCATGGAGTGGCCGATGAATTCGAAGCCCGATTGATACACGTCGATCAGGGTGCCGAAGGGTTTGTCGGCGGTTTCGTTCTTGGCGCGCGAGTAAACCAGTGAGCGTTGCGCGCGTGAGAAGGGCAGCGCGTCGCTGTCGGATTCGAGCAGGTACTGGCGGATTTCCGGGCGGATGGCCTCCACTAGGTAACGGATATTGCCCAGGATCGGGTAGTTGCGGCGCACCGCGTGGGGGCTTTGCAGCAGATCGAACAGACCGATCAAGCTGAGCACGCCGGTGACCACGGTGATTGGCCACAGCCATTCATGTTCGATAAAGGGGAGGCTGGCGAGGGTAAAAATGACGCACACGGCAAAGAAGGCGTAACGGCTTAGTAACGACAGGCTCATACGGTTTTCCTTGGGTTCACTCATCGGCTAGGCGTTTTGCGCCTGTAGAAAGATCGAGAACAGCTCCGACTGGGATTTGATCCCTAGCTTGCTGTACATGTGTTTCTTATGGACTTTCACGGTTTCAACAGAGATTTCCAGCTTACGAGCGATTTCCTTGCTGGAGCAACCGCTGAGCATCAAGCGGCCCACATCCAGCTCGCGGGCGGTGAGTTGCGCGCCCCAGTCATCATTCTGAATCGGCGGCTGCGGTGCGCTGACCTGCTTGAGTTCAAAGGGCAGGCGCTGGCGCAGCAGGCTCAGCACCCAAGGCTGGATCAGCGACAGCAAAGCGATCTGCTGCGGGTCAAAACGCTGTTTCGAGCCCAGGGACAGGCACAGGGTACGCCCATCCGCCAACTGGCAATTAAATTGGATTTCATCGGCCACCACGTTCAGGCGGAAGTAGCGCTGGTAGTACTCGGTGAGTTCAAAGTGCTCCGGCGCGACTTCGGCCAGGCGAAACAGGCCGGTGCGCGAGTGTTCGCGGCTGGCGATATAGAAGGGGTCGAGCAGGTACAGGCCGTTGAGGTAGTCCTGGAACAACTGGTCCGGCGTGCCGTCGACGCCCGGGCATTCGGCGAACACCAGCGGGCGGTGCGCGCTGCTGAACAGCAATACCACCCAGCTGTCGAACGGCACGTAGTTGTCCAGCAAGCGCACGAGCTGGGTCCAGAAGTTGGCCTGGTCGAGGGCGTCTATCATTTGCCCCACCGAACGGTGCCAGGCGATGTCTTGTAGCGAGACTGTCATTCGTCTACCCCCATAGGGTTACCCCGGCGGCGTGATTTCCCCGACGGGTGCGGCTGCGCATACTGCGCCACAGATAAAACAACAGGACTTCCCATGAAGGTCGAATTTGCCCAGTTGGCAGGTCGTGATAACGGCACAGCTTACAACCTTGAGCGCGCCTTGGCGGCAATTGCTGCCTGCGCCGCCGACACGCAACTGATCGTATTTCCGGAAACCCATCTGATGGGCTTCCCGTCAGCCGAGACCGTCGCCGACATCGCCGAGCCGGTGGATGGCCCGACCGTGCAGGCCGTTATCGAGGCGGCTCGCGCAGGCAATATCGCCGTGGTGATCGGCATGGCCGAGAGCGACGCCGGCCAATTCTATAACACCACGTTGCTGATCACCCCCGAAGGCATTGCCCTGCGGTATCGCAAGACCCACCTGTGGGCCTCGGATCGCGGCGTGTTCACGCCCGGTGACCGCTATGCCACTTGCTTGTGGAACGGTGTGCGTGTCGGCCTGTTGATCTGCTACGACATCGAGTTCCCGGAAACCGCCCGCGCCAACGCGCAACTGGGCGCCGAACTGCTGATTGTCACCAACGGCAACATGGACCCTTACGGTCCCACGCACCGCACCGCGATCATGGCGCGCGCCCAGGAAAACCAGGCGTTTGCACTGATGGTCAATCGGGTGGAAGAAGGCGATGGCGGCCTGTTGTTCGCCGGCGGCAGTGCCCTGGTCGACCCGATTGGCACGCTGCTGTTCGAAGCCGGGCGCGAGGAAGGACAATTTACCGTCGAGCTGGACCTTGACCAATTGGTGGCGGCTCGCAAGGACTACCGCTACCTCGACGACCAGCGCTTGAAATTGCCGGGTGAGGTGATCGAGCGCACGGATGGGACGCGTGAACTGCTGATTCCTAAACCCTGAGAATTCCTATGGCGAGCGGGCTGTTGTGGCAAGCCCGCTCGCCACATCAAGCATCGCTCGCCACAGTAAATACGATTGATCATAAGAAAAATGACATCCGCTTCACCGACTTCAGTTCTGCCATAAATCTAATAAATCAGCGGAGAATCGCTCATGGCTCGTTTGCAACGCACCCTGTCGTTAGGGTCGGTGGTGCTGTTTGGCATCGCCTATATGACGCCGATCATTGTGCTCGGCACCTTCGGCATCCTCGCGCAATCCACTGGCGGCATGGTGCCGGCCGCTTACCTGGCCGCCCTGGTGGCGATGTTCTTTACCGCCATGAGTTACGGGCGCATGGCGTCGGCCTTTCCGGTGGCCGGTTCCGCCTACAGCTACGTGCGCAAGGCGATCAGCCCGAAACTGGGCTTTATCGCCGGTTGGGCGGTGTTGCTCGACTACCTGTTCTTGCCCATGGCCATCTGGTTGATCGGGGCGGCGTACCTGCATTCGGCATTCCCTGCGGTGCCGCAATGGATCTGGGTGCTGGCGTTTATCGGCGTCACCACGGCGATCAATATCATCGGTCTGAAACTGGCCAACGGCATTAATGCGCTGCTGATGTTGGTGCAGTTTCTGGTGCTGATTGCGTTTGTCGCGCTGTGCATCCATTACATCGGGGGCGACGCGAGCAAGCCGCTGTGGACCGTCGCGCCGTTCTTCAACGGCCAGATGCACATGCCGCTGATCATGAGCGGGGCGGCTATTGCCTGCTATTCGTTCCTGGGCTTTGACGCGGTCAGTACCTTGACTGAAGAAACCCGCGACCCACGCCGGACCATTCCGCGGGCGATCATGCTGATCACCTTGATCGGCGGGTTGATCTTCGTTGGCGTGTCGTATTTCGTGCAGATCGCGCATCCGTCGTTCGAGTTTGCCGATGTGGATTCGGCGGCCTATGAAATTGCGCGCAATGTCGGCGGTGACCTGTTTGTGTCGATCTTCCTGATCGGCTTGATCGTCGGCCAGTTCGCCTCGGGGCTGTCGGCCCAGGCCAGCGGTTCGCGCTTGTTGTTCGCGATGGGGCGCGACGGCGTGTTGCCCAAGTCGTTCTTTGGCACCTTGCATGCGCGCTTCGGCACGCCGGTCAACAGCATCCTGTTGTGTGCGGTTGTGGCGTTGCTGGCATTGAAGCTGGATGTGACCACCTCCACCTCGTTCATCAACTTCGGTGCATTCCTGGCGTTCAGCCTGGTGAACCTGTCGGTGATCTTTCACTACTGGATCGGCGCGAAAGCGCGTGGCGTGCGTGAGTTGATGTTGTTCCTGCTGTTCCCGGCCATCGGCCTCGCGGCGGACGTGTGGCTGATGGTCAGCCTCGATCATCTGGCGATTTACCTGGGCGTGGTGTGGTTGGCGATCGGCCTGGTTTACCTGGGGTTCCTGACGCGCGGCTTCTCGCAACAGCCGCCGGAAATGGACTTTCAGGAAGCTGCATAGACGCCACAGGTCTATCCTTATTGCAATCGGTTCTCGTTTGGGTGCATGATTTGTGTTACTGTGTAACACATTGATTGCACTCAAACGCCCCGGAGGCACTATGAAAACTGGTATCCATCCCGACTACCGCACCGTGCTGTTCCACGACACCGCCGCCGACGTGTTCTTCCTGATCGGCTCCACGGCCGACAGTGATCGCACCCACACACATAGCGATGGCAACACGTACCCTTACATTCCGTTGGACGTCTCCAGCGCCTCGCACCCGATCTACACCGGCCAGCAACGCAAGACTCAGGTCGAAGGCCGGATTGCCGGGTTCAACAAGCGTTTTGCGTCGTTTGGCACCAGCCCGAAAAACGCCGAGGCGTGAGGGATTCACGTTTCACCTCAAAGGCCGCTCCAGCATTTGGAGCGGCTTTTTTTATGCGTTGATATCGCAAGGCCATCACCTGGTAAAAACCAACTAAACTACCGGGTAATCGCCAGGAGGCATTGTCCCAGACCGTAAGGAACGCAGATCGACGATCCGAGGTGTCCCATGGGAGAGTCAGTGACCTTTATCGATGCCAACCGTCCAGTGCTGCTGTTGATCGACGCCCACCCGGACGTTTTGCACAGCCTCAAGCGATTGCTCAGCCTGGAGCCCTTCGAACTGCACAGCGCCACCTGCGCCGCTGATGCCCTGGGCATTCTCGCCACTCAACCCATTGACCTGGTGATGAGCGCCGCGCGTCTGCCGGACATGGATGGTGCCTCGTTGCTGGCGCACATCCACCAACACCACCCGCACACGGTGCGCATTCTGCTGACCGGCGAGACCGACCTGACGCTGATCGTCAGAGCCATTAACGAAGGCCAGATCTACCGTTACCTGAGCAAGCCCTGGAACGATGAAGAACTGCTGCTGGCCCTGCGTCAATCCTTGGCCCATCAGCATTCGGAGCGCGAGCGTGGGCGCCTGGAGCTGCTGATCCAGGCGCAGAACGATGAACTCAAGCAGCTCAACGCCACATTGGAAAAACGTGTTGCCTCTCGCACCAGTGAATTGCAGCAAACCGCCGATATGCTCGACCTGGCCTACGAAGAGCTCAAACACAGCTACGCCACGGGCACCGAGGTGTTCTCGTTGTTGGCCAACCTGCGCTTACCGCGCGCCAAGCAAACCAACCGGCAAATCATCGAATTGGTGCGCACCTGGTGTGTGGCCCATGGCGTAGATGAGGCCAGTAACCGCGACCTGACCATGGCTGCCGCGCTCTACAACATCGGCAAATTGAGCTGGAGCGACAGCATGATGGCCTCGCCTTCAGACCTGTTGCACAGCAGCGACCGTGAGCGTTATCGCGCTTACGCCACCCAAAGCGAATCGTTGCTGATGACTCTGGAACCGATGAAAGACGCAGCGCGGCTTATCCGCCATCATCAGGAACGCTGGGACGGCAGCGGTTTTCCCGATCACCTCAAGGGTGACGCGATTCCCGCAGGTTCGCGCCTGTTGAAACTGGCGGTGGACTTTATCGAGCTGCAAAAGGGCCTGATCCTCGAACGCCAGATGAACAGCGACGAAGCGCTGCTCTATATCCGCAAATACGCCGGTCGCCTTTACGACCCCGACATGGTGGAAAGTTTTGTTTCAGTCTGCGCCACGTACCTCAATGACGTGACCCTGGGCGACCCCAGTGTCAGGGTGCTGGGCGCCCGCGAGCTGGAGGAGGGCATGGTGCTGGCGCGCAACCTCAACGCCGATAACGGCATGTTGTTGCTCAACGCCGGCAAGGTGCTGAACCTGCCGCTGGTGGACAAGTTGATTGCCTTTGAGACCATGGAAGGTGCCAGGTACAGCGTGTTTATCAAAGAGCGGCATGAAGGATTGCTTTGCGAATAACGCGCTATCTGTGATCCTTGCGCCTTTGCATTCGAGGCAGTTTTTACATGACATCCACTATCCGCATCGCCGCTGCGCTGTTGATTGGCAGCGACGGCCGAACCCTGCTGGTGCGCAAGCGCGGCACCCAGGCGTTCATGCAACCGGGCGGCAAGATCGACGCCGGCGAACAACCGGCCCAAGCCCTGGCCCGTGAGCTGTTTGAGGAACTCGACCTGCGCATCGAGCCAAGCCAGGCTGTCTATCTTGGCCACTTCTCGGCCCCCGCCGCCAATGAGCCTGGGTTCACCGTGGACGCCGAGCTGTTCCAGGTGCACATCGACGTAGCGGTGACGCCCGCGGCCGAAATCGAAGAAGTGCGCTGGATCGACCCTGCCGGTGACGGTGGCCTGCAACTGGCGCCGTTGACGCGCGACGTGATCCTGCCGTTTTACCGCGCATCGCTGACCTGCGACGCATGATGATTCGTTCACTTGGCGCCAACGACGCCGAGGCTTATCGGGCGTTGATGCTTGAGGCGTACGGCGCTTATCCGCAGGCGTTCACCTCCAGCGTGGCGGAGCGCGCGCTGATGCCCTTGAGCTGGTGGGAAAAGCGCGTCGACAGCCCGCTGGATCGGCTGCTCGGGGCTTTTGAGGGGGACGCATTGGTGGGCATTGTCGGCCTGGCGTTCGAGCCGCGTGAGAAAGCGCGCCATAAGGTGACCTTGTTCGGCATGTACGTGAACCGGGCGTACCAGCACCGAGGCCTGGGCCGCCAGTTGGTGGAGGCGGCGCTCGCCGAGGCGCGTGAACATCCGCACCTCACACTGATTCAGCTGACCGTCACCGCTGGCAACGACGCCGCCTTCGCGTTGTACCAGCGCTGCGGCTTCATCCAGTACGGCCTGGAGCCACTGGCGGTGCGGGTGGGCGAGGATTATTTCGACAAGATCCACATGTGGCGTGAACTCAAGGTCGACTGAAATCCCAGGTGGGAACTCAATCCCATGTGGGAGCTGGCTTGCCTGCGATAACATCGCCTCGGTGCTGCAGCCAGACCGCGTCGTCTGCTATCCCAGGTGGGAACTCAATCCAATGTGGGAGCTGGCTTGCCTGCGATAACATCGCCTCGGTGCTGCAGTCAGACCGCGTCGTCTGCATCGCAGGCAAGCCAGCTTCCACATTTTTAATCTGTGTCGTTCAGCGAACGGCGCTGACGCCATCGAGCGTGGAAAACGACGTGTCCTTGGCCGTCAGCAGAAAGTCGCGCATGTACGGCGCGTCCAGCATGTCTGCACGAATCCCCGCATACAACGTTGCGAACAGCCCTTTCTCGCCCAACCGTTTGGCCTTCACGTAACCGCGCGAGCTGTACTCATGCAGCGCCCAATGCGGCATGCCGCACACACCACGGCCGCTGGCCACCAGCTGCATCATCATGACCGTGAGTTCCGAGGTGCGCACCTGGGCCGGTTCCACGTCGGCCGGCTCTAAAAAGCGCGTGAAAATGTCCAGCCGATCGCGTTCCACCGGGTAGGTGATCAGGGTCTCGGTGAGCAAATCTTCGGGCACGATGTACGATTTGTTCGCCAGTGCGTGCTGGTTGGCCACGGCCAGCATGGCTTCGTATGTGAACAGCGGCACGTAGGTGATGCCCGGCAATTCCAGCGGGTCGGAAGTCACCACCAGGTCCAGGTCGCCCCGCGCCAGCGCCGGCAGTGGCGCGAAGGCGAAGCCGGAGGCCAGGTCCAGCTCGACTTCCGGCCAGGCATCGCGGAACTGGTCGATGGTCGGCATCAGCCACTGGAAGCAACTGTGGCACTCAATGGCCATGTGCAAACGCCCGGCGGTGCCGCCGGCGAGACGCGCAATATCGCGCTCGGCGCCGCGCAGCAAGGGCAGGGTGGCGTCGGCCAGTTGCAGCAAACGCAGACCGGCGCTGGTAAAGCGCAGTGGCTTGGTCTTGCGCACGAACAGCTGCATGCCCAAGCGCTCTTCCAGCTCTTTAAACTGATGGGACAGCGCCGACTGCGTCAGGTGCAGGCGCTCGGCGGCTTCGACCAGGCTGTCGGCTTCGCGCAAGGCGTGCAGGGTCTTGAGGTGACGGATTTCGAGCACGGGCTCTCCATGAAGACGATTTGTGAAAAACGGCAATGGCGTGAGTTTGTCTCATGTTGCAAGGCGTGTCGATCATGACCGCTGGGCGCCGTTCATCAAACTGTCACGCAACTGTGGCAGCGCGCTTGAACAAACTTCATCAGACTCGCGCTCTACTGGGGTTCTGTGTTTCGGTGTTTTTCATGCGCGTGTTGTGTTTACTGGCCGCTCTATTGTTCGGCCTGCCGTCTTTTGCGGCTTCTCGATGTGACGTCAATGTCCCGACGCAAACGGTCGACCTGGCTCAGGTGAGCATTGCCTACCAGAGCATCGGCCGTGCGTCCGACCCTGCATTGCTGCTGGTCATGGGCCTGGGCGGGCAGTTGATCCACTGGCCGGACGAAGTTGTCGTGGCGCTGTGCGAACAAGGGTTTCGGGTGATTCGCTACGACAACCGTGACGTCGGCCTGTCCACGTGGCGCCAGGCACCGGCCAGTGCCAACCTGACCTTCGAAGTGCTGCGCTACAAACTCGGCCTGCCGGTGGCGGCGCCTTACACGCTGACCGACATGGCCGACGACGCCCTGGGCTTGATGGACGCGTTGCAGATCCGCCAATTCCACGTGCTGGGTGCGAGCATGGGCGGCATGATCGCCCAGCACCTGGCGGCCATGGCGCCGCAACGGGTCGAGAGCCTGACGTTGATCATGACCAGCTCCGGCGCCGAAGGCTTGCCGGCGCCGAGTGCTGCATTGGTGCAGTTGCTGTCGCGGCGCAGCGCGCCCAACCGTGAAGTGGCGCTGGAGCAACAGGCCGACTTGCTGGCGGCGTTGGGCAGCCCGAATGTGAAGGACGATCGCCAGGTATTGCTGCATCAGGCCGCGCTGTCCTACGACCGCGCCTTCAACCCGGACGGGGTCAAGCGCCAGATCATGGCGATCCTCGCCGAGCCCAGTCGTGTGCCGCTGCTCAATCAATTGCGTGTGCCAACGCTGGTGGTGCATGGCACTGCCGACCCGTTGCTGCCGGTGATGCACGGTGTGCATTTGGCCGCGCATATCCAGGGCAGCCAGTTGAAGTTGATTCCCGGCCTGGCGCATCGTTTTCAGGAGGCGTTCAAGGCGCCGTTGCTGGCGGCGGTGTTGCCGTACCTGCAAGCCCATCGCGAAGATGCCGCGCACTGGGCGCAGATTGATTTGGGGCAGCCTTCGAAGGTGTTGTGAAGTTGGTGTATCGTGCAACTTTTACGGCGCATCAATGCCAGCGAGGTTGCCTACCATGAGTACTCCCCTGAAAATCGATTTCGTCAGCGACGTGTCTTGCCCCTGGTGCATTATCGGCCTGCGTGGGCTGACTGAGGCGTTGGACCAGCTGGGCGCTGAGGTGCAGGCCGAGATTCATTTCCAGCCGTTTGAGCTGAACCCGAATATGCCGGCTATCGGGCAGAACATCGTTGAGCACATCACTGAAAAATACGGCTCCACGGCAGAGGAATCGCAGGCTAACCGTGCGCGTATTCGTGACTTGGGTGCGGCGTTGGGCTTTGCGTTTCGCACTGACGGGCAGAGTCGTATCTACAACACGTTTGATGCGCATCGCTTGCTGCATTGGGCTGGGTTGGAAGGGTTGCAGTACAACCTGAAGGAAGCACTGTTCAAGGCTTATTTCAGTGATGGGCAAGACCCGTCCGACCCTGCGACCTTGGCGATTATTGCTGAAAGTGTTGGGTTGGATGTCACGCGTGCTGCGCAGATTCTGGCCTCTGATGAATACGCCGCAGAGGTGCGTGAGCAAGAGCAACTGTGGATTTCCCGAGGGGTGACTTCGGTGCCAACTATTGTGTTTAACGACCAGTATGCGGTCAGTGGGGGGCAGCCGGCTGAGGCTTTTGTTGGGGCGATTCGTCAGATCATCAGTGAGGCCAAGGGCTGATAGGTCTTCGGGGCCTTGTGTACCTATCCTGAGTGATTGCAGCAACAGCAGATCTGTTTTTCTGTGTGAGCTGGCTTGCCTGCGATGCAGGCACCTCGATACATCAGGCGCACCCAGTCGATGCTATCGCAGGCAAGCCAGCTCCCACATTTGACCGAGTACACCTGATGCACTGAGCTTCAAGTGTGGGAGCGGGCTCGCTCGCGAAGGCGGCGGGACGGCCGCCAGCCACCCAGAACCAACCCATCACTCAAACTTGTAACTGATCGCCGTCTGCACCTGCCCCTGGTTCACATCACCCGTCTGCTTGACGATCGTGCTGTTGGCCGCCGACCCCACCAGGTGCGTCCAACTGGCGCTGGTCAATAACGACCAATGCGTATCCAGCGGAAATTCAAAACTCTGGGTCAGCGTCAGGTTCTGGAAACCCGCGCTGGCGTTATAGGCCCGAATGCCCGAAGCCGCCGACTCCTTGTCATCCACACCAAAAAAAGTCTGCGTCTGGCGCGCATCGGCAAAGTGCGCCATCAGGCCGGTGCTACCGATGATGCCGCCACCCAACGGGTAACCCAACTCACCGCCGAGCTTGCCCAACACGCCACTCTGATCACGCCCGCCGCCCACGGCCTGGCCAACCTGCGCGTACACGCGCCAGAACTCGGCCGGAGCGTATTGGATGAAACCGCCGACTTCCGCCATGTCCGACACATCGCGCAAACCGCGCAGTGAGCCATTGGCCGTGCGGCCCGACAGGTAATTGATGTAAGGGCCGGCAGTAATGCCGTTGGTGTTCAGCACGCTCCAGGTCAGGCCGTCGTCGGTGCCCAGGCTGACACTGCCCCAGTCCAGATCGAAGTAGGGAATCGGCCGGGTTTCGTAGCGGCTGCCGGTAGGGTCGTGGGGTTGATAGCTGACACCCGCGCCCACTTCGCCGGTAATGCCGTCGGCCCATACCGTGCTGGAAAAGCCCCATAGCCCGAGCAAACCGGCGAATACAGCAGAAGTAACCTTGAACATGGAGCCATTTCCTTATCTGAACATGCGCGCATTCACGCGCGAAGGGCGTCCCTGACGCAAGCACTCATCTTGTTTGTAGCAAGCTACAAAAATTGTAGCTCCTGCGACACAAAACACCTGGGCTATCGGCCAAAACCCCAGCCCTGCGGGCTTTTAGCCAGTTGGCACAATCCCTGCTCTACCCCTCCTGCAAGCGCAAAGAGCGCGATTTTCTTCAAGCCCTCCAACTCAAGGAAAGGCAATGATCCACTGGCATATCGTGTGTGACTTCGACGGGACCATCACCCCAACCGACGTCATCGACAACGTCCTCCAACGCTTCGCCGGCCCCGAGTGGGAAACCATCGAACAGGAATGGCTGGATGGGCATATCGGTTCCCGCGAATGCCTGAGCCGTCAACTGGCGCTGATCAAAGCAACCCCGGCTGAACTGCTGGCGTACTTCGACAGCGTCGAGATCGACCCGGACTTTCCGGACTTCGTCGATCACGTCATGGGCCTGGGCGCGACCATCGAAGTGGTCAGCGACGGCATCGAACAAGGCATCGCGCGCATCCTGTCGCGCAACTACGTGACCTTGCTGCCGATCCTCGCCAACCGCCTGCGCCAGGTCGACCAGAACAGCTGGCGCATCGACTTCCCGTATTCCAGCGATGCCTGCCGTGCCGCTTCCGGCAACTGCAAGTGCAAATCCACCCCGCGCAACAAGCGCGTGCTGGTGATCGGCGACGGCAAGTCCGACATGTGCGTGGCCTCCACCGCCGACTTCGTCTTCGCCAAGGGCAGCCTGGCCGACTATTGCCAGGCCAACAATATTCCTCACGCGCGCTTCGACACCTTCGCCGAAGTGAGCGCATTGCTGGCCAAGCTGCCTCAGGGCATCGCGGCCAACGCTACCACCTTTACTGCTGACAACCAGGAACTCTTCCACCATGTCTGATATCCGTATCGCCACTGCCGAAGACCAGATCCTTCTGGATAAAGAAGCCAAGTACTGCTCCTACGGCGACACTGTTCACTACATCGAGCCGCCGCGTATTTTCAGCCGTTGCGAAGGCTCCTACGTGTGGGACACCGAAGACCAGGCCTACCTCGACCTGCAAATGTGGTACTCGGCCGTCAACTTCGGCTACGCCAACCCGCGCCTGAACAACGCGCTGAAACAGCAGATCGACACCCTGCCGCAAATCGCCAGCCAGTACCTGCACAAAGGCAAGATCGAGCTGTCGGAAATGATCGCGGTCGATGCCAAGAAGAAATTCGGCCTCGACGGTCGCGTGCATTTCAACGTCGGCGGTTCGCAGTCCATCGAAGACTCTCTGAAGGTTGTGCGTAACGCCACCAACGGCAAAAGCCTGATGTTCGCCTTCGAAGGCGGCTACCACGGCCGTACCCTCGGCGCGTCGTCGATCACTTCCAGCTACCGCTACCGTCGCCGCTACGGCCACTTCGGCGAGCGCGCGCAGTTCATCCCGTTCCCGTACCACTTCCGTGGCCCCAAAGGCATGACCAAGGAAGAATACGGCAGCCACTGCGTGCAGCAATTCGCCCGCCTGTTCGAGACCGAATACAACGGCGTGTGGGACCCGAAAGTCGGCCAGAGCGAATACGCAGCGTTTTACGTCGAGCCGATCCAGGGCACCGGCGGCTACGTGATCCCGCCGATGAACTTCTACCGCGAACTCAAGCATGTACTGGACCAGCACGGCATCCTCATGGTGTCCGACGAAATCCAGATGGGCTTCTACCGTACCGGCAAGCTGTGGTCGATCGAGCACTTCGACGTGCAGCCGGACGTGATCGTCTTCGGCAAGGCACTGACCAACGGCCTGAACCCGCTGGGCGGCATCTGGGCGCGTGAAGAGTTGATCAACCCGAAGATCTTCCCACCAGGTTCGACGCACTCCACCTTCGCCTCCAACCCGCTGGGGACGGCGGTTGGCCTGGAAATGTTCAAGATGACCAGCGAAGTCGACTACGGCGCGATGGTCATGGCCAAGGGCAAATACTTCCTGGAAGGCCTGCAGGACCTGCAGAAACGTTTCCCGATCATCGGCGACGTCGATGGCCTGGGCCTGGCCCTGCGCTGCGAAATCTGTGGCCCGGATGGCTTCACGCCAGACAAGGCGACCCTGGACTACATGGTTGAAGAAGGCATGAAGGGCGACATGGTCGTCGATGGCCAGAAACTCGGCTTGATCCTCGACGTGGGCGGCTACTACAAAAACGTGATCACCCTGGCGCCGTCGCTGGAAATCAGCTACCCGGAAATCGACCTGGGCTTGAAGTTGCTCGAGCAACTGCTGGTGCGAGCGACTAAACGGTGAGCACTTCCGGGATCGACCTCGGTGAAGGTGATGCCGGCTTCGTTCTCGGTGAAGGTCCGGTCGGGATCCTGTTGATCCACGGCCTGACCGGCACCCCGACGGAATTGCGTCAAGTCGCCAAAGGCTTGGCCAAGGCGGGTAACTGCACGGTGTACGTGCCCACCCTGGCTGGGCATTGCGGCGACAACGGCGACCTGCAAGCCACCGGCTGGCTGGACTGGTACGAAGGCGTGCGCAATACCTTCGTGCAGGTCAAGCAACGTCACGAGCAGGTATTTGTCGGTGGCTTGTCCATGGGGGCGGTGATGTCGATGTACGTGGCCGCCGAACACCCTGGGCAAGTCGCCGGGCTGTTGATGTATTCCACGACCTTGAAATATGACGGCTGGAGTATTCACAAGCTGGCGTTTCTCACGCCACTGCTGATGAAGATTCCGTTCGGCGTACACATCTGTCGCTTCGAAGAGAAGCCGCCTTACGGCATCAAGAACGAGCGCCTGCGGGCCATCGTCGAGCGTCAGATGAAGGAAGGGGAGAGCAGCGAAGCCGGTTTGCTGACCATGGAAGGCATTACGGTGCGCGAGTTGCACCGCATGAACGCCGTGGTCAAGAAACGCATGCCCGAGGTCAAGGTACCGGCGCTGGTTTTGCACTCCATCGAGGACGACATCACCAGCCGCTGGAACGCCGATTACGTGGAGCGCCATTTGGGCGGCCCCGTGACCAAGATCCTGTTGGACAACTGCTACCACATGATCACCGTCGACCTGCAATACCGACGCGTGATCGAGTTGAGCGCCGAGTTTGTCGAGCAACATGCCTGCGTCAGTCGCACGCGCGCTGCCAGTGGCGAGCGGGCTTGCCCCGCGGTGGGTGGCGCCGCCGCCCCATCACTGACACTGCATGCTTCCAGTTAGAACCGAGGTGCCTGGGTTTGGGGCTGCTCCGCCCACCGCGGAGCAAGCCCGCTCGCCACAAGAAATAGAAAAAAAGGGAAACCCGTGATCACCGCTCAAGCCTTCTCGACTATCCGGGCCATCCAGCGCAGTGCCTGGAACGACTGTTTTCCCGGTGCCCTGGAGGATTGGGATTTTTACGTCGCCGTGGAAAACGCGGCCATTGATGACTTCAAATGGCGTTACCTGGCCGTTTACGAAGATGAAACGCTGGTGGCAGTGGCCGCTGCGTTCATCACCCATTATCGCCTCGACACCACGGTGTCGGGTGCCGGCAAGCGTTTTACCGAACGCCTGGAGCGACTGTGGCCGGGTGTTTTGCGGCTGCCGCTGTATGCCATTGGCTCGCCGATAGCCGAGCGTTGCGACGCTGGTATTGCAAGCGCCATACCCCAGGCGCGGCGCCCAGTGTTGCTCAAGCAGTTGCTGCAAGCCGCGCGACAGGATGCCAATGCCTTCGGGATTGGCCTGGTGGCGGTCAAAGATGTACCGACCGACGACCCGCACTGGGCAACCAGTTGCCGCAGCGCAGGTTTCCAGAGCATGCCGAGCTTGCCCAGCGGTCTGCTGACGGTGCCCTACGGTTCGGTAGACGCCTACCTTGGCTCGTTGTGCAAATCGACGCGCAAGGACCTGCGCCGTAAACTGCGTGCGCCGGGCCCGCGCGTGGAGTGGCGGCGCAATATTGATGATGTATTGCCGCAGGTCATGCGCTTGTACGAGGCCACGCTCGCGCGCTCGCAGCTGCAGTTCGAACGTTTGCCGGCGCGTTACTTCACCGGCATCCTCGAACGGCTTGAAGGGCGTGCGGTCTGTGTTCTTTATTGGGTGGACGAGCACCTGGTGGCGTTCAATCTGATCCTGCTGGACCAGCACCGCCTGATCGACAAGTTCTTTGGGCACGACATGGCATTCAGCCGCGAATACAACCTGTACTTTCGCAGTTGGCTGACCAACGTCGACTACTGTATTCAGCACAAAATCCCTGTGTACGAGTGCGGTCAGGAAGGGTATGCCAGTAAGCTGCGCCTGGGGTGCGAGTTCCAAGGCAACAGCATGTTCTTCCGTCACCGTAACCGGCTGGTCAACAGCCTGCTCAAGCTCGTGAAAATGTACCTGAGACCGGACCGTTCCGACCCTGCCATGGCTGCTGCGATAAGCGAAACCTGATGATCACCAAAACCCGCCAGAAAGCCCGCCCCTTTGCCATTTCGCGCTGGAGCGTCCAGCGCAAGCTGGTGCTGGCGTTCTGGCTGGTCAGCGTTATTCCCACCATGATCGCCGCCGAGCTGGCGGCGACCACGCTGTCGCAGATTTTCGACAGTAACGTGCGTATCTGGCTGCAAGAGTCGACCAAGATCGTCAAGGACGAAATCGGCGACATCCTTCATGACAACGCGCGCATGGCCAAGCTGTTCCTGCGCTACACCAGCCCGCCTTCGACCAAGCAGGCCGCCAAGCACGACCGGCTGACCGCCGACATTGCCGACGCCACGGACATCGACGTGGTCGCGCTGATTCGCGTGAGTGATCACAAGGTCGTGTTCAGCACGGCCTCCGACGATGTGGTCAAGCAGATCGACCTGACCAGCAACGCGGTGCTGCAAACCGTGCAGGTGGCGGGCGTGAGTACGGGCCTCGTGGTCTCGACCTTCGAAACCACCCAGGAAGGCGTCGACTACCTGCTGTTGGTGGCGACGTACCTGGACAGCAGTTTCCTCACCAGCGTGGCCGATGTGCATTCACTCGACCTGCGCCTGTACCTGGCCAACCCGTCGGGCTTTAACGAAATCTTCTCGACCCAGCGTTTCGAAAATCACCCCTCGCGCATTCCCAAGGACGTCGAAACGGCCATGCGCGCCACCAAGCAGCCGAGCGAGCAGTTCACCAACAACTACAGCGGTCTGTATTGGCCAATCTTCAATGATGCCGGCGACCTGCAAGGGGTGATCTTCAGCGGTCTGCTACGCCATACCAGCCTGGTCGGGCTGGTGAATCAGAGCAACCTGTTCGTGCTGATTTTCCTGCTCAGCTCGGCGTTGTCCCTGGGCGCCGGGGTGCTGGTGTCGCGGCGCCTGACCAAACCGCTGCGCGATTTGTCCCAAGGCGTGGACGCGGTGATCTCGGGTCATTACGAACACCGCGTATTGGTCACTGGCGGCGATGAGCTGGCGCAGTTGAGCAGCACCTTCAACCACATGACCGAGCGCCTGGGCGAACTGCATCACCTTGAAGCTCAGTTGCGCCGTCGCGATCGGCTGCACGCCCTGGGCGAAGTCGCCATGGGCCTGGCTCACGAGATCCGCAACCCGCTGGGCATCATCAAAACCGCGACCCAATTGTTGCACCGTCGCGCCGACCTGGCGGAAACCGACAAGCGCCACCTGGAATACGTGATCAGCGAGGTCAGCCGCATCAACGACCTGATCACCGAATTCCTTGATTTCGCCAAACCCAACCCGCCGCTGCGTGTGCAGCAGCCGGCGCGTGCGCTGGTGGAAGAGATCCTCGGTTTCTGCAGCCCGGAACTGTCCACGCATAACATTGACGCGCAGATTGACGACCAGGCACCCGGTGCGACGATCTATGCCGATGCCAAACAACTCAAGCAGGCGTGCCTCAACCTGATTCTCAACGCCATCGACGCGATGCCCGAAGGCGGGCGTCTGACCCTGGGCATTCGCAGTGTCGACGGCAACACGGTGATCAGCATCGCCGACACCGGCCAGGGCATCCCGGCGGATATGATCGAGCGGATCTTCACACCGTTCGTCACCACCAAGGCCTCGGGCACGGGCCTGGGCCTGGCAAAAGTCTATTCGATCATGGAAAGTCACGACGGCAGCATTGAATGTGCCAGTGAGAAAGATGCCGGCGCCACCTTCAGCCTGTACATTCCGGCCCAGGGTGATGACGACGGCGACGATGAGGATGGTCATGACGCATAACGTATTGGTAGTGGACGACGAGCCCAAGCTCTGCGACTTGCTGTCGTCGGCCCTGAGCCAGAACGGCATTCAGGTATTTACCGCAAGCAACGGCCTGCACGCGCTCAAGGTGCTGGAACAGGAAGACATCGACCTGGTGATCAGTGACTGGCGCATGCCCGGCATGGACGGCCCGGCGCTGCTGGCCGAGATCAAGGTGCGTTTTCCGGACTTGCCGGTGATCGTGATGACCGCCTACAGCACGGTGAAAAACGCCGTGCAGTCGATGCGCAACGGCGCCTATGACTACATTGCCAAGCCGTTCGACATCGACGAACTGGACATCACCGTAGCCAAGGCCTTGCAGTTTCGCGACATCATGCGCGACAACGCGCGGCTGCGCGCCGAACTCGATCACCATGCGCAGTTTGACAGCCTGGTGGGTGACAGCCCGGCGTTTCGCCAGGTGCTGCATGCAATCGATTCGGTGCGTGACAGCAACGCCACTATCCTGCTGACTGGCGAAAGCGGCACCGGCAAGGAAATGGTCGCGCGCGCGATCCACAAGCATGGCAGCCGTGCCGACAAGCCATTTGTAGCGGTCAACTGCGCGGCGATTCCGGAAGGCTTGCTGGAAAGCGAAATGTTTGGCCATCGCAAGGGCGCCTTTACCGGCGCCGTGGCGGATCGGGTCGGGCGCTTCATGCAGGCTGACAAGGGCACGCTGTTTCTGGATGAGGTGGGCGACATGCCTCTGGCGTTGCAGGCCAAGATTCTGCGCGCGTTGCAGGAGCGGGTGATCGAGCCGGTGGGCGACCCGCGCGAGCGCAAGGTGGATGTGCGGGTGATCGCCGCCACCAACAAAAACCTGCTGGACGCGGTGGCCAATAAAGAGTTTCGCGAAGACCTGTATTACCGCCTGAATGTGTTCCCGATCCCGCTGCCGGCCCTGCGCGAACGCGCCGAGGACATCGTGCCCCTGGCCCGGCACTTCGCCCAGACTCTGAGCGCCACCGCCGGCAAACGCATCACCGGGTTCAGCCCGGAGGCCTTGCAGGCCATGGCCGCGTACAGCTGGCCGGGGAATATCCGCGAGCTGCAAAACTGTGTGGAGCGCGCAACCATCGTCGCCGCCAAACCGGTGATCGAAGACATCGACCTGCCGGCCTACCTGTTTGCTTCAAAACCGGCAGAGGACGGCGTCACGGCGTTGCTTGGGGACAACCCTGGCGTGCCTGCGGACCTGGACGCGGCGCTGGCGGACGTCGAGAAAACCTACATCCTGGCGGCGTTGCACGAGAGCAACGGCGTGCAGGCTGCCGCGGCGGCGAAAATCGGGATTTCAGAAAGGAGCTTCTGGTATCGGTTGAAAAAGCTGGGGATTCAGGTCGACAAGATCGTCCGCTGAGATTCGGGTGATTCGCACCTCTGAATGTGGGAGCGGGCTTGCTCGCGAAAGCGGTGATTCAGTCAGCGGATATATCGACTGACGCGCCGCCTTCGCGAGCAAACCCGCTCCCACATTTTTAATTGAGGTGTGTCAGGTCACCCTTGCCCATTTTTGACCGCGGTTGTCAGCTATGCAGGCGCACCCACACGCTCACCAACACCGTCGCTGCCATTAACCATGCCACCGCCGCCACGGCGAGTGACGCCTCCAGGCGCAGGCGGTCGACCATCACATACAGCGTCGCCAAATACACAAAATACGGAATGATCGACCACATCCCAAACACGATGGTGGTCTTCAGGTCCTCCACCGAGCGGCCCTTGCCGACGATGTAGTGCGCAATCAACGCAAAGGTCGGGAACAGCGGCACCAGCCCCGCGATGTAATAGTTTTTGGTCTTGGCCAACGCCGCCAGGACCAACACCACCGCCGCGCCAATGGCGGCCTTCAAGAATAGATCCATCAGTGGCTCAACCCGTATTTCTTGACCTTGTCGAACAGGGTGGTCTTGGCCATTCCCAGTTCCAAGCTGGCCTGGGTCAGGTTGCCGCCGCTGCGCTGCAGGGCATCGTTGAGCAGGTTGCGCTCGAAGGCTTCCACCGCTTCGGTGAAGGCCAGGCCGTGGTTACTGTTGCCGTTGCCGCTTTTCTTGAAGGCGGGCAAGCCCAGGGCAAAGCGCTCGGCGACGTTGCGCAGTTCGCGCACGTTGCCTGGCCAGTCGTGGCTCATCAGTGTCGATACGGTCTGGTTGTCCAGCTCAGGCGCGGTGCGATCAAAGCGCAGGGAGGATTGCTGCAGGAAATGCTCGAACAACTGCAGGATGTCTTCGCGACGTTCGCGCAACGGCGGCAGTTCCAGGGTTACCACGTTGAGGCGGTAGTAAAGGTCGCTGCGAAATTGGCTGGCGCGGCTCAGCTCATCGAGGTCGGATTTGGTGGCGGCGATCACCCGGCAATCCACGGCCACGCTCTGGTTCGAGCCCAGCCGTTCAAGGGTGCGTTCCTGTAACACCCGCAGCAGTTTTATCTGCAGGTTGATCGGCATGCTTTCCACTTCGTCGAGAAACAGCGTGCCTTCGTGGGCGTGCTCGATCTTGCCGATGCGACGCTTGCCGGCGCCGGTAAAGGCGTTGGCTTCGTGGCCGAAAATCTCGCTTTCGAACAGGTTTTCCGGCAAGCCGCCGCAGTTCAGGGCAACGAACTGATGGGAATGGCGCCGGCTGAAATCATGCAGGCAGCGCGCGACCAGTTCCTTGCCGGTGCCGGTCTCGCCTTCGATCAACACGTTGGCCGACGTGTCGGCGACGTTGGCGATCAGTTCGCGCAGGTTCTGCATCGCCGGCGAGCGGCCGATGATGCGGCCCTCCAGCGAATCACGTTCGGCCAGCTGGCGGCGCAGCGACCACACTTCTCGCGCCAGCCCGCGTTGCTCCAGGGCGCGTCGCGCGACGTCGACCAGGCGTTCGGGGGAGAAGGGCTTTTCCATGAAGTCGTAGGCGCCATTGCGCATGGCCCCGACGGCCATCGAAATATCGCCGTGCCCGGTGATCAGCACCACCGGCAGGCTTTTATCCAGCGCTTTGAGGCGTGTCAGCAGCTCCAGACCGTCGATGCCCGGCAGGCGAATGTCGCTGATGACGATGCCGGCAAAGTTCTCGCCAATGCGCTTGAGGGCTTCTTCGGCACTGCCCACGCCCACGCTGGGAATGTCTTCCAGCGCCAGGGCCTGTTGGCAGCCGAGCAGCACATGGGGATCGTCCTCGACGATCAGAACGGTGAGTTCGTCTTTTGCGGCTGTGGTGTCTGTATTCATGTCGACTCAGCTTTTTGAGTGCCCACCAGCGGCAGGCACAAGACAAAGGCAGTACCACCGCTGGCCGGGTGTTCCACGGCAAGGTTGCCGCCGGTGGCCGCCGCGAGGCTGGCGGAAAGGGTCAGGCCCAGGCCCAGGCCTTGTTCGCCGGGTTTGGTGGTGAAGAACGGTTCGAATAAATGCTTGCGCGTTTCGGGGTCGATACCATGCCCGTTGTCGCGCACGTGCAGGCGGTACTTGCCCTCAAACACGTGGCCATCCAACCACAGTTCGGGCGCAGGTTGCGCCTGCATCGCGTCCAGGGCATTGCCGATCAGGTTGACCAGGATCTGCTCCAGGCGCGTCTGGTCGATTTGCAATTGAGCGTTGGCGAAGTCGCGGTGCACGGTCAACGGCAGGCCGTCGAGACGAGCGCCGAGCACCTGGAACGCGGCGTCCACGGCTTTACCGAGGTTGGCTTCGCCCTGGTCATCGCCGCGCCGGGCAAAGGAGCGCAGGCTAGCGGTGATGCGGCCCATGCGGTCGATCAGTTCGTTGATGGTCTTGAGGTTGGCGCTGGCAGTGTCGAGGGCGCCACGTTCGAGGAAACGTACCGTGTTGCCCGACAGCGTGCGCAGTGCCGCCAGCGGCTGGTTCAACTCGTGGGCGATGCTGGTGGACATCTGGCCGATGGCAGCGAGTTTTCCCGCTTGCACCAGTTCGTCCTGGGCGCGGCGCAAGGTTTCTTCGGCCTGGCGCCGTTCGCGAATCTGGCCCTTGAGCCGTTCGTTGCTGGCACGCAGGTCGGCGGTGCGTTCGGCAATCCGACGCTCCAGCTGGCTGTTGGCTTCCTGCAAGGCTTCCCGCGCGGCGAGGCGGGTGGCGATCACCTTGCGGCGCTCGTTCCAGGCGATCAGCAAAAACGCCACCAGGCCGAATGCAACAGCGACCAGAATGCCCTGGTTGATCGCCGCGCGGCGCAGGTCATTGAGTGGCGTCAGCAGGGTGAAATTCCACGGTGTGTCGTTGAGCGGGCGGGTTTGGGCGAGGTAGCTGACCTCGTGCTCGTCGTTGACCACTTCGCTGTTGGCCGGGAAGGTCAGCTTTTCGGTGCCCTCATTGAGTCGCTCACGGGCCAGCGGCTCCAGCTCGTTAAGCGTCGCCCAGTAATATTGCAGGCTGTGGGCCAGGCGTTCTTTGGTGTCGTCGCTCAGCGGGCGCACCGCCTTGAGCCGGCGTGCGGGGTCACTGGAGAGGATGATGATGCCGTTCTCGTCGCTCACGAACGCTTCGAGGCGCGCACGCTGCCAGCGCTCTTCGAGGGCTTCGAGGCGCACTTTGACCACGGCGACGCCGATGATCTTGCCGTGTTCTTCCAGGCCGTGGGCCAGGTAGTAGCCGGGCTCGCCGTTGGTGCTGCCGATGCCATAGAAGCGGCCCGGCTGGCCGCGCACGGCATTCTGGAAATAGGCGCGAAAGGACAGGTCTTCACCCTGGTAGCTGTCGGCATCGCGCCAGTTACTGGTGGCCAGCACACGGCCGGTGGTGTCCATCACGTAGATGGCCCGACTGCGACTGCGTCGGTTCAGGCCTTCGAGGTAATCATTGACTGTCTGCCGGGTTTCCTGGTTCGGGTCGGCCAGCAGCGTGGACACGCTGGATTCGAGCTCCAGCAGACTGGGCAGGTAGGTGTATTTGCTCAGTTCACTTTCGACGGTGCGCGCGTGCAGCTCCAACTGGCGTTCGCCGTTGTCGCTGAGGGTGCGAATGCCATAGTACTCACTGACCCAGAAGCCGATATAACCCAAGCCGATCATCAGGGCGATGATCAACGGCGGCAGGAACAGTTGGCGAATCAGACGAGGTTTCACGGCAAGTGATGGCGGTGCGGCGCGAAATTGGTTGGGGTCGCATTTCATCACAGTTGCCTTGGGTCAACCAGAGCTTGTCGGCCTGCTCAGTCCAGTGTGGGAGCGGGCTTGCTCGCGAATGCGGTGGGTCAATGAAAAATGTACCGACTGACACTCTGCCTTCGCGAGCAAGCCCGCTCCCACACAAGCCCACAGTCACATGGGCTCGGTTTTTTGCAGTGGAAGCTCTGTAGGGCTTAGTGCTGCAGGATTTTCTCAAGGAAGTGCTGCGCGCGTTCGGAGCGGGCGCTGATGTCGCCGAAGAACTCCTCCTTCGGGCAGTCTTCGATGATCTTGCCGGCGTCCATGAAGATCACACGGTCGGCCACTTTGCGCGCAAACCCCATTTCGTGGGTTACGCACATCATGGTCATGCCTTCGTGGGCCAGTTGCACCATCACGTCGAGCACTTCGTTGACCATCTCAGGGTCGAGCGCCGAGGTCGGTTCGTCGAACAACATGACGATCGGGTCCATGGCCAGGGCGCGGGCAATCGCCACCCGTTGTTGCTGGCCGCCGGAAAGCTGGCCCGGGTGCTTGTGCGCGTGTGCCGAAAGGCCGACGCGCTCAAGCAGTTGCAGGCCCTTTTTGGTGGCTTCTTCCTTGCTGCGGCCAAGCACCTTGATCTGCGCGATGGTCAGGTTTTCGGTGATGGTCAGGTGCGGGAACAGTTCGAAGTGCTGGAACACCATGCCCACGCGCGAGCGCAGTTGCGGCAGGTTGGTCTTCGGGTCGGCGATAGACGTGCCGTCCACCACCACGTCGCCTTTCTGGAACGGTTCCAGTGCGTTGACGCACTTGATCAGGGTGGATTTACCCGAGCCGGACGGCCCGCACACCACGATCACTTCGCCTTTTTTAACCTCGGTGCTGCAATCGGTCAGCACCTGGAAGTCGCCATACCACTTGTTGATGTTCTTGATAGAGATCATACGGCAAACCTTTTTTGCAGACGCTTGACCAGCAGCGAGGCGGAAAAGCTGATGATGAAGTAGACGACACCGGCGAAGATCAGGAACTCATTGGAGCGGCCAATGATGTCGCCGTTGGAGCGGGCGGAGTTGAGGAAGTCCACCAGGCCCACGGTGTAAACCAGCGAGGTGTCCTGGAACAGGATGATCGACTGTTGCAGCAGCAACGGGGTCATCTTCCGGAACGCCTGGGGCAGGATGATCAGACGCATGGTCTGGCCATAGGTCATGCCCATCGCCTGTGCGGCGGCCATCTGGCCCTTGGGGATCGACTGTACGCCGGCCCGCACGATTTCACAGAAGTACGCGGCTTCGAACATCATGAAGGCCACGACGCAGGAGGTGAACGCACCAATCGGGGTGTCTTCGCCGGTGATCCAGCGCAACACGAACGGCACCGCCAGGTAGAACCAGGTGATCACCAACAGCAGCGGGATCGAGCGGAAGTAGTTCACGTAGGCGCCGGCCAGACGCGACAGCAGTTTGCTGGACGACAGGCGCATCAGCGCCAGCATCGTACCCAGCGCGATACCGCCGATCACACCCATGACCATCAACTGCAAGGTCATGACCATGCCGTTCCACAGGCCAGGAATGGCGGGGATGATGCCGCTGAAATCGAAGTCCATTATTTACCCCCCACGGAGATCAGGCCGGGCACCGCGACTTTCTTCTCGACCACGCGCATCAGCAGCATCAGGCTCATGTTCAGGGTGAAGTAGATCAGCGTGGCCAGGGTGAAGGCTTCAAACAGGTTGGCCGAGAACTCGGCAGTCTGTTTGGTTTGCGCCAGCAGTTCCATCAAGCCGATCAAGGACGCCACGGAGGAGTTCTTGAACACGTTGAGGAATTCCGAGGTAAGCGGCGGAATGATGATGCGGTAAGCCTGAGGCAGCAGCACGTTCCAGTAGATCTGCGGCAGCTTGAAGCCCATGGCGCGTGCGGCAGATTCCTGGCCGCGTGGCAGCGCCTGGATGCCGGTACGCACTTGTTCACACACACGGGCGGCGGTGAACAGGCCCAGGCACACGACGACGCTCAAGTAGGCCGAGGTGGTCGGGTTGAGGTCTTGTTTGTACCAGTCCTGCAGGTTTTGCGGCAGCAGATCGGGTATCAGGAAGTACCAGATAAACAGCTGAACCAGCAGCGGCACGTTACGAAACAGTTCCACGTAGCAGGTCGCGATGCCCGATACGATGCGGTTTGGCACGGTGCGCATGACGCCCAGAATGGACCCCAGCAACAAGGCGATAATCCATGCCACGACAGCGATGGCGATGGTCCAGCCCAAGCCGGCGATGTACCAGTCGAGATAAGTCTCGCTGCCCACGCCAGTGGACTTGAAGAACACGCCCCAGTCCCAGTTGTAATTCATTAGGGTCTCCCCTCGAGATCGATCGATGTACAAGCACCCGCTTGGGGAAGATCCTTTCCCGCCCGACGTTGAACGCCAGGCACACGCGATCGGCTCGAAAACCGCCAGGTCGAGTGTTCCAAATTAAAGCCAGCAGGTAGTAACAGACGCCTGAGGGAGGGTTGGCTCCCTCAGGAGATAAGCTTAGTCAGGTATCAGATTTTTACGTCAGGGGCTGGTTTGTCGCTTGGGTTAGCGATCAGCTCCTTAACCTTGTCGCTCATCGGGAAGTTCAGGTTCAGGCCTTTTGGAGGAATCGGGCTCTCGAACCACTTGCTGTAGATCTTGTTGATTTCGCCGGATTTGTACAGACCGACGATGGCGTCATCGACAGCTTTTTTGAAGGCTGGATCGTCTTTACGCACCATGCACGCATAGGCTTCGAAAGACTGTGGCGTACCGGTGATGACCCAGTCGTCCGGCTTCTTGGCCTTGGCTTCTTCGCCTGCGAGCAGGGCGTCGTCCATCATGAAGGCGACGGCGCGGCCGCTTTCCAGCATCTGGAAGGATTCGCCGTGGTCTTTGGCGGAGATGACGTTCATGCTCATTTGCTTATCGGCGTTCATCGCTTTGATGATGCGCTCGGACGTGGTGCCAGCGGTGGTCACGACGTTTTTGCCTTTCAGGTCGGCAAAGTCAGCGTAGGACGGCTTGCCATCCTTGTCTTTCTTGACCAGCAGGCGGGTGCCGATTTCGAACATGTTGACGGTGAAATCAACTTGTTGAGCGCGTTCGGCGTTGTTGGTGGTGGAGCCGCATTCGATATCCGCGGTGCCGTTCTGGATCAGCGGGATACGGGTTTGCGAGGTGACCAGGTTGTACTTGACCTTCAAATCGGGTTTGTTCAGGTCTTTTTTCAGGGCTTCAACGATGGCCAGTTGAATGTCGTGGGAGTAGCCCACGGGTTTGCCCGAGCCGTCCGCGATGTAGGAAAACGGAATGGAGCTGTCGCGGTGAGCGAGAGTGATGGTGCCGGAGTCGTTGATTTTCTTCAGTGTGCCGGTGAGTTCGGCGGCGAAAACTGGAGTGCTGATCAGAGCAGCAGCGATAGCTGCGCCCAGGATATGGGGAACGATGCGCATCAATACTTCCTCGACATTTGTTTTTTTTATGAAGCCGGCTAGACGGCTCTCTTTTGTACAGCGAATGCCCGTGACGGCTCCTGAAGCGTCGCAGGCAATCGTCAGGGAGTGTAGAGCATGAGTCGTGCCATACCAGGGATAAAAGGTTATCTGGTTGATTTATATGGGTATTAAGTTTGTATGACGGGAGGGGTTTGGCGGTTTGGTCCGGCAAACCGAATGGTTTGGGGTGTGGTGTTCGGAAAACCGAATGGCTGCGGTGGGGGGTGTATATCCGTTGCTGCGGTCACGGCGGCTTAGGGTTCCGCTCTTACAGCGGGTCACTTTTGGCAAACGCCCCAAAAGTAACCAAAAGGTCTTTGCCCCACCACTCGGCACCTCGCCCAGGCTCGGTGTGCCCTCACTCCGGCTTGAATCCGTGGGCCGCCGCGACGGGCCATCCATGGCCCAACGCGGCTAACCCGGCGTCCTGCCGGGTTACCCACGAATTCAAGCCTGCGTTCGGCCAGCGTGGTTGACGGGGCCTGTTAGATCAAGAGCAAGATCAAAAGCAGAGCACGGCGGCCTAGTAGCCGACCTGAGTGGTTGAAGCAAAAGCGGATCAAAAGCACAGCAACACATCTCTGTCTGATGCACAGAGATCCAAAGGTGGGAGCGGGCTTGCTCGCGAATGCGGTGTTTCAGCTACACATGAGTTGACTGACCCACCGCCTTCGCGAGCAAGCCCGCTCCCACAGTTTGACCGAGTACAGACCGCCACCACCGCACTGCTTGGCTTTTCTGTGGGAACTGGCTTGCCTGCGATGCAGGCAACTCGGTGTATCAGTAACACCCAGTCGATGCCATCGCAGGCAAGCCAGCTCCCACATTTGATTGAGTACAGCTTCGAGAATCAGGTCGGCTGTCAGGCCGCCTCGGCTTTGCTTTTGCTTCTACCACTCAGGTCGGCTACTAGGCCGCCGTGCTGTAGATCTTGATCTTGATCTTGATCTTAGGCGCCCCGTTAAACCACGCTGGCCGAACGCAGGTAGTACGGAGCGGGTAAACCGGCAGGACGCCGGTTTAGCCGCGACGGGGCAGGGACGCCCCGTCGCGGCGGCCCGCTCCGTAGTACCGGAGTGAGGGCACACCGAGCCCAGGCGAGGTGCCGAGTGGTGGGGCAAGAGCCCTTTGGTTACTTTGGGGCTTTTCCAAAGTGACCCGCCGTAAGGGCGGAACCCATACCCGCCATCACCCAACCAACGGATATGCCCCCCAAAACACCCCCCACAATCAGAACGTATAGTCAGCCGAAACAACCGCCGCACGCCCATCACCCGGCACCGCCCAACCGTTGTTACGGATGCGCGTCAGGTATTCCTTGTCGAACAGATTGTTAACGTTCAACTGCAGGTTCAACTGTTTGTTGACCTTGTAGCCGAGCATCGCGCGCTGCACGGCGTAGCCCGGCGCAGTCGGTGCCCCGGCGGCGCTGACCAGGTACTGCTTGGATTGCGCCGTGATGCCGTAGCCCACCTGAAAGTCGTAGGGCAGGTCGTACACCGTCCAAAGGCTGGCCGCATGTTTCGGCGTAAACGGCAGCGGCTCGCCTTTCTGCGCGTCGAAGCCGGTGGTGGCCAGGGTGAAGTCGCTGGCGCTGCGCAACACGCGGGTATCCAGGTAGGTGTAGTTGGCAAAGACCTTCCACTTATCCGTGATCGCACCGCTCAGGCCGAGTGCCACGCCGTCTGCGCGTGCTTTGCCGTCGAGCGATTGCGTGCCGCTCAGGTTGGTCGGGTCGGGATCGGCGACTTTGTAGTTGGTGCGGTCATTGCGAAAGATCGCGCCGGTGACCGACAAGGCATTGTCGAGGAAGTCCCATTTGGTGCCGATCTCATAGCTGACGGCGGTTTCCGGGGCAACGTTGCAGTTGTTGGTGGGCGCGCTGGACGTTTTCGCCGGGGTGAAGCAGCCACCATTGACGCTGGCTTGCGACGGCGTCTTGCTGTTGCCGTAGGCGATATAGAAACTGCCGTTTTCCACCGGTTTGTACACCAGCGCCAGGCGATAGGACGTCAGGTCATCCGCTTGGCCGTAGCGAACGCCGGGCGTTTCCACGCCGGTGCTGGAGTAGGCATTGGTGACCGAACTGCCGGCATTGTGCTCGTAACGCAAACCGCCGTTGATTTCCCATTGCGGATTAAGTTTGAGCGTGTCGAAGGCGTAGGCGGCGCGGTTGTTCAGCGCACCGTCAACGTGGGCTGCGCGGGTGAAGTTGACGGGGCCGGTCCAGTCCGAGTTGGGGTCGCTGAAGCTGACCGGCGGTGGAACGATCGTGCTGCCGTTGCTGTTGGTCAGCCATTTTCCGGTATCCGCCTCGTATTCCTCGCGGCTGATGGCGATGCCGGTCACCAGTGTGTGGTCGATAAAGCCCGTGCTGAAGTGACTGGTTACGTCAGTCTGGTTGGTGAACATTTTGTTCTGGGTGTTGCGCTCGTTGCCCAGCGAACCGCCGCTTGGCTGGAAATAGCCAGGCTTGAGGCCGGTGGCGCAGGGCGCGCCCGTTATCTGGGTGCCGCTGGCCAGGCAGCCGGCCTGGGCACCTTCGGGGCCGGAGGCGCGCAGGTCCTGGCGCACGCGCTCGACGCGGGTGAAGTTGCGCACTGACACGGCGTCGTTGAAGTCGTGTTCGAGTTTCAGGCTGAACGCGTCCGAGGTGATTTGCTGGTCATTGATGTTGTGGTAACCGTAATAGTCGCTCCAACCCACACCCGGCATTGGCTTGCCGTTGTAGATGGGGATGCCGTACTGCGGCGTGTTGTCATCTTTCTGGTGTTCATAACTGACGGTAACGCGGGTCGGCGTGCCCAGGCCAAAGGCGATAGAGGGTGCAATGCCCCAGCGCGAGTAATCTTCATAATCGCGGCCCGGCACATCGTTACCATGCGCCATCAGGTTGAGCCGGAACGCTGTGGTGTCGTTGAGTTGCTGATTGGTATCCAGCGTGGTGCGCTTGTAGTTATCGGTGCCGATGCCGGCGCTGATCGTGGTTTTGTCGCGTAATTCCGGCTGCTTGGACACCAGGTTGATGGTGCCGCCGACCGCGCCGGAACCTGAGTACACCGAACTTGCGCCGCTGACGACTTCGACCTGTTCCAGGTTGAACGGGTCGGTGCGGCTGTACTGCGCGCTGTCGCGCACGCCGTCGACGTAGATGTCGCCGCTGGCCGAGAAACCGCGCAGGTTGATGCTGTCGCCGTAACCGCTGCCGCCTTCGCCGGCGCCGAAGGTAATGCCTGGCACGGTGCTGAGCACGTCGCGCAGGGTCAGCAGGTTTTGATCGTGAATGACTTCCTTGGGCACCACGGTAATCGTCTGCGGTGTATCACGCAGCGCCTCGGTGTACTTGGGGGAGGAAGGCGCTACGGGGTTGTAAACGCTCTGGCTTGGGGCCTGACCTTCGATACTGGTCGCGCCGAGCTGAATTACCCCTGTGCCGTCATCTGCAGTCTCCGCTGCATAGCTGAATCCTCCTTGCGCAGCCACTGCCAAACCCACCGCCGATGCGAGCAAATGCCGCGATGAATGAGGGGCAGAACTGATCCCGGTAGCCATTGAATAGTCTCGTGTTGTTGGAATTGAGAGGTGATCGTAATTGATAAACGATCTCAAATGTAATAGTTTGTAACAGGATGATTCATGAAATTTTTGTCAGCTTGAGAGAGTGCAGACGAGCATGCAGAGCGCGCGGCCAGGCAATGAATCGGGTGAAATCGGTGATAACCCGCGCGCGTATGCGCGATGGGTGATGCACGCTGCGCAATTGGGTGATGCCGATGCGCAGGCGACCTTGGGTCAGTTGTTGCTGGAGGGTCGGGGCATACAAAAGGACGAAGCGTTGGCGCTGAGCTGGTTTCGCATCAGCGCACGTCAGGACCACCCGATGGCCATCAACATGATCGGGCGCTGCCTTGAAAACGGCTGGGGCTGCGAAATCGACCTGCCGGACGCCGCCGAGCATTACCGCAAAGCGGGCGACCTTGGGCTGGATTGGGGGCTGTATAACTACGGCCAGTTGCTGACGCGCGGTCGCGGTGTCGAGCGCGACCTTGTCGCCGCGTATGAGTTGTTCGAGCAGGCGGCGGCCAAAGGGCATGCCAAATCGATGAACCTGCTGGGGCGGTTCCACCATGAAGGCGTCGTGGTGTCCAAGGATGTGCAACTGGCGCGGCAGTGGTATCAGCGCTCAGCCGAGGCGGGCGATTTTCGCGGGCAATACAACCACGCTGCCGAGCTGGCCGAAACCGGCGATGAGTCGCAGGCCTGCCTGTGGCTGGAGCGCGCACTGGCGACGGCAACACCCGGGTTTTTGCAGGCGGCTTATCCGGTGTTGCTGGGCTCCGCCCTCAGCGGCATTCGTGACATGGGCCTGCGGTATCAGCGCCAGGCGCTGCAGGCATAAAAAAAGCCCCTGGCCTTTCGGCACAGGGGCTTTTCACGACGGCTTGATCAGGCCGCTTCGATCTTCGCGCGGTTCTGCTCGACCTTGGACAGGTAACGCTGCACGTTGGCCTGTTCCTCTGGGGTGGTGAACAGCCCAAGTTTGGTACGGCGCCACAACACGTCCTGCGGTTGCGTTGCCCATTCTTCGGCGCACAGGTAATCGACTTCGCGGGTGTACAGGCCGCCACCCAGGTGATCGCCCAGGTCAGCCAGCGACTGCACACCTTCGAGCAAGCGCCAGGTGCGGCTGCCGTAGGTGGTGGACCAACGACGCGCGATCTCGGCCGGAACCCAGTTGAACTTGGCGCGAATTGCCTCGGCCAGCGCTTCTGGCGTGGTCATGTTCTCGCCGCCCGGCAGGCTGGCCGTGGCCGTCCAGCTTGGACGCATCTGGGTGAAGAACGGCGCCAGCTGCGCCATCGCCGACTCGGCGAGTTTGCGGTAGGTGGTCAGCTTGCCGCCGAACACCGACAGGATTGGCGCCTCGCCAGTGCCGCCAGACAGCGACAAGGTGTAATCGCGGGTAATGGCCGACGGGTTATCCGACTCGTCGTTGCACAACGGGCGCACGCCGGAGTAAGTGTGGACGATGTCGTCGCGGCTCAACTGCTTCTTGAAGTGGGCATTCACCACTTTAAGCATGTAGTCGGTTTCACCTTCGGTAATCGCTACTTTCGCCGGGTCGCCTGTGTATTCGCGGTCGGTGGTGCCGATGATGGTCAGGTGGTTCAGGTACGGAATGGTGAAGACAATGCGCTGGTCTTCGTTCTGCAGGATGTGTGCGTGGGCACCCTCATACAGTTTCGGCACGATCAGGTGGCTGCCCTGGATCAAGCGGATGCCGTAAGGCGAATCCAGCTTCAGGTCTTCCTTGATGAACTTGGCGACCCATGGGCCGGCGGCGTTCACGAGGGCGCGGGCGCGGATCGAGAACAGGCTGCCATCGGCGCGCTCCATGTTCATTTCCCACATGCCGTTGTTGCGGTGCGCGCTGATGCAACGGGTCTGGGTGTGGATATGCGCGCCTTTTTCGCGAGCGGCCATGGCGTTCAACACCACCAGGCGGGCGTCATCGACCCAGCAGTCGGAGTATTCGAAGCCTTTGGTGATTTCGCTTTTCAGCGGGCTGTCAGGGCCGAACTTGAGGCTCTTGGAACCGGCGAGTTTTTCACGCTTGCCCAAGTGGTCATACAGGAACAGGCCAGCACGAATCATCCACGCCGGGCGCAGGTGCGGGCGGTGTGGCAACACAAAACGCATTTGCTTGACGATATGCGGGGCCTTGGCCAGCAGCACTTCACGTTCGGCCAGGGCTTCGCGCACCAGGCGGAATTCGTAATGTTCGAGGTAACGCAGGCCACCGTGGATCAGCTTGCTGCTGGCCGAGGACGTGTGGCTGGCCAAGTCGTCCTTTTCGCAAAGGAATACCGACAAACCGCGACCGGCTGCGTCTGCTGCGATGCCGACGCCATTGATCCCGCCACCAATTACGGCAACGTCATAGACTTCGGCAAGCGGTGGAGCAGGCAAGGTGGAAGGGTTCATCGGCTAGCCTCGCGATCTTTTCGTCTTGGAATTCGAACATTAATGTTCATTTGCGAAAATGGTAGCTGATAAACGCGCGCACAGCCAGCCAACTTCGATTGAAAAAACTCATCGAAGGGGGGCAAAGGGAAAATTTGTGAACATGAGGGTGGCAGATAGATCGCCATCGGGGGCAAGCCCCCTCCCACAGATTGATCGCATTCCAGTGTGGGAGAGGCTTGCCCTCGATAGCGCCAGTAACGGCGCTAAACGACTTCCAGCCGAACCTTGTGCTGGTTCAACAACTGCACCAGCGCCGGCACCGGCTGCTGATCGGTCACCAAGCAGTCCACCAGGCTGATCGGCCCCAAACGAATCATGGCATTGCGCCCGAATTTGCTTGAGTCGGCCGCCAGGATCACCTGGCGCGCATTGGCAATGATCGCCTGGGAAACCCGCACTTCCTGGTAATCGAAGTCGAGCAGGCTGCCGTCTTCGTCAATACCGCTGATGCCCACCAGGGCGAAGTCGACCTTGAACTGGTTGATGAAATCGACGCTCGCCTGACCGACCACACCACCGTCACGGCGCACATTGCCGCCGGTCAACAGTACGTCGAAGTCGTCCTTGGCACTGAGCATGGTGGCGACGTTGAGGTTGTTGGTGATAATTTTCAGGTGATTGTGATTGAGCAGCGCGCGCGCGATCGACTCGGTGGTGGTGCCGATATTGATGAACAGCGAGGCATGATCAGGAATTTGTGCGGCAATGGCTTCACCGATGCGTTGTTTCTCATCGCGCATCTGGTCGGCACGCATGGCGTACGCGGTGTTCTCGACACTGGAGTCATAGGCCGCGCCGCCGTGGTAGCGGCGCAGCAGATTGGCGTCCGCCAGCTGATTGATATCGCGGCGGATGGTTTGCGGGGTGACAACGAATAGCTGCGCCATCTCCTCGATACTGACATAGCCGCGTTCGCGGACCAGTTCGAGGATTTGTTGCTGGCGGGGAGGCAGATTCATGGGGCGTCCTTTGGGCTGCCATACAAAAGTGGCCCATGATGACGCAGCACGCCGCTCCCCGCCAGTTACAACCCTATGTGGGTCCGGCGCTTGGCTTATTCAGCGCCTTCGTGCGGTTCCCAATCGCGGGTACGGCTTACCGCTTTCTGCCAGCCGGCGTAGAGTTTTTCTTTGGCGGCTTCGTCCAGCGTGGGTTCGAATTCACGCTCGATCACGGCCTTGCCGCGCAGCTCGTCAAGGCTGCCCCAGAAACCACAGGCCAGGCCGGCCAGGTAAGCGGCGCCCAGCGCGGTGGTCTCGCGCATTTGCGGGCGCTCGACCCGAGTGCCGAGGATGTCGGCCTGGAACTGCATCAAGAAGTTGTTGGCGACTGCGCCACCGTCCACACGCAGGGCTTTGAGGCGTTCGCCGGAGTCCTGTTGCATGGCGTCCAATACGTCGCGGGTCTGGTAGGCAATCGACTCCAGGGCTGCACGAATGATGTGATCAACCCGTACGCCACGGGTCAGGCCGAACAGCGCGCCACGCGCATACGGGTCCCAGTAAGGCGCGCCCAGGCCGGTGAAGGCCGGGACCAGGTATACGCCGTTGCTGTCTTTGACCTTGCCGGCGAAGTATTCGGTGTCGGTTGCATCGGCAATGATCTTCAGCTCGTCACGCAGCCACTGTACGGTGGAACCACCGTTGAATACCGCGCCTTCCAGGGCGTAGGCCACTTCGCCGCGGGGACCGCAAGCGATGGTGGTGAGCATGCCGTGCTGGGATTTGACGGCCTTGTCGCCGGTGTTCATCAGCAGGAAGCAGCCGGTGCCGTAAGTGTTCTTGGCCTGACCCGCTTCTACGCACATCTGGCCGAACAGGGCCGCTTGCTGGTCACCGGCGATGCCGCCGATGGCGATACCGCTTTTGGTACGGCCGTAGATTTCCGAAGACGATTTGACTTGCGGCAGCATTTCGCGCGGCACGTCGAGAATCTCCAGCATCTTCGCATCCCACTCCAGGGTGTGGATGTTGAAGAGCATGGTGCGCGAGGCGTTGGTGTAATCGGTAACGTGGGTTTTGCCGCCGGTAAATTTCCAGATCAGCCAGCTGTCGATGGTGCCGAACAGCAGCTCGCCGTTGCGCGCACGCTCACGGCTGCCTTCGACGTTGTCGAGGATCCACTTGAGCTTGGTACCGGAGAAGTACGGGTCGGTGACCAGGCCGGTGGTGTCATTGATGTACTGCTCGTGACCATCACGCTTGAGCTGCTGGCAGATCTCGGTGCTGCGCCGGCATTGCCACACGATCGCGTTGTAGATCGGACGGCCAGTGATCTTGTCCCAGACCACGGTGGTTTCACGCTGGTTGGTGATACCGATGGCAGCGACCTGGTCATGGTGCAGGCCGGCTTGTGCCAGGGCCTCGACCATCACCGCGCTTTGGGTGGCGAAGATTTCCATCGGGTCATGCTCGACCCAGCCGGCTTGCGGGTAATGCTGAGTGAATTCGCGCTGGGCGGTGCAGACCACGTTGGCGTCACGGTCAAAGATGATCGCCCGCGAACTGGTGGTGCCCTGATCAAGGGCAATGATGTAGTTCTTATTCTGAATATCGGTCATGTCGATTGCCTTGGACGGAAAATAAGAGAGTAAGGAATCAGCCTGGGCCGCAAAGGGGCAGAGGGACCAGGCTGGCGCTATCAGGAAATACGCGTCTTGCCGTTGACAGCCGTGTCAGGTGTTTCATCTATAGCAGGTGTGGCGCTCGGCAGATGACGGGCAATCAGCCCGCGATAGGCCGCAGCACCGAGGCAGGCGCCGACAATCGGCGCGAAAATCGGAATCAGGAAGTAAGGAATATCGCGGCCACCGGTAAAGGCCATTTCACCCCAGCCGGCGAAAAAGGTCATCAGCTTGGGCCCGAAATCCCGCGCCGGGTTCATCGCAAAGCCGGTCAGTGGGCCCATGGCACTGCCAATCACCGCGATCAACAGGCCGATCAGCAGCGGGGCCAACGGGCCGCGTGGCAGGCCGTTGTTGTCGTCGGTAAGGGCCATGATCACGCCCATCAGGATGGCGGTGATGACCATTTCCACCAGAAACGCCTGGGCTGTGCTCAGCAGGGCATGCGGGTAGGTGGAGAACACCGACGCCAGCTCCAGGCTGGCCTGGGAGCCGCGAACCATGTGGTGGGTTTGTTCGTAATCGAAAAAGAGATTGCTGTAGAGCGTGTACACCAGCGCGGCGGAGCAAAAGGCGCCGGCGACCTGGGCGAGGATATAGAAGGGCAGTTTGCGTTTTTCGAAATCGGCAAAAATGCACAGGGCGATGCTCACCGCCGGATTGAGGTGAGCCCCGGAAATACCGGCGCTCAGGTAGATCGCCATGCTGACGCCGATCCCCCAGATGATACTGATTTCCCACAACCCAAAGCTGGCACCCGCGACCTTGAGCGCAGCGACACATCCTGTACCGAAGAAGATCAGAAGCGCAGTCCCCAGGAATTCGGCCATGCATTGGCTCGAAAGTGAAGGCTGTTGAAGAGCAGTTGTCATGGAAAACCTCAATTGTTGTTCTTGTTTGGCGCGCGGCCTCAACGGGCTGTTGCGCGATTTTCACCGTGGCGAGGATCCCCATCCAGGACATGGCTTATTGCTGGAGTACCGCAGGTGCTATTCCTACAGTATTCGGAAACGAAAAAATATAGACAAGAATGACGGCTGTCAAAGGTCGAAAGTGAACCATTGGTCATTTTCGAACTATTGTTCTGGTGAATGATCACGCTTACGCCGATTGGTACGTCTCGCGGGAGTGGCGCACTAGAGCGTTTTGCTTACGCTTGGCCTAGAATTGGCCCTCTGTTTGCCATGCCCGGAGTAGCCATGACCCCCGCACTGGACCTGTTGAAAAAAGTTCGTGCCGAACATCACATCCACAGTTACGAACATGACCCCAAGGCAGCCTCCTATGGCCTGGAGGCTGCGGAAAAGTTGGGGCTTGACCCCGCGCAGGTGTTCAAGACCTTGCTGGCCAGCAGTGAGAAAGGGGAATTGTTGGTGGCAGTGGTGCCGGTCGTCGGAAGTCTGGATTTAAAGGCGCTCGCCCATGCGGCCGGGGTGAAAAAGGTCGAAATGGCTGATCCAGCGGCGGCTCAGCGCTCGACCGGTTATTTGTTGGGAGGCATCAGCCCGTTGGGGCAGAAGAAGCGTCTGCGCACTTTTATTGATGTGACGGCGCAGCCGTTCGCGACGATTTTTGTCAGTGCCGGGAGGAGGGGTTTGGAAGTTGAGCTGCCGGCGGCGGTGCTGGCTGAGCATACCCAGGCCACATTCGCGCCGATTGGCCGGGCCTGAATTTCACTGTTGAAGAGCATGACATCCACTGTGGGAGCGGGCTTGCCCGCGATGCAAGCGCCTCGGTCTTTCAGTCAGACCGAGGTGATGCTATCGCAGGCAAGCCAGCTCCCACACAAGCCAGCTTCCACCTGTTGAGTCGGTTTCGTCAGTTAACGGGGCTGTAACGCCTTACCCCGGACTCGGACTGCGGAATCTGCGCCGCAACGCTGCCCGATGCCTGAAACAACACCAGATGCTCAGCCGCCACTCGGATCCCCACATCCGCGCCGACCTGGTGATCTGCATGGCTGGGGAAAATCGACTCCAGTTGTGCACCGGTCGGTAATTGCAGGCGGTACAAGGTCGAAGCGCCAAGGAACGTTTTGCCGACAATCCGCGCTTTCAACGCGCTTTCCGGTGCATAAACGATGTCATCCGGGCGCAGCAGCACGTCCACCGCGCCGCCGGTGGGCCAGGTGTAGGCACGATTACCGCGCAGGTCGCCGAGTTCGGTGCTGACCGATTCCGGCGAACTCAACTGGCCACGGATGAAATAACCCTGGCCGATAAAGCTCGCGACATACGGCGTCTGCGGTTCGTGATAGAGGTTGTAGGGCGTGTCCCACTGCTCCAGGCGGCCTTCCTTGAACACACCGACCTGATCGCTCACGGCGAAGGCTTCTTCCTGATCATGGGTGACCAGAATCGCACTGGTGCCGCGCGCCTTGAGAATGTCGCGCACCTCGTGGCTGAGCTTGCGCCGCAGTTCGCCGTCGAGGTTGGAGAACGGCTCATCGAGCAGCAAGAGTTGCGGCTCCGGCGCCAGGGCGCGGGCGAGGGCGACGCGTTGTTGCTGGCCGCCGGAAAGCTCATGGGGAAATCGTTTGCCCAGGTTCTTCAGGTTGACCAACTCGAGCAACTCAGCGACCACGCGGTCTTTTTGTGGGTGCTTGCGAATGCCGAAGGCGATGTTGTCGGCCACGCTCAAGTGCGGGAACAGCGCGTAGTCCTGAAACACCATGCCGATCCGGCGTTTCTCCGGTGCGAGGGTGAAGCCGGCACTGGAGATCACGTCGCCGGCCAGGCTGATTTCACCTTCGTGCACCGGTTCAAACCCGGCGATCGCGCGCAAGGTAGTGGTTTTGCCACAGCCCGAAGAGCCCAGCAGGCAGCCGATGTCGCCCGCGTTGAGGTGCAGGTTGAGGTTCTGCACCACGCGTTGGTCTTGATAGCCGCATGCCAGATTGCGCAGGTTCAGCAGTAATGGCTGGCTCATGCGTGGTGGTACGACGGCGGGACAAGGAATTCAAGCAACGCTTTCTGGGCGTGCAAGCGGTTTTCGGCCTGGTCCCACGCGACCGAACGCTCATCGTCGAGCAGGTCAAGGCTGATTTCTTCGCCACGGTGCGCGGGCAGGCAATGCATGAACAGCACGTCCGGCGCGGCCAGGTCGAGCAGGGCGCGGGTCACCTGGAACGGCGCGAACAGGGCCAGGCGCTTGGCGGTTTCTTCTTCCTGGCCCATGGAGGTCCAGACGTCGGTGCTTACCAGGTGCGCGCCGATCACCGCGTCACGCGGGTCACGCACGACAGTGACGCGACTGCCGGCCTGTTCCAGGAAGCGCGCGTCAGGCTCGTAGCCTTCCGGGCATGCGATGCGCAGGTGGAAGTCGAACTGGATCGCCGCTTCTATATAGCTGTTGCACATGTTGTTGCCGTCGCCGATCCAGGCCACGGTCTTGCCTTGGATCGAACCGCGATGCTCGAGGAAGGTTTGCATGTCGGCCAGCAACTGGCACGGGTGCAGGTCATCGGACAGGCCGTTGATCACCGGTACTCGGGAGTTGGCGGAAAATTCGGTTACGGTGCTGTGGGCAAAGGTACGGATCATCACCGCATCGAGCATGCTCGACATCACGATGGCGCTGTCGGCAATTGTCTCGCCACGGCCCAGTTGGGTATCGCGCGAGGACAGGAAGATGGCTTGGCCACCCAGCTGGATCATGCCGGCTTCGAACGACACGCGGGTGCGCGTCGACGACTTCTCGAAAATCATCCCGAGCACACGGTTTTTCAAAGGCTCGAACAGTACGCCGCGGTTACGCAGGTCTTTAAGCTCAATGCCTCGACGGATCACGCTGACCAGCTCTTCGGGCGTGCAATCCATCAGGGAGAGAAAGTGCCTTGCGCTCATCATTAACTACCTTTTTGCAACAGACCGCAGATACTCAAAGCCTTGTTTATTGTGACAACGGGCGAGACCTGCGGCGAAAGCCGCACGGGGCGACGAAATAGGGGAAGGCGCGATCTTATAATTAAATGTCGCGTCTTACCAATAGGGCTACGGTTTTTAAGGGTGTTCAAGAAGGGCGCTGAAGCGCTTTTGAAGACTGATTCCTGACAGCAGCGGGCCATTTGTACACTGGCGCTGAGACCTTTTGCAATGCGTGGGGGCGGGCGCAGGCTAGGCCGGGTCGGTTTCGGCGGCTCTTCGCAAGGTTTTGAAACATTTGCTCATGGTCTGGCCTGATGCCTCTCGATTCACGGGGCGAACCTTACTGGTACGCGCTCAGGTGACGGGCCATAGTTGGCTCAAAGCCCAATAAAGAGACTGGCCATGACCAAGACTCTCCACCACCGTGCCTGCCATCTGTGTGAAGCCATCTGCGGCCTGACCCTGGAAACCACCCGGGCCGACGACGGCAGCCTGGCGATCACCTCAATCAAGGCTGACGCGCTGGACACCTTCAGCCGTGGGCACATCTGCCCCAAAGCGGTGGCATTGCAGGACATCCAGAACGACCCGGACCGCTTGCGCCAGCCCATGTTGCGCGTGGGCAACGAATGGCAACCGATCCCATGGGACGAGGCATTCACGCTGGTCGCTGAGCGCCTGGCGGGTATCCAGGCCCGGCATGGGCAGAATGCGGTGGCGGTGTACCAGGGCAACCCCAGCGTGCACAACTATGGGCTGATGACTCACAGCAACTACTTCCTTGGCCAGCTCAAGACGCGCAATCGGTTTTCCGCGACCTCGGTGGACCAGCTGCCTCATCACCTCACCAGTCATCTCATGTACGGCCACGGCCTGCTGCTGCCGATTCCGGATATCGATCACACCGATTTCATGCTGATCCTGGGCGGCAACCCGTTGGCGTCCAACGGCAGCATCATGACCGTGCCTGACGTAGAGAAGCGTCTCAAGGCCATTCAGGCGCGGGGCGGCAGCGTGGTGGTGGTTGACCCACGACGCAGCGAGACGGCGGCGATCGCCGATCAGCATCTGTTTGTGCGGCCCGGAGGCGATGCGGCGTTGTTGTTCGGGTTGCTCAACACCTTGTTTAGCGAGAACCTGACGCGTGAAAGCCATTTGCCGGTCGACGGTCTTGAAGACGTGCGTCGCGCGATTGCCGGGTTTACCGCTGAAGCCATGAGCCGCCAATGTGCAATGCCTGCCGAACAGATCCGCCAGCTGGCGCGGGACTTTGCCGCAGCGGACAAGGCGGTGTGTTACGGGCGCATGGGCGTGTCCACCCAAGCCTTCGGTACGCTGTGCCATTGGTTAGTGCAATTGATCAATCTGGTGACCGGCAATCTGGACCGTGTCGGCGGCGCCTTGTGCACCTCGCCGGCCGTGGACTTGGTGGCGTCAACCGGTGGCGGGCATTTCAATCGCTGGCAGAGTCGCGTGTCCGGGCGCCCGGAATATGGCGGTGAATTGCCGGTGTCCGCCTTGGCGGAGGAAATGCTCACCGAAGGCGAAGGCCAGATCCGCGCCCTGGTGACCGTGGCCGGCAACCCGGTGTTGTCGACGCCAAACGGTCGCCAGTTGGAGCAGGCGCTGGACGGGCTTGAGTTCATGGTCAGCATCGACCTCTATATCAACGAGACCACGCGTTACGCTGACCTCATCCTGCCGTCCACCTCGGCGCTGGAAAACGATCACTACGACACCACGTTCAATATGTTCGCCGTGCGCAACGTCACTCGGTTCAACCGCGCGATCCTGCCCAAGCCCGCAGGCGCGCTGCACGACTGGGAAATTTTTGTCGGCCTGGCCAAGGCCTTCGCGGCGCAGACAGGCGTGGCGCTCAAACCGACCATGGCGCCGGCGCAGATGATTGACTTCGGTTTGCGTGCCGGGGCTTACGGTGACGCTTCCGATCACAAGTTGTCGGTGGCGATGCTTGCCGACCATCCGCACGGCGTGGATTTGGGGCCGCTCAAGCCCAATCTCGCCGCGCGCTTGAAGACCGCCAACGGCCGAGTGCAGGCAGCGCCAGCGGTGATCCTTGCTGACTTGGCGCGGTTCGCAGCACACCCCGGGCCGGTGTTGGATGAACTCCTGTTGATCGGCCGTCGTCATGTGCGCAGCAATAACTCGTGGATGCATAACTATCATCGTCTGGTGAAGGGCAAGCCTCGGCACCAGTTGCATATGCACCCTGATGACCTGGCCAGTCGACAATTGAGCGATGGTCAGCGGGTGCGCGTCAGTTCGCGCATCGGCATGATCGAAGTGGAAGTAGTGGCCAGCCTGGACATGATGCCCGGCGTGGTCAGCCTGCCCCACGGCTGGGGGCATGGACGCCCAGGCGTGCAGATGAGCATTGCCAGCGGGCAGCCGGGGGCGAGTGCGAATGACTTGACCGACGAGCGGCAGTTGGACGAGTTATCCGGCAATGCTGCGCTCAACGGTGTGCCGGTGCAGGTAGCGGCTGCCTGAGGCGCCCGACCACCGGGCTGGAATTTTGCGTTACAATGCGCCACCGTGCCGACCTGTGAGTCGCAAAGTTCCAGCCGAGGTGTTCCATGGATATCATCGAAACGATCAAAGAGCAGATTGCCAACAACACCATTCTGCTTTACATGAAGGGCGCGCCAAACGCTCCTCAGTGCGGTTTCTCCGCGAAGGCTTCCCAGGCCATCATGCAGTGCGGCGAGAAATTCGCCTACGTGGATATCCTGCAAAACCCTGAAATCCGCGCCAACCTGCCGAAGTACGCCAACTGGCCAACGTTCCCGCAGTTGTGGGTCGCCGGTGAGCTGGTCGGCGGCAGTGACATCATCACTGAAATGGCTGCGGATGGTTCGCTGCAAGCGCTGATCAAAGAAGCAGCGGCAAACGCAGCCGCCAAGACCGACGCGTAACCCTGAAGGCGCCGGCTAGCCGGCGCCTTCAGTGCGTCAGTCAATAAAAAGCCCCGCTTCTCGAAAGAGAGCGGGGCTTTTTTATGGCCTGTTGACTACGGGTTATTCACCCATCTGCGATTGCAGGTAGTTTTCCAGGCTGACTTTGTCGATCAGGCCCAGTTGGGTTTCCAGCCAGTCGATGTGTTCTTCCTGGTCTTCCAGAATGTCTTCGAGCAGTTCACGGCTGCCGAAATCGCCCTTGGTTTCGCAGTGCGCAATGGCGGCCTTGAGGTCGCTGTGGCTCTTTTGTTCGAACTTCAGGTCGCTGATGATCATTTCCTGGGTGTGCTCGCCGATGTTCAGCTTGCCCAGGTCCTGCACGTTCGGCAGGCCTTCCAGGAACAGGATGCGCTTGATCAACGCGTCCGCGTCTTTCATGGCCTTGATGGATTCTTTGTATTCGCGCTTGCCGAGCTTTTCCAGGCCCCAATCGTCATACATGCGTGCATGCAGAAAGTACTGATTGATCGCGACCAGTTCATTGGCAAGGATTTTATTGAGTTGCTGGATGACTGAGATGTCGCCTTTCATGACTGGGGTCCTGCCCTGTATTAGCTGTGTATAAGGCGGAGTTTGAGCGGCGAAATCCCTAGTGTCAAACCTAAGTTATTGAATAATAAATGAAAATTAATCGGAATAAGAATGTTTGTGTTCCGCGTCTTGACGCTAACTAATTGAATTGCGGACATAAAAAAACCGGACACTAAGTCCGGTTCTTCAAAACACGCTATTTAAGCGTGTGTAAATTCTGCTGAGTAGGGGAGTGCTGACTGAGCAGTTTGCAGCTGCGTCAGGGTTTCCCGTACCACTTGCTTGGCGAGGCAAGCACATTTACCGCACTGGCTGGCAACGCCGGTGGTTTCACGTACTTCCTTGTAGCTGCAGCAACCTTCGTAGATTGCTTCGCGGATTTGTCCGTCGGTGACGCCAGTGCAGAGGCAGACATACATAAGGGAGAACCATCGCGGGTTAAGGCTTAAGTGCGATGGATCTTAATGTTAACGAGAATGATTGTCAAAGTAGATTCGTAGGGTATTGCCCGGCACTGCCCGTGCGCTGACGAACGGTTTTTTCAGTGTATGATGGTCGGTCTTCACGAAGCGTGACCGCGTCACAGGGCTGTCGCTTATTCGCGTCAGACTGGGCCGGTCCTTTTACTTCAATCGTCACCCCTGCATCAGGAGATAACCAATGAGCGTACTCGTCGGCAAACAAGCCCCGGATTTCGACGTACCTGCCGTCCTCGGCAATGGCGAAATCGTAGACAGCTTCAAACTGTCTGAAGCCATCAAAGGCAAATACGGCCTGGTGTTCTTCTACCCGCTGGACTTCACCTTCGTCTGCCCGTCGGAGCTGATCGCTCTGGACCACCGCATGGACGATTTCAAGGCGCGCAACGTTGAAGTGGTAGCCGTTTCCATCGACTCCCATTTCACTCACAACGCCTGGCGCAACACCGCCATCAATGATGGCGGCATCGGCAAAGTCAAATACACCATGGCTGCCGACATGAAGCACGACATCGCCAAGGCCTACGACGTTGAGTCCGAAGGCGGCGTGGCTTTCCGTGGCGCGTTCCTGATCGACGACAAGGGCGTTGTGCGCTCGCAGATCATCAACGACCTGCCGCTGGGCCGTAACATGGAAGAGCTGATCCGTCTGGTCGACGCGCTGCAATTCCACGAAGAGCACGGCGAAGTTTGCCCTGCCAACTGGAAAAAAGGCGACAAAGGCATGACCGCTTCCACCGAAGGTGTTGCGGCTTACCTGACCGAGAACGCTGGCAAGCTGTAAGCCACGTTCGAAGCAAAAAAACCGGCCTGAGAAGGCCGGTTTTTTTATGCGCGGGAAATGACCTTGTGGCGACTGGTGTTCAGTGGCTGGAGGATTGTTGTGGCAATGGGTTGTTGTGGCGAGTGGGTAGGTTGTGGTGAGTGAGTAAGTTGTGGCGAGCGGGCTTGCCCCGCGTTGGGCTGCGAAGCAGCCCCAATTAGACCGCCACGATTTACCTGGCAGACCGCGTTGTTTGGTTCTGGGGCCGCTGCGCAGCCCAACGCGGGGCAAGCCCGCTCACCACAACAAGCCCGCACCACAACAAGCCCGTTCGCCACAACAGCGCTCGGGCAGGCCTCAGTCGTTGAAGTCTTCCCAGCCGCCCATCTGCTTCCAGCGGTTGACGATGCCGCAGAACAACTCGGCCGTCTTCTCGGTGTCGTAGCGAGCCGAGTGAGCCTCACGCCCGTCAAAGTCGATACCGGCCGCCTGACAGGCTTTCGCCAGCACGGTCTGGCCATACGCCAGGCCCGCGAGGGTAGCAGTGTCGAAGCTGGAGAACGGGTGAAACGGGTTGCGCTTCATGTCCAACCGCGTCACGGCGGCATTCAGGAAGCCCAGGTCGAAGCTGCTGTTGTGGCCGACCAGGATCGCGCGTTTGCAACCATTGGCCTTCAATGCCTTGCGCACGCCACGGAAGATATCGGTCAGCGCCGCTTCTTCACTCACCGCCATGCGCAGCGGGTGGTCGAGCTTGATGCCGGTGAATTCCAAAGCGGCTGCTTCAATGTTCGCGCCCTCGAACGGCTCGACACGAAAGAAGTGGGTGTGCTCGGGAAACACAAAACCCTGCTCGTCCATGCCGATGGTGGTCGCGGCAATTTCCAGCAAGGCGTCGGTGGCGCAGTTGAAGCCACCGGTTTCTACATCGATGACCACCGGCAGATAGCCGCGAAACCGCTCGGCCATCGGGTGACGGGAACCGCCGCCACTGTGCTCGTGTTCGTCATCGTAATGGTCTTCACTCACTTGCTTTCCTCCAGCAGGCGCCAGCGCAGTGTTTCACCGGCGCGCAGCGGGATAACAGTCAGCTCGCCAAACGGCAGGCTGGCAGGGGCGGTCCAGTCTTCACGAACCAGGGTAATGCGGTCGGTATTCGCCGGCAGGCCGTAGAAACGCGGGCCGTTGAGGCTGGCGAAGCCTTCGAGCTTGTCCAGGGCATTACGCTGTTCAAACGCTTCGGCGTACAGCTCGATCGCCGCATAAGCGGTGTAGCAGCCGGCACAGCCACACGCGGCTTCTTTGGCGTGTTGAGCGTGAGGCGCGGAGTCGGTGCCGAGGAAGAACTTCGGGCTGCCGCTGGTGGCGGCGTCCAGCAAGGCCACTTGGTGAGTGTTGCGCTTGAGGATCGGCAGGCAATAGAAGTGCGGCCGAATCCCGCCCACCAACATGTGGTTCCGGTTGTAGAGCAGGTGATGCGCGGTGATGGTCGCACCGACATTGGCCGAAGCCTCGGTCACAAACTGCACGGCGTCGGCCGTGGTGATGTGTTCGAACACTACCTTAAGCGTCGGGAACAGCTCGACCACGCGGCGCATATGCTCGTCGATGAAGACCTTCTCGCGATCGAACACGTCGACATCGCCACGCGTGACTTCACCGTGAATCAGCAGCGGCATACCGACTTCAGCCATGGCTTCGATGGCCGGCAGGATCTTGTCGATACTGGTCACGCCGGAATCGGAGTTGGTGGTCGCGCCCGCCGGATACAGCTTGGCGGCGTGCACGAAGCCGGTGGCCTTGGCCTGGCGAATTTCGTCAGGCTGGGTGCGGTCAGTGAGGTAAAGCACCATCAGCGGTTCGAAGCGGCTGCCGGCCGGCCGTGCAGCGAGGATGCGCTGGCGATAGGCGTCGGCTTCAGCGGCATTACGCACCGGAGGTACCAGGTTAGGCATGATGATGGCGCGGCCAAATGTGCGCGCTACATCGGCCACAGTTTGGGGTAACGCAGCACCATCGCGAAGATGAATATGCCAGTCGTCGGGACGCAGCAGGGTCAGGCGGTCGGACATTGGGGATTCCAGGCGGGTCAATCTGGTGGGAATGCTACCGGAAAAGACTCTTGCAGGCACTCGCTATCAAGTTTTGCAGGACGCTACCGATATCCCTGGGTATGCCTTAACGACGTATGACGCTTTGAAGTGTTGTAGAAACCAGTGGAGCCTCCCGTGCGCCAGCATTATCTAGCCCTGCTCAGTGTGTTCGCCAGCCTGCCTGCGATGGCCCTCACGTTCCAGACACGTCTGGAGAATATTGAGTGGAAGGTGGAAGGCGACCAGTTCGAATGCCGCTTGACCCAACCGATCACCGATTTCGGCTCGGGTGAGTTCGTGCGCCGGGCCGGCGAGCAGGCGACGTTTCGTCTGAAAGCCTACAACGGCGCGCTGGGTGCGGGCTCGGCGACCTTGTTGGCCGCCGCTGCGCCCTGGCAGCCGGGCCGCGGGGACATCAACCTTGGCGCCGTGCGTGCAGGCAGTGGCGAGGTGTTGTTCAACAGCTCCCAAGCTCAGGCCGGGCGGCTGTTCACCGGTTTGCTGGAAGGACGTAGCCCGACCGTGCGGCATTACGGGCGCGAAGGCGGCTACTCGGAAATCCGTCTGTTGCCGGTCAAGTTCAACAAGGCCTACAACGACTACCAATTGTGCACCACCAAGCTGTTGCCGATGAATTACGACCAGGTCAAACAGACCGAAGTCGGCTTTCCCGGTGGCGGCATTGAACTGGACGCGGCCGCGAAGAAGAAGCTGGACGTGATTGTGGCGTTCATGAAAGCCGATCCTACCGTCAACCATGTCGAGTTGAACGGCCATTCGGACAACAGCGGAAATCGCCTGACCAACCGTGATGTCTCGCGCCGCCGGGCGTTGGCGGTCACGGACTACTTAAAGGCCAATGGCATCCCGGAATCGCAGATTTCCATGCGGTTTTACGGCGAGAGCTACCCACTGGCGCCCAACACCAATGCCGCCAACCGGGCGCGCAATCGCCGCGTGAATATCCAGCTGGAACGCGTGGCAGCCCCCGAGAAACCGGCGCCGCAGGCCACTGCACCGAGCAACCCGGCACACACGTCTTAAGGTGCGACCCTCGGTCGCCCGCTCGACATAATCTGTCGCTTTATCTTCATTTGCTGTCGCGCCTCTGTAAATTCACGGTTTTGGTCGGTAGAATCGACGCCTTTCCGTACAACCCCGTGGAGTGATGGCATGGCCGACGTAAACAAGGTCGTTCTCGCGTATTCCGGCGGCCTGGACACTTCGGTGATCCTCAAGTGGCTGCAGGATACTTATAACTGTGAAGTGGTGACCTTCACCGCTGACCTGGGTCAGGGCGAAGAGGTCGAACCTGCACGTGCCAAGGCGCAAGCCATGGGCGTGAAAGAGATCTACATTGACGACCTGCGCGAAGAATTCGTCCGCGATTTCGTCTTCCCGATGTTTCGCGCCAACACCGTCTACGAAGGCGAGTACCTGCTGGGTACTTCCATCGCACGTCCGCTGATCGCCAAACGCCTGATCGAAATTGCCAACGAAACCGGCGCCGACGCCATTTCCCATGGCGCGACCGGCAAGGGCAACGATCAGGTGCGCTTCGAACTGGGCGCCTACGCGCTCAAACCAGGCGTGAAAGTGATTGCTCCGTGGCGTGAGTGGGACCTTTTGTCCCGTGAAAAGCTGATGGATTACGCAGAAAAGCACGCGATCCCGATCGAGCGTCACGGCAAGAAGAAGTCCCCGTACTCGATGGACGCCAACCTGCTGCACATCTCCTATGAAGGCGGCGTGCTGGAAGACACCTGGACCGAGCACGAAGAAGACATGTGGAAATGGACCGTCTCCCCGGAGAACGCTCCTGACAAGCCACAGTACCTGGAACTGACCTACCGCAACGGCGACATCGTCGCGCTGGACGGCGTCGAAATGACCCCGGCCACCGTGCTGGCGACCCTGAACCGTATCGGTGGCGAACACGGTATCGGCCGTCTCGACATCGTCGAGAACCGTTACGTGGGCATGAAGTCCCGTGGTTGCTACGAAACCCCAGGCGGCACCATCATGCTGCGCGCTCACCGCGCCATCGAGTCCATCACCCTGGACCGTGAAGTGGCTCACCTCAAAGACGAGCTGATGCCCAAGTACGCCAGCCTGATCTATACCGGCTACTGGTGGAGCCCTGAGCGTCTGATGCTGCAACAGATGATCGACGCCTCCCAGGCCCACGTGAACGGCGTTGTCCGCCTGAAGCTGTACAAGGGCAACGTGATCGTCACCGGCCGCAAGTCCGATGAGTCGCTGTTCGACGCCAACATTGCTACCTTCGAAGAAGACGGCGGCGCCTACAACCAGGCGGATGCTGCAGGCTTCATCAAGTTGAACGCACTGCGCATGCGCATTGCTGCCAACAAGGGTCGCAAGCTGTTCTGAGTGATCTGCGTTGTTAGAAATGGCCCCTGTTAAGGGGCCATTTTTTTTGCCTGCCGATTAAGTCGCGGGGGTTGAACCGAACACAATGTTTAAAAACTCAGGGGGATGTTTAAGTTTTTGTCGGTCAGGAAAGTTGATGGGTTTATTTTTCAGTTCGAATTCATGTTTTGCGTTGTTGAATGAATTTTTAACACCTGACTAGGAACTATGTCCTACAGAAAATTCACTACACAAGTAAGAAAGGTATGTAAGGCATGGAAAGTTCTGTAGGAAGCAGGGGTGTAAATGAATATGTTCAAAGGAACTAATGCAGGCGGTTTTTTTGCGTCTGCTCATTCGCTTGTGGGTGATGAGCAATGGGTATTTCCTGAAAGTCCTGTGCGGCACGTTTACCCTGAACCCCTTGCGCGGCGGTTATTTCACTCAAAACATGTCAGCCCCCGGAAAGTTCTGAAAGGCGCCATAAAGCCCAAACTGTCCGAGTTAATGTTTTTTTGTAGGTTAATTCCTATATCGCTGTGGGGTGGGTCTCTGCTTGCTGTTGCTTGGGGGGTAATGCTATGCCAACTAGGAAACGACTACGCTATTGTGCTTGCTCTAAATAATTCGAACAGCGAAATTGGACTTTCTCATGAATAAAGTGCTGATCGTGGATGATCATCCCGTCATTCGTCTTGCTGTGCGCATGCTAATGGAGCGTCATGGTTATGAAGTCGTTGCCGAGACTGATAACGGTGTCGATGCGTTGCAACTTGCACGGGAACATGTACCGGACATTGTCATACTGGATATCGGGATTCCCAAACTCGATGGGCTGGAAGTTATTTGCCGCCTGGCGTCTGCCAAGCAGCCCGCGCCTTTCAAGGTGTTGGTGCTGACGTCCCAGGCGCCCGGGCATTTTTCGATGCGCTGCATGCAGGCGGGAGCGGCGGGCTACGTGTGCAAACAGCAGGATTTGACCGAATTGCTGAGCGCGATAAAGGCCGTGCTCTCCGGCTACAGCTATTTCCCCAACCAGGCGCTCAATTCCGTGCGTTCAACCATGGGCAACGCCAGCGAGGCGGACATGGTCGAGCGCTTGTCGGGGCGCGAAATGATGGTGCTGCAGCAGTTGGCCCGTGGCAAAACCAACAAGGAAATCGCCGACGGCATGTTCCTGAGCAACAAGACCGTCAGTACCTACAAGACTCGCCTGTTGCTCAAGCTCAATGCCCGGTCCCTTGTGGACCTGATCGAGCTGGCTCAACGCAACGGCCTGGTCTAGGGCGGGGCGCAGAAATAGTCGGCAAAAAAAAGCCTCCATCAGGGAGGCTTCCGGTCGTGAACGGGCTGATCAGAGGTCGAAATCGTAATCGGCCAGTTGTTTTTGCAAGCGTCGCTCTTCCAGAAGGTTATCGATAGTGCGGCGTTTGCTCAAATTGGTCTTGGCCACCTCTGCAACAGGTGCGTCCCCATCGTCATCCGACTCTGCAACGAGGTCGTCTTCTACATCCAGTTGTTCTTTGCCAGTGCTCATAAGGTTCACTCCAGGCTAAGACTGCCATTGGCGCTCCTTATAACGATAATCCATGAACGGGTAAAAAAGATTTTTTCAATCGACTGATCGAGAAAACCAATGATTGCTCAATCGTCGGACGTCTTGTCCTTGTATTCACACAGGTCTTCGATCCGGCAGCTGCCGCAGCGAGGCTTGCGGGCCTGGCAAACGTAACGTCCATGAAGGATCAACCAATGGTGGGAGTCGAGAAGATAGGGCTTGGGCACGAACTTCATCAGCTGTTTTTCCACCTCAACGACGTTTTTGCCGCGAGCGATGCCGGTTCGGTTGCTGACACGAAAAATATGCGTGTCCACTGCCATGGTCAGTTGCCGAAACGCAGTGTTGAGCACCACATTGGCCGTCTTGCGACCCACACCCGGCAGCGCTTCAAGGGCTTCGCGAGTTTGGGGCACCTCGCTGCCATGCAGCTCGACGAGCAGGCGGCAGGTCTCGATGACATTCTTGGCCTTGCTGTTGTACAAACCGATGGTCTTGATGTACTCCGACAACCCGTCCACACCCAGTGCATAAATAGCCTCTGGCGTATTGGCCACCGGGTATAGCTTGGCGGTGGCCTTGTTGACGCCAACGTCCGTGGATTGGGCCGACAGAATCACCGCAATCAGCAACTCGAATGGCGACGAGTAGGCCAGTTCGGTTTTGGGCTCCGGATTGTCTTCGTGAAACCTGCGGAAAATTTCCAGGCGTTTTGCGGCGTTCATGGGGCGGGTATTTCCTTGCAGGCTGTCGTCGTAGTTTCAAAAGTGCAGGCGTTGCAGGATAAACCATCGCCACTCTGCCCGGCAGCGACTGTCGCGGATCAATCGCCGGTGTGCGCGTCCACTTGGCGCTGCGCTTGCTCGAGCGTGTGTTGTGCGGCTTTGAGCTCATCCGCGGTGGTTTGCGGCTGGCGTAGCAACCTGCTGGCGTCCGCGCGCGCGTACGCCAAGGCGGTTTTCAGCTGGCGCAGCTGAGTGTCGATGGGGCGTTTTTCCACACGCTGCAACTCAGGTCTTGGCTGCTCCCTGACAGCCTCGGCGTCATGCAGGGTTTGCTCCGCGGTGGCCAGCGCGGCACTCAAGGTTGCCAATTGCTGCTCGTCAGCATTGCGGTCCTGGGCCTTCTTCAATTCGGCGCGGCGCATCGCCAGCTGGATTTTCGCGCGCTTGAGTTCAGGGTCTTTGGCGGTCGGCGGTGGAGGCGGACAGTTCGCCTCCAGTGCGCTGAGCGCCTGCTCTGCCGCTTCGAACTGCTGCTGCAGGACGATCAGCTGCGACTGTTGCTCAAACGTCGGCGGATGACCGAATGCCTTTAAGGATTTGTGCAACTGGGCACGACTCATTGCCACGGTGATTTTGGCTTTCTTGACCGCTGCATCCTGGGCTACCTGAGCACTGTCGGTGTGCACAGGCACACTGGGTATCGGGCGTTTGGCTCGCGCCAGGCGCTCGGCGAGTTTATGTGCATCTTCGCGTTGCAGCCGCGCGTTGCGTTGCTCATAGCGCCGCCGCGCCCGGTCGCGCTTGAGGGCACGCGCATGGCGCTGCTGATCATTGGCAGCCAGGCCGCCGACAATCGGCAGCACGCTCGTCGCTGGGCGCATCTCAATGCAATCGACAGGGCAGGGCGCCACACACAGGTCGCAACCGGTGCACTCATCAATGATCACGGTGTGCATCAACTTGGCGGCGCCGACAATCGCATCCACCGGGCAAGCCTGGATGCATTTGGTGCAGCCGATGCACTCGGCCTCGCGAATATAGGCGACCTGAGCGGGAGCCTCGCCTCGGCTGGTGTCCAGTTCCAGCACCGGCACGCGCAGCAACTGCGCAAGGCCCGCAATGGTTTCCTGCCCACCGGGCGGGCACTTGTTGATCGCCTCGCCCTGAGCAATGCCCTCGGCGTAAGGCTTGCAGCCCGGGTGCCCGCATTTGCCGCATTGGGTCTGCGGCAGCAGCGCGTCGATACGTTGGATCAGAGTCATGGGGTGATCATTGGCATGCCGGTTAGACAAACAGGGCCTGTAGGGGTGAGCCCGGGCGGCTTTTCTATGGCGAGCCGGGCTGTTGTGGCGAGCGGGCTTGCCCCGCGTTGGGCTGCGAAGCGGCCCCACCAAGGCCACCCGGTTTCCAAAGGTAGAACCGGGTGTTTGGTTCAGGGGCCGCTACGCGCCCCAACGCGGGGCAAGCCCGCTCGCCACAACAACGCTGCTTGCCACATCGTTTTACTTGATCCGTTGACCCGGTTTGGCACCGCTGTCGGGGCTCAACAGGTAGATCTCTTCACCGCCAGGGCCCGCCGCCATCACCATGCCTTCGGAAATACCGAACTTCATTTTCCGTGGCTTGAGGTTGGCAATCATCATGGTCAGACGACCATCGAGCTTGGAGGGGTCCGGGTAAGCGCTCTTGATTCCGGAGAATACGTTGCGTCGCTCATCACCGATGTCCAGCGTCAGGCGCAACAGCTTGTCGGCACCTTCCACGGCTTCGGCCTTGATGATCAGCGCAACGCGCAGGTCAACGGCGGCAAAAGCGTCGAAGTCGATTTCCGGGGAGAGCGGGTCTTTGGCCAACTCGCCGTTGCCGGCCGGTGCCGATTCGCCGGTGTCGGTCTGGCTGGCGACCAGGTCTTCTTTCGAAGCATCGGTCATCGCCTGCACCTTGACGGGGTCGATACGGGTCATCAGCGGCTTGAACTCGTTCAATTGATGGTTGCTGAGCAAGGTAGCGTGGTCATTCCAGGTCAGCGGCGCGATGTTGAGGAACGCCTCGGCGTCGGCGGCCAGCAATGGCAACACCGGCTTGAGGAAGATCACCAACTGGCGGAACAGGTTGACGCCCGTGGCGCAGATCGCCTGGACTTCAGCTTGCTTGCCTTCCTGCTTGTTCAGCGACCACGGCGCCTTGTCGGCGATCCACGCGTTGGCACGGTCGGCCAGGCCCATGATTTCGCGCATGGCGCGGGCGAAGTCGCGCGCTTCATAGGCGTCGGCAATGCTTGGCGCGGCGGCCAGGAAGGCCTCGGTCAGTTCCGGTGCGGCGTTCTCGGCCACCAACAAACCGCCATTACCCTTGTGGATAAACCCGGCGCAACGGCTGGCGATGTTGACGACTTTGCCCACCAGGTCCGAGTTGACCTTCTGTACGAAGTCTTCCAGGTTCAGGTCGAGGTCGTCGACGCCACGGCCCAGCTTGGAGGCGTAGTAGTAGCGCAGGTATTCCGGCGACAAGTGGTCCAGGTAGGTGCGCGCCTTGATAAAGGTGCCACGGGACTTGGACATTTTCTGGCCGTTGACCGTCAGGTAGCCGTGCACGGCGATGCCGGTTGGCTTGCGGTAGCCCGACCCTTCAAGCATCGCCGGCCAGAACAGGGCGTGGAAGTTGACGATGTCCTTGCCGATGAAGTGGTACAGCTCGGCGGTGGAATCCTTGGCCCAGAACGCATCGAAGTCCAGCTCCGGCGTGCGGTCGCACAGGTTCTTGAAGCTGGCCATGTAACCGATCGGCGCGTCCAGCCACACATAGAAGTACTTGCCTGGCTCGTCCGGGATTTCGAAACCGAAGTACGGCGCATCGCGGGAGATGTCCCACTGTTGCAGGCCGGCATCCAGCCATTCGGCGATCTTGTTGGCCACGGCGTCTTGCAGGGTGCCGCTGCGCGTCCAGGTTTGCAGCATCTGCTGGAAGTCCGGGAGCTTGAAGAAGAAGTGCTGGGAATCCTTGAGCACCGGAATGGCGCCAGAGATGGCCGAGCGCGGGTTCTTCAGGTCAGTCGGTGCATAAGTGGCACCGCACTTCTCGCAGTTGTCGCCGTACTGGTCTTCAGTGCCGCATTTCGGGCAGGTGCCCTTGATGAAGCGGTCGGCCAGGAACATTTTCTTTTCCGGGTCGAAATATTGCGTGATCGAACGCGTGGCAATGTGCCCGGCGTCGCGCAAGCGCGTGTAGATCAGGCTCGACAGCTCGCGGTTTTCATCGGAGTGGGTCGAGTGGAAATTGTCGAAATCAACCAGGAACTCGGCAAAGTCGGCGCTGTGTTCAGCCTGCACATTGGCGATCAGTTGTTCCGGGGTGATCCCTTCCTTTTCGGCGCGCAACATGATGGCCGATCCGTGGGCGTCGTCTGCGCAGACATAAATGCATTGATTGCCGCGATGCTTCTGGAAGCGCACCCACATATCGGTCTGGATGTACTCAAGCATATGGCCAAGATGGATAGAACCATTGGCATAGGGCAGGGCGCTGGTGACGAGGATCTTGCGTGGCTCGGACATGGGGCTCGGCTACTTGATGAAACGGAGGTCGGCCACTATAAAGCGCCGGGAAATATATTTCACCCCGTGGCGCTGTTTCTGAATCCTCCCGGGGCGCGAAAGCATGCCGCTTGGCGGCTGGAACGGTTAGGATAGCCGCCTGTTTCAGTCAGTCTTTTTTCGGGAGTAGCCCATGAGCGCCGTCAATCGCGCAGCGGTGGAAGCCGTTCTTCGCCAATACACCGACCCCTATTTGAACCAGGACCCGGTCAGCGCCGGCTGTGTACGCACCATCGACGTCCAGGGCGACCAGGTCTCGGTCCAGATGGAGCTGGGTTATGCCGCCGGCCTGTTCAAGAGCGGTTGGGCGCAGATGCTGCAAATGGCCATCGAGGGTCTCGACGGTGTGCGTTCGGCCAAGGTCGACATCCAGTGCGTGATCGCCGCGCACAAGGCCCAGGCGCAGATTCCGGGTTTGGCCAACGTCAAGAACGTGGTCGCCGTGGCATCCGGCAAGGGCGGCGTGGGCAAATCCACCACGGCCGCCAACCTTGCACTGGCGCTGGCCCGCGAAGGGGCCCGCGTTGGCATTCTCGACGCCGACATTTATGGCCCAAGCCAAGGCGTGATGTTTGGTATCGCCGAAGGCACCCGTCCCAAGGTCAAGGATCAGAAGTGGTTCGTGCCGATTGAATCGCTGGGCGTCGAGGTCATGTCCATGGCCTTCCTCACCGATGACAACACGCCGATGGTGTGGCGCGGGCCGATGGTGTCCGGCGCCTTGCTGCAATTGGTCACTCAGACCGCCTGGGGCGACCTGGATTACCTGGTGATCGACATGCCGCCAGGCACCGGCGACATTCAGCTGACCCTGGCGCAGAAAGTCCCGGTGGCCGGCTCGGTGATCGTGACCACGCCCCAGGATCTGGCGCTGCTTGATGCGAGAAAAGGCGTCGAGATGTTCCGCAAGGTCAACATCCCGGTGCTGGGCGTCGTGGAAAACATGGCGGTGCACATCTGCTCCAATTGCGGGCATGCCGAGCACCTGTTCGGCGAAGGCGGCGGTGAGAAGCTGGCCACGCAATACGGCGTTGAAGTGCTGGCTTCATTGCCGCTGGCGATGGAGATTCGTGAACAGGCGGATGGCGGCAAGCCGACCGTGGCGGCTGAGCCCGACGGGCAGATCGCTATGATCTATCAGGAGTTGGCCCGTCATGTAGGCGCGCGCATCGTCCTGCAGGAAGCGGCTGCGCCGGCAATGCCGACGATTACGGTCAGCGACGACTGATCAGCCTGAAGGAAAAGAAGCCTCGACAGTGTCGGGGCTTTTTCTTGTCCGCAGGAAGGTCAACCGGGCGCTGTTGCGCTTTTACGCATTGGCGCGTGTAAGCATTCACTTACTTTTTCGTAAGTGTTTGGGTTTTTTACCGGACGTGGACATCTCGAAATGGAGAGAGAATTTTCTATCTTGTTGAAATATAACAATTATTTATTGTTGTTTTAGCGATGAAGCTCTTCAGCCCAGCCGTTGGATCCCGTTGAACTTCCCTTGGAACTCTCTAAGATCAGCCCTGTGTCCACGGATTGACACAGCCATCAAGGAACGATGGTTGAAGGAACGTCGCAGGATGCGATTCATCAGGATGATGAAAAAGGAATACAGGGACTAGGGAAAAAATGTGGGCGGGTCATACCGCCCCTTTTTTTTGCCTGCAGAAAAGTGAAACCTGCACTGCAGAAACGCAAAAAGGCCCGCAAGGGGCCTTTTTTATTGGGCGGCGGCGCTTTAGCGCTCGAGGTCTGCAATCTTGCCTTTTTTGCCATCCCACTCCGCTGCATCCGGCATCGGATCCTTGCGTTCGGTGATATTGGGCCAGATTTCCGCCAATTCGACGTTCAACTGAATGAATTCCTGCATCTCTGCCGGGACTTCGTCCTCGGAGAAAATAGCGACGGCCGGGCATTCTGGTTCACACAGGGCGCAGTCGATGCACTCATCCGGATGGATAACCAGGAAGTTCGGGCCTTCGTAGAAGCAGTCCACCGGACACACTTCGACGCAGTCGGTGTACTTGCACTTGATGCAGTTGTCGGTAACGACGAAGGTCATTTCTAATTCTCTCCTCAGGCGGCGGCAGCGAAACCCCTTGTGGTGGGGCTCGCGAGGTTCGGGAGCGATAGTCTGCAGGCCAGGCTAAAAGCCCGCAGCATCCCAAACCGCGCGAGATTCTATCAGCTTGCAAGCGTCTGCGTTAGACCCGTGTCTTTAGTGCATAGAGCATTCCCAGCGCTTTGCGCGGCGTCATGTCGTCCAGGTCCAGCTTGGCCAACTCATCCAGGACAGGGTGAGGCAGGCTGGCGAACATGTCGCTCTGGTGTGGCGCAGCGGGTTTGCTGCTGGCTTTTTTCGGGCTTGCCACCACGGTTTCATGGGGCAAGGCCGTGGTTTCCAGGCGGCTGAGGTGCTCGCGAGCGCGGGTGATCACATCGCCCGGTACACCGGCCAATTGCGCCACGGCCAGGCCGTAACTCTGGCTCGCCGGCCCTGGCAGCACGTGGTGCAGAAACACGATACGTTCGTTGTGCTCAGTGGCATTGAGATGCACGTTGGCCACCAGCGGCTCGCTTTCCGGCAGCACGGTCAGCTCGAAATAGTGCGTGGCGAACAGGGTATAGGCGCGCAGATGCGCCAATCGCTCGGCCGCCGCCCAGGCCAGCGACAGCCCGTCGAAGGTGCTGGTGCCGCGGCCGACTTCGTCCATCAGCACCAAACTGCGCTCGGTCGCGTTGTGGAGGATGTTGGCGGTTTCGCTCATTTCCACCATAAAGGTCGAACGGCCACCGGCCAGGTCATCGCTGGAACCGATCCGCGTGAAAATGCGGTCGACCAGCGACAGCTCGCAACTGGCTGCCGGTACAAAACTGCCGATATGCGCCAGCAGCACGATCAACGCGGTCTGGCGCATGTAGGTGGATTTACCGCCCATGTTCGGACCGGTGATCACCAGCATGCGGGTGTCGTCATCCAGCGACAGGTCGTTGGCGACGAACGGCGTGGTCAACACCTGCTCAACCACCGGGTGACGACCCTGCACGATACGCATGCACGGCTCGCTGACAAACCGCGGGCAGTTCAAATCAAGGTTCAGCGCGCGCTCGGCCAGGTTGCTCAACACATCCAGCTCCGCCAGGGCCGCGGCGGTGTCCTGCAGCGGCGCCAGGCGGCTGATCAAGTCTTCGAGCAGCGCTTCATAGAGCATTTTCTCGCGCGCCAGAGCGCGACTTTTGGCCGACAGCGCCTTGTCTTCAAACTCTTTCAGCTCCGGCGTAATGAAACGCTCGGCACCTTTAAGGGTTTGACGACGCTGATAGTCGATCGGCGCCGACTCGGCCTGCTTGCTCGGCAACTCAATAAAGTAGCCGTGCACGCGGTTGTAACCGACCTTCAAATTGGCCAGGCCGGTGCGGGCCTTTTCGCGGGCTTCCAGATCAATCAGGAATTGCCCGGCGTTTTCGCTCAGCGATTGCAGTTCATCCAGCTCGGTGTCGTAACCGGTTTTCAGCACGCCGCCGTCACGGATGATGGCCGGCGGGTTGTCGATAATGGCTTTTTCCAGCAGCGCCGCGAGGTCCGGGTATGTGCCGGCGGTCACGGCCAGTTGTTGCAAGTGCGCAGTGTCCAGCTCGGTCATCGCCACTTGCAGCTGCGGCAGGGCGCTCAAGGCATCGCGCAGACGCGCCAAGTCACGCGGCCGCGCATTACGCAGGCCAATCCGCGCCAGGATGCGCTCGATATCGCCGATTTCCTTCAGCTGCGGCTGCAGCTTTTCAAAGCGATAGCCATCCAGCAGGCAGGTAATAGAGGTTTGGCGCGCTTGCAGCACGCTCAGGTCGCGCAGCGGACGGTTCAGCCAGCGGGTCAGCAAGCGGCTGCCCATGGCGGTCTGGCAACGGTCCACCACCGATTGCAGCGTGTTATCGCGGCCACCGGCCAGGTTGGTGTCCAGCTCCAGGTTGCGCCGGCTGGCGCCATCGAGCACCACGGTATCGTCCAGGCGCTCGTGGCGCAGGCTGCGCAAATGCGGCAGGGCGGTGCGCTGGGTTTCCTTGGCATAACCGAGCAGGCAACCGGCGGCGCCGATGGCCAGGGTCAGGGTTTCGCAGCCGAAGCCTTTGAGGTCTTGCACCGAGAACTGTTGGCACAGACTTTTCAGCGCCGAATCACGCTCAAAATCCCACGGCGCACGACGCTTGGTCCCACGACGCTTTTCTGCCGGCAAGTCCTTCGGCCAATCATCCGGAATCAACAACTCCACCGGGTTGATGCGCTCAAGCTCCGCCAGCAGATTCTCCCAGCCCTTGATCTCCAGCACGCTGAAATTGCCGCTGGTGATGTCCAGCACCGACAGGCCGAACAACCGCTCATCGCCCAACACCGCCGCGATCAGGTTGTCACGACGCTCGTCCAGCAACGCCTCATCACTCACCGTGCCCGGCGTGATAATGCGCACCACCTGACGTTCCACCGGCCCTTTGCTGGTCGCCGGGTCGCCGATCTGCTCACAGATCACCACCGACTCGCCCAGCTTCACCAGCTTGACCAAGTAGCCTTCCAACGAATGGTAAGGAATCCCACACATCGGAATCGACTGCCCCGCCGACTGCCCGCGCGCGGTCAAGGTGATGTCCAGCAACTTGGCGGCCTTCTTCGCGTCTTCGTAGAAGATCTCGTAGAAGTCGCCCATGCGATAGAACATCAACTGATCAGGGTGCTGGTTTTTCAGACGCCAGTACTGCTGCATCATCGGCGTGTGGGAGGACAGATCGGCGGTGTTTTTACTCATTGGATAGTAGGCAAATTCGTTGAAAGTGATGGGGCAAAGGGCGCGCGTGGTCCAGTGTCGATCAGTTGCGCAGCGCAGGCTTCCAAACGACGCAGGCCGAATGTGGGAGCTGTCGAGCCTTAGCGAGGCTGCGAAGGGATCGCCGCGCTGTACCTGCAGGCCGCAGCCCCTGCATCGCTGAAGATCGAAAGCTCAACATCGTGCCCAATCGGGGGCGCTTAACTAAACGGCATTGGGCGCTTGGCCCAGCATTTGTTGCGATGGGCGCAAGGTTAACACGTGAAGTCGGCCCTTCGCAGGTCGCAAACGGCCAGGTAAAACACAAAAAAGGGCGGCGCCTTTATATAAAGCACCGCCCTTTTTTACGGTTGCCCCTTACTGAATGTTGCCGGGCGAATCCAACACCTTCACTGCATCATCAACCACCGCTTTCACCATCTCCTGCAAGTAATGCGACGCCCAGGCGTAACGGTCCGTCTCCCTGGTCATCGCCGCATCTTCTGCGAGCTGCTTGGCGACATGGAGGAGGTCGGAGGCATGGTGCAAGGCTTCGTGCAGGGAAACACCGCTGTTTACACGGAATAGCGGTTGGTCGGAATGAAAGGAGAAGGGGGTGACGCCGAGGGTGGTTAACGCAGACGGATCTGTAGCGGTCATCGGTAAAACTCCCATATCAGTGGAGAGCTACCACGTTCGTTCTCAGGCGAATGGGTGGCAGCTGTGCGCAGGCTGAGAAACCGGAGATACAGGAACCCGGCAGACCCGAAGGTCTCCCACGCACAGCCGCCATTGCACGAATTGTGAGGCGAAAAAAAACGCCTGCAAATCGGGTTTGGGGGCGCTTGGTGCGCCTGCATCTTGCCGGGTTCTCAGGCCCGATCGCTGAATTGGCAGCGACGGGAAGGAGGGTAGCGTGGTGCTGGGGTGGGTGCAACTGGGAAAAGGGGGGCCTCTTTGCTTTGCCATTTGCCAGCGGGCCCATGCGGGGGGATACGCCCCGCCAATGATCACCTGAAGATAAGAGCCCTGGTCAGTGGCTTAAAGGTGAAAGCAGCTTTAGGCCACTACCGATCAATCGACTGATCAAGTGGAAACGGACAAAAGATGCCCGTCGCGAGAGGTCGACTGAACCTGACCTGTGGCCAGTTGAAAAGGTTTGGCAGCGCTACTCAATCAACGCGCTCGAAAAAGCGGAGACGCAATTATCGGATCTAACGCAGTTGCTGCCAAAAGTGCCTGGCAAAAAAGCTGTCCAGCGTGCCCGCAAAAAAAGCCTACGTTTCGTCGATTAGGTATCACCGCCGCAAGGTCACGCAAATGCTGAGAGTCTTTGGTCTGAGCATTGCCCCGTGTAAGGCTATGACTAAATACGGGGCTCGGTCTTCCAACATGTCTGCTCAGCCCGAAGCCGATCTAACGGCTAACGGTCCGGCTAAGCACTCAGGCGTGCCGTCACTTCATTCAACTGCCCTGACAACCCGTGAAGGTTGCGGCTTGCCGCTTCGGTGCGCTGCATGCTGTCCAGGTTGGTACTGGCAATCGTGGTGATTTCGGTGAGGTTGCGCGAGATGTCTTCCGCCACCGAGGTTTGCTCTTCGGCGGCGGTGGCAATCTGGCGGTTCATGTCGCGAATGGCTTCCACGGCATGGGTGATGCGCTCCAGCATGGCGCCGGCCTCATTCACTTGCGCGACACTTTCTTCACTGCGCGACTGGCCACTTTCAATCGCCTGAGCCGCGTCCACCGCGCCGGTTTGCACCGTTTGGATGATCTGGTTGATTTCGATGATCGACGCCGCTGTGCGCTGGGCCAGGCTTCGCACTTCGTCGGCCACGACCGCAAAACCGCGTCCGGCTTCACCGGCGCGGGCCGCTTCGATCGCCGCGTTCAGCGCCAGCAAATTAGTCTGTTCGGCGATGCCGTGTATCACTTCCAGCACCTTGCCGATGCGGCCACTGTCGGTTTCCAGGCGACGGATCACCGTGGCTGTGTTGGCGATCTCGCCACGCATTTGGGTGATGGTGTGAATGGTGCCCCGCATGACTTTTTCGCCCTGCTGCGCGGATTGGTCGGCATCATCGGCAGCGCGTGCGGCATCGGCTGCGTGACGAGCCACTTCCTGGGCGGTGGCGGACATTTCGTTCATCGCCGTAGCCACCTGATCGGTACGGTTGAACTGCTCGTTGGTACCGCTGGCCATGAGACCGGCGATGGCGTTTAACTCGCCACTTGCGCTGTCCAGATCCTTGGCGCTGCGCTGCAAGCGGTTGAAGGTTTCGGCGAGAAAGTCGCGCAAGGTGTTGGCGGCCATGGCCAGTTTGCCCAACTCGTCTTCACGGCTACTGACCACGCGTTCGGTCAGTTTGCCTTGGCTCAGTTGCGCCACGTAGTCGATCAGCTTGCGGATGGGGTCAACCAAGTTGCGGTTGATGAGCCACAGGCTCAACAGGCCGATCAACAGACCCGAGGTGAGCATTACGATAATCCCCAGCATCACCGTGCGTTTTGCAGCAGCGCTGATCAGCGTCGATTGCTCGGCGCCCTGTTTGCGCAGTTCGCCGACAAGTTCGCTCATCTGGTCGCTGGTAGCACGGTCGACGCCTTTAACGGCGGCGTCGCCAGCAGTGGGGTCTGCACCCGCGGCGATATAGGCATCGCGACCTTTCTGGTAAGCGCTTCCCAGCTGACGGTGTTCGTCACGCAGGCGTTCGATGCGGGCCTTGAGTTGGCCGTCCAGGCCTTTCTGGTTAGCCAGTTCGCCGAGAATCCCCTGTACGTCGCGCTGACGTTCTTCGAATTGCTTCCAGTATTTATCCAGGTCTGCCGGCTGCTTTCCCCGTAGCAATACGTTTTTCCATTCCTGCACCTGCACCTTGAATTGCAGGTTGGCCTCGTCGATCAATTGCGACGTGTGCAGCGGACCTTCGATTAGGTTGGCGTAGTTTTGCACCCCGCTGGACAGGAAATGAAAGCATGCCAAAGCAATCAGCAACATCGCCAACAGGCTGCCGCTCAGCAGCGCGAGAATTTGGGTTCTTAGGGATCTTTGCAGCATCGGATGATACTCATGACAGAAATTAGGCACGCCTGGTTGGGCGTGAAAGACGTCCAAACATCCCTGTCTGCGGTTCCGGTTCGTGGCCGGAGCCGCGCAAATTAACACCTGTGGTATCGGCCTTCCAGAGCGGTGCTTGAGACGAGTCCGACCGCCGGTGCCTCATAATTTCTCGATTGTCGTTCTCCGTATAAATACCTCTTGTTTGAAGATCAGATGAATGACTCCTTTTGGCTGTCGCTTTCTGATTTGCATAAATTATGCAAATTAGCATTTGCCAACCCCTAAAACTCCCGGCACTATCCGCGTTATGCAAAAACGCAACGTTTCTATCGTCTTAAGAGAACTGCTGGACCGCGACCGGATCTCCCCCACGGAGCTTCACCGGCGTACCGGCGTGCCTCAATCCACACTCTCGCGGATCCTCAGCGGCAAGATCGTTGACCCGTCGGACAAGCACATCTCGCGCATCGCCGAGTACTTTCGCGTCAGCACCGACCACCTGCGCGGGCGCGCGGCGGCGGGGGCTTTGCGCGATGACGGGCGCGACCCGATGCATTCGGAACTCAAGGACATAAGCCTGTGGGACGACGACACGCCCGTTAATGATGACGAGGTGTCGATCCCCTTTCTGCGCGAGGTTGAATTGGCTGCTGGATCAGGAAGATTCGTCATCGAGGAAAGCGAGAAGGCCAGCCTGCGGTTCGGCAAGCGCAGCCTGCGCCATAACGGGGTGCAGTTCGATCAGGCCAAGTGTGTGACGGTGCGCGGCAACAGTATGTTGCCGGTGCTGCGCGACGGCGCCACGGTCGGGGTGAACGCAGGCAAGAGTGGCATTGGCGATATCGTCGATGGCGATTTGTATGCCATCAACCACAATGGCCAGTTGCGGGTGAAACAGCTCTACCGTCTGCCTACCGGGATTCGCCTGCGCAGCTTCAATCGCGATGAACACCCGGACGAGGACTACAGTTTCCAGGATATCCAGGATGAGCAGATCAGCATCCTCGGTCATGTGTTCTGGTGGGGCATGTACGCCCGTTAACCTCCTTACGTAAGACAACGCCCGCCATTGCGCGGGCTTTTTTTCGCCTGCAGAAAACCACCAAGCCCTTTGCCCGCAAGGCCGCGAATGCACGCATGCATTTCCATGGCAAAAATAAATGCATTTGTGCATTGACTGTATATGCATACATGCATATTCTTCGTCTCAAGCCAGCCAACAAGGTGGTGGAGGCGGCAAGGATGCTGCCAAGGAAGGTGCCAAGGACGGCACGCAACATGGGCAAGGACGCCATCGAAGCGATGGCAGGGATGCCAGGCAACACCGGCAAGGATGCCGACGCTCTTTAGTTTCAACTTTTCAAAACAGGCAGCGATGAACCGGCCTAATAACGGTTCAGAGGGTTGGCAACTGACCCGGGTGTGCAGCGTAAAGCACCAGAAGCAGTTATCCGGCAGACAGGGATCGTGGTCGGAAAAACATTGAGGAAAGGTCCGTACCGCGCCAGTAGCGCCGAAAGACCGAATCTGGACCGCATTACTGAAAAGCCCGGGCGACCGGGCTTTTTGGAATGCCTACCTATCGAAGCATTTGTAAATGAAAAACGGACTATCTATTGCTCAGCCAGGAGGCGTGACATGACAAATGAACAGCAAGCGTTAGCGGAAATGCCTATCTGGCTGGTCATCGTATTGGCAGTGATCGGCGGGGTATCCGGTGAAATGTGGCGCGCCGACAAAGAGGGCGCACGGGGTTGGTCGCTGATCCGCCGTCTGGCCCTGCGCTCCGGGGCCTGCATGGTGTGCGGCGTTTCAGCGCTGATGCTGTGCTACGCCGCCGGCATGTCGATCTGGACAGCCGGCGCCATCGGTTGCCTGACTGCCATGGCCGGTGCCGATGTAGCCATCGGCCTGTATGAGCGGTGGGCGGCCAAGCGCATCGGAATCAACGAAAACTCCCGTCAGGACCCGCAGTAACTGTTGCAAGGACGCTACTTAAAATGATGCTCATCGAAAAGCCCTCTCAACTGCCCCTCGCCATTGGCGAGGCGCTGCAAGCGGCCTTCCCGGACCTGAAGATCGGCAATCACCAGGACCTTAACGGCACCGGGGATAACACCGGCGTATTGATCACGGTCGAGGGCAATGGCCCCGGCATTCGCTCCCGAGAAGGGCGCAAGGCTCACGCGTTGACCCTTTCGCTCAAGGCCATGGTTGCGCCCGGGGCATTGCCATTTGATGCCTGCGACCTGGCCAGCCAACTGATGGACCTGGTGCTGGATAACCGCTGGAACCTGCCGCAGTCACAGTGTGATTTGCCGATGAATATCGTCGCCGCGCCGTCTGTGCGCACCACGGCGGAAACGGACTACGACACCTGGACCGTTTCCTTCACCCAAACCCTTTACTTGGGACCTGTATTACTCACCGATCCCACAGGCCAACCGCTGTTCGCTCGCACCTGGGAAGTCTCGAACATCAACGACCCCGATCAATACAAACCACTGGCGGAGTAGCCCATGTTCGACGCGCTGTTACGCATGCAACTGGGGCCGATCGTAGAGCGCCTGGTGGAAATGGAAACCCAACTTGAAGACCTTTACCGGCGTGCCGAAAGCTTCTGCCGCATTGGCGTGTGTCAGGAGGTCGACGCCGCCAGCAATACCTGCAAGGTCAGCCACGGTGAGTTGCTCACGCCGGCCATCCGTTTTTTCAACCCTAGCGCCGGTGCACAGACTGAAACGCGCATTCCGTCCGTGGGCGAACAATGCCTGTTGCTCAACTACGGCGGCGGCGAAGGCGGCGGCCAGTCTGTGGCCTTGTTCGGCCTGAACACTAGTCAGTTTCCGCCGGTCTCCAGCGTTGCCAGCTTGACCCGGCGCCGCCATCAGGACGGCACTCAAAGCGATTACGACGACGCCAGCCACACGTTCAACTGGGTCAACGGCCCCACCACCTTTACCGGCTCCCGCGAGCAGGTCGACGTCAAGGTCGGCGCCGCCAGCCTGACCATGAGCGCCCAGGGCATCACCCTGCAAATCGGCGGCACCCGCCTGTTGCTCGATGCCGGCGGCGCACACTTCAGCGGCCCCGTAGTGGACCACCAAGGCCGCGTCATCAGCCCCCGATAAGGACACCGCATGATCGGAATCGACAGGAACACCGGCGCAGCCGTTGATGACTGGCTGCAATTCGTGCAGCGCGCCACCCGAGCGCTGACCACCCCCGTGGGCACTCGCCAAAAACGCCCGCTGTACGGCTCGCAGATCCCGCAGCTGCTCGGCCAAAACCTCGGCGATGACCTGCTGATCCTCGCCCAAAGCCACGCCGCGCAAGCGTTCTACAACACCCAGAACGGCATCGGCGACTTTCAACCCCAGGTCATCGTCGCCACCCGCCAAGGCGCCGGCCTGCTCTTGCGTTTCGCCGGCACCTGGAAAAACCGCCAACAAACCTTTGAGGTCGTGACATGAGCATGCTGATCCCCGGCCAGAACCAACTGGCGGAACCGGCCATCATCGCGGTGGATGAGTTCGAGCCGTTGCTGGCCGAATTCAAGGCGTTTGTCGTTGATTACGTCGCCGCCCGAGCACCGCAAAGCGCGGCCAAACTCAAGGTCAGCCTCGACAACGAGAGCGAGTTGCTGACCCTGGCCCTGGAAGCCTTTTGCGTAAGGCTGCAAACCCACGAGCGCAAATACAATGCACGCATCAAGCAGATGCTGGCGTGGTGGGCCACCGGCAGCAACCTGGATGCACGCTTGGCCGACATGGGCCTGGAACGCCAAGTGCTCGACCCCGGCGACCCGGCGGCTTTCCCGCCTGTGCCGCCAACATTGGAAAGCGACGACGACGCTCGCCTGCGTTATTACCTGGCGCCGCATGCGCCGGCGGCGGGCTCGCGCATGCAGTACCGCCGTGAGGTGTTCACGCTGGGCGAGCGGCCGTCGCTGAAAGTGCAGAGCGCGACGCCGGGCGTGGTGACCGTCAGCTACACCTTTGACCCGGACGGTTATGCGGCACAGATCAAGGATGGCAACGGCCGACGCACTGCCCCCGGCGAAGTCATGGTCACTGTGCTTTCGCGGGAAGCCGACGGAACACCATCCGCCGATTTGCTGGACGGCGTGCGTCGCCATTTCGCACGGCCGGATGTACGACCGGAGACCGATCTGGTCAGCGTACAAGGCGCGCAAATTTTGCCTTACAAAATCCGCGTGGTCGCAAAGATCAACGCCGGCCCGGATTCGGGGCTGACGCAAGTCGCCGCGCAGAAACTGCTGCAGGACTACGCACAGTCCTGTCATCGCCTGGAAGGGCGGGTGGACCCGAGCTGGATTGACTATGCGATTCACAGTGCGGGGGCTGCGCAACTGCAAATCCTCGAACCCCTGGCGCCGATCATCTGCACCGCATTTCAGGCGCCGTATTGCACGGGGGTTGAAGTGGAGGTGCATACGCTATGAGTGAGCCTAAAGTGAGTTTGTTGCCGGCCAATAGTTCGCCGCTGGAAAAGGCGTTGGATCAAGGCTTCGGCCAATTACTTGAGCGAATCACCCTGCCTTTTCCCGAGTTGATGGACCCGACGCAAACACCTGCCGAGTTTTTGCCGTATCTGGCGGCTGACCGAGGCGTGAACGAGTGGAGCGCTACCGCCGTCGAGGCTGAAAAGCGCGCGACCGTAAAACTTGCTTGGCCAACAGCTCGGCAGGCGGGCACGCGTAAAGCGCTTGAGAACGCGGCCAAAGGTCTGCAACTGATCCCCGAAGTGCGGGCCTGGTACGAACAGTCACCGCAGGGCAAACCATACAGCTTTGCGATCAGGGCTTTCTCCGAGCTGCCTTACAGCGAAGAAATCGATGCACGACTGGACCGGCGCCTGGCGGAAGCCAAAAGCGAGCGCGATGTTTTCACTGTCACGGTGGGTTTGAGCGCCTTTGGCAGCCATTCCATTGGTGTTGCGACTGTCTGCGGTGAGCTGACCACTATTTATCCCATTGTTATCGCGGGACTCGAAGTGTCTGGCATGGCCTTTATGGCTGCCGGGCATTACACCGTCGAAACCGCCACTATTTATCCACAGGGGTCCTAAATGGCCGATTTTTATACCCTGCTAACCAATGCAGGGATTGCTTATGAAACTGCCTGCAAGGCTGCCGGCGTACCGATCAAACTCGCGCAGATTTCGGTCGGTGATGGCAATGGCGCGGTCTACAACCCCGACGCCACTGCAAAAGCGCTAAAGCGAGAAGTATGGCGCGGGACGTTGAATGCGCTGTTTCAGGATGAGAAAAACCCGAGCTGGTTGCTGGCTGAGGTGACGATTCCACCCGAGGTTGGCGGCTGGTACGTACGCGAAGCCGGGCTTTGGACGGACACCGGGGTTCTGTACGCTATCGTTAAATACCCGGAGTCGTTCAAGCCGGTGTTGGCGACGTCCGGTTCGGGAAAAGAGTTTTATATCCGCTCGATTTTCGAGACCAGTAATGCGTCGCTGGTGACGTTGTTGATTGATGACACGGTGGTCAAGGCGACGCGGGCTTGGGTGACCGGTTATGTGGCGGATGAGTTGGCCAAGCTGGATGCGAAACAATCGGTGCGCGTGGCGACCACGGCAAATATCTCCCTGAGTGCGGCACAAACCATTGATGGTGTTGCCGTAGTTGCGGGTGATCGGGTTCTCGTCAAAAACCAGACTGCTGCGAAAGACAACGGGCTTTATGTTGTGTCAAATGCGGCGTGGGTTCGGGCTAAAGATGCTGACTCCAACGCTAAGGTGACATCGGCGATGACGGTGTCGGTTGAGCAGGGTGCGACGCTTGGCGATACGATTTGGCAGCTGGTCACGGATGGAGTGATTGTCCTGGGGGCCACGGCGCTGGTTTTTCAGAACATTACTCAAGGTTTCACACCTCTGTCCGCCATGGGCAGCATGCGCGGGTATGTGGACTACTCGCAGAGTGCTGCGCTAACAGCCATGGACATCGGATTTTACATCAGAGGGCTGACAACGGGCATCGTGCTAGCGCTGCCGGATCCGCTTCTTCACCCTGCAGGCGCTAGGTTGATTATCCAGGCAGCCGCGAGTGCCGCCTACATCACGGTGACTACGCCTAATTCACAGTTTGGTGGTTCCAACAGCGACGTATTCGGAAGCCCATCAATAAAGTTGGTGGCGGGTGTTTCGTCCGAGTTTGTTAACACGGGAACGGGCTGGTTGTCTTTCGGTGGCAGCGGTACGGCGCTTTTGGCTGCTTCCGGTTACATAAAACATCCCAATGGTCTGATCGAGCAGTGGGTCACCGGAGGCTCTGATGCTAATGGGGTCATGCTTGTGTCACTGCCGATTCAGTTTCCGACGGCGGTTCTCGGTGGTATCGCCAACGAGGCAAATCCAAGCGGCTGGGGACTCAGCACGGTGACTGTTTGGGCGTTTGATGCACCTGCAAGCACTTTGTCGACTGCTGCTGCTCGTGTAAGAAACGTGACGCAGGCCGGCCCTTCAGTCGCGCCTGGAATCATGGGGCGCATTCGGGTTTGGGGGAAGTGAGATGAATATCTATTTTTATGAAAAGACACTCGGCTTTGATGTGCTGGCCGAGCGAGGTTCTGAGGTGCCTGAGGGCGCCGTTGAAATCTCAGTCAATGCTTACGCTGAGCTTTTTGAAGGGCAGTCCAAGCAAAAACGAATTGCCGCGGATAGCGCTGGGTATCCCATTCTTGTTGATCAACTCGCGGCCTCTATCGAGGTCCAGGAAATCAATGAGCGTGCCTGGCGTGATACACAGCTTAAAGAAACCGATGGCGTGATAGCACGGCATCGCGATGAGTTGGAGGCCGGTTTGAAAAGCACCTTGTCGACCGAGCAATATAACGAACTCCAGACGTACCGACGTCTGCTGCGCTCCTGGCCGGAAAGTGAGCACTTTCCATTGTTTGACCACCGTCCGTTCGGCCCCATTTGGTTTTTAACTCAGAGCCAATAAGCGCCCTGTGCTAACAGGGCAATTTCCTTTCTATTCCCCCAACAAAAAACCGCGCTGCGGTTTTTTTTATGCCCGGAGATCCACCTATGGCCAACCGCCAAACCTACACCGTCCTCATCCCATTCCCCACCGGAGGTGGCCATTGGTCCACCGTCGGCGAGGAGCTGGAACTGCTCGACGTCGAAGCATCCGCTCTACGCACCGCTGGCCGCCTGGAACTGACCAGCGTCCTCAACTCCACCCCCAAGAAGGCTGACTAACCATGGCTGAGGTTTTGAACTTCGAGCACAACGGCATCACCGTGAATGCCACTGAATCCCCGGAGGCCATGGGTGGCCTTGGCGATAACGTCATCGGCCTGATTGGCACTGCGCCGAATGCCCACGCGTCGATCCCTAAAAACGCGCCGTTCCGCATCAACAGCTTCACCACCCAGGCGCTGCTGGACCCGACCGGCGCCGAGTCGGGCACGTTGTTTCAGGCGGTGTACCAAATCCTCAAAGTGGTGAAGGTGCCGGTCTATGTGGTCATCGTGGAGGAGGGCGCAACCCCGACCGATACGATCAACAATGTGATCGGCGGCAACGAGCCGACCACCGGCCGCAAGCTGGGCCTGGCGGCCTTGAGCAGCGTCCCTGAAGACCTGACCATCATCGGCGCCCCGGGTTTCACCGGCACCAAGGCTGTGGCGGGTGAGTTCGCCTCCTTCGGCAAGCGCATCAAGGCGCGTGTGGTGCTGGATGGCAAGGATGCGTCTGTCGCTGACCAAGTGACTTACAGCGGCGAACTGGGCGGTGCCGACCTCGGTTTCGACCGTTGCCTGCTGGTGCACAACATGCCGTCGGTGTATTCCAAGGCGGCGAAGAAAAACGTGTTCCTGTCGCCATCCTCGCTGGCCATCGCCGCGCTGGCCAAGGTCAAGCAGTGGGAAAGCCCAGGTAACCAGGTGACGTTCGCCGAGGACGTTTCCCGCGTGGTCGAGTACAACATCCTCGACACCTCCACCGAAGGCGACCTGCTCAACCGCTACGGCGTGAGCTACTACGCACGCACCATCCTCGGCGGTTTCTCGCTGCTGGGTAACCGCTCCATCACTGGCAAGTTCATCAGCTACGTGGGCCTGGAAGATGCGATCAGCCGCAAGCTGGTCAAGGCCGGCCAGAAAGCCATGGCCAAGAACCTCACCAAGTCCTTCATGGACCAGGAGGTCAAGCGCATCAACGACTGGCTGCAAACCCTGGTCGCCGACGAAACCATCCCAGGCGGCAGCGTGTACCTGCACCCGGAATTGAACAGTGTCGAGAAGTACAAGAACGGCACCTGGTTCATCGTCATCGACTACGGCCGCTATGCGCCGAATGAACACATGATTTATCAACTCAATGCTCGCGACGAAATCATCGAGCAGTTCCTGGAGGACGTTCTCTAATGTTTACCAACCGTGTAAGACAGGCCATTGCGGCCACCCTTCAAGGCCTGCCGTTGTCCGCGACGGTGGAAGAGTTCGATCCGCCGAAGATTGAATTCGAGATGGAGCCCATGTCCGGCGGGCGCTTTATTGCCGAAGAAATGGCCAAGAGCGGCAAGGTGCTCGGTGCCACGCTGGTACTGCAAGGTGCGGGGCCGGAAATCATGTTGGCCCTGGGCGTGCGCCTAGGTGACGACATCTTGCTCAACGTGCGTGAAGCCGGGCAAGACCAGGACGGCAAGACCTACTTCACCTACCACACGGTCGGCGGCAAGCTCAAATCTCTGGTCGAGGCGAAGCTGAAGATGGGCGAGAAGGTCACCACCACCCTGGAATTGTCCTGCCGCACCTACAACCGTCTGGAAAATGGCATCTCGGTGATCGACATCGACGTGCGCACCCAGAAATTTGTGCTCAACGGCGTCGATATTCTTGGCGATGCGCGCCGAGCGGTACTCATGCCTTAAGGGCGACCGTGCTTTGAAATGGGCACCGTCAATGTGGGAGCCGGGCTTGCCCGCGATGCAGGCGACTCGGTGTACCTGGTGTACCGAGTTGATGCCATCGCAGGCAAGCCAGCTCCCACATTGACCGCGCTCAGCTTTAGATCTGCGCTGCTTTTCAACAACGCTCTACAAGGAATTGCCCCATGGCCTGGATGCCACCGCTGCACAGTCTGCTGTCCCCGATCACCGCCGACACCGGCGCGACGATCCAGCAGGTTCAGCTCAAACCGCTGTTCTACGCCGCGCAAAAAGCCGCGCTGGCCCGGGCCGGTGATGACGAGGACGACCAGTTTTTTGAACTGGCGAAACTCGCCACCGGCCTGTCGGAAAAAGAGCTCGACCAACTCAAGCGCCCGGACTACGTGAGCATCGCTCAGTACGTGCATGAAATGTCGACGCGGCCTGCGTCTTTCTTCCTGGATGCGCGTGAAGAAACGTCCCACGACCAGCCGGTCCAACTGTTGCTGCCGCTCGATACAGCCGGTCGCACCCTGACCGAGTTGCCCTTGGAAATGCCCGCCCTGCGCGCCACTAAAGTGATGAAAAAGCTCGCCACCAACAAAGAGCGCGCCGAGTTCATCACTGCGCACTGCACCGGTTTGATGATCCCTGATCTCGCCAGCCTCAGCGTGCCCGACTGGACGGAATTGCAGGAGCGCATCGACGATTTTTTAAATCAACCGGCGGACTTCTTTCGCAGCGCGACATCGAAGTAATCCTCGATGTGGTGCCGCTGATCTACTCGGTCAATGAGGCGGAAATCCTCGACTGGGACGCCGGCAAAGCATTGCGCCGCTACGACATTGCGATCACTCGCCTTGGCGTTAAACAGGAGTAAGCGGGATGCAAGACAAGTATTCGCTCGCGTATGCCATGGCCAAGGATGGTCAGGGTGTTTTCGGCAGTGCAGATGGCGCAAATGATGCCAGTCTCGTCAATCCAGGCACTTTGGCACCCCTCGCCCCCGAGCGCGCGACGGGGATTAGCCTGGCGTTGGCCAGTGCAGACTTGCGGCTTAACGAACTCGCGCAATCCCTGCAGGTACTGCGTGAGGGGGTGGACGCGCTTGAAACGTCTTTATCCACACTGAAGACGGCTGATGTGCAGCCGTTGAAAACCGACGAACACAGCGAATCGAAGACGGTCGCTGAATTCACATCGACCCAATCCGAAGATCTGCGCCTTACCCGTGAATCCATGTCGCTGGGCGCTGGGCAACCTCTCGACCCGGTGGCATCGCAGCGATATTCGAATGCCCATCTTTCGTTTGATACAAAGGCCACTTCGGAGAAGTCGATAACGGTTTTACGAAAGGAAACCACTGAAAGCGCAAGTCGTCTTACCAAGACCCTGGAGCCTGCGCCGATATTGCTGGAAGCGACATGGTTGCAGGCCAAAACCGAGGTAATGGATAAAGCCAATAACTGGGCCAGCGACTCGCCGGTCGGGGCCAAGACGGTTAAAACGGCAGAGGCCGTGATTTCGGGGTTGACGGAGACAGTCACCTCCAGAGTCAAAGGCAACGTGGTGGATGTGACGCTTGGCAAGATTCCCTTGATTGGGAAGTTTTTCCAGGACGGTGGCTTTGAAAAAGACAAGCCATGCTGCTGTGCAGCGGCGGGCGAAAAATCAATTTCGAGCAGGGACTCGGCGCACGGAGGGTCTTCGGGGAAGCAGAAGCCCGGAAAGCCCAAGTCTCAGGCGGCAAAAAAGTCTCAGGCGGCAAAAAAGTCCCAGCCAGCACGAAAGGCTCAAACAACACGAACGTCCCCGCCAGCGCGAAAGGCTCAAACAACGCAAAAGTCTCATCCAGAACGAAAGCCTCAAATAACACAAAAGTCTGCGTCAGTACGAAAGGCTCAAACAACGCAGACGTCTCCAACCTCGCACAAGAAGCCAACGCCTGCTGCGAAGCCATCCGCCGCCAAGCGCTCACGTGCAAAAGGTGTTGGTTTGGTTGCATCGCTGTATGGCGTGGGCGAACGCCTTTCGAGGTGGTTTCCGAAGCAGCAGTCTCTTGGGTTTGCGGGTGACATTTCCCCAGGGTTACAGCCGCGCGCGGCCGGGACAAACAGTCGAACGAAAAAAAGTGCCACCCAGCGATTGAGTTCGGGCAGAGCGCCCGGGCTGCTTGAAGCATTGGAGCGGGGCCTTGTGCCCCTGCCGTTCGAAGGTCACCGAGACACCCTTTCACAGGCTCAACCTATCAGTCGTGAACGTCTGCCAGCCCCGGCCCACCGCTCAATTAAGGTGCCTGTTCCAGGCTTGTGGGGCGCGATGAGCAAACTGGAGTCGTCCGCCGCCCGCCGCCTCGGCCCACTGAAGTACGTCGACACCGCTATGGACGTGGTGCAGGGCGTACGCAACGGTGACGCCAAAGCTGTCGGTGCAGGACTCACCACGGCCAGTGGCGCCTGGGCTGGGGCTTCTGCCGGCGCCGCGATCGGCACGCTGGTTTTTCCCGGTGTCGGCACGGCTGTCGGTGGTGCAATCGGCGGTTTGCTCGGCAGTGAGGCGGGCGCCTGGCTCGGTGAAAAATTGTTCAGTTCAAGTGATCGCCTGCCTGCGCCCGCTGCGGTGAGCAAGGAGCTCAACGCTGCGCGCACGGACAATGTGCAAGTCACGATTGCCCCGAGCATCCAGATCACTGGCGTCAACCCCGCCGATGCCCAGCAGGTCGTCAACCAAGTGATTCAGGCTTTGCAATTCCAATGCATGCCGATGGTCACCGACAGCCTGGGGATCCGGCGCAACGCGGCACTGGCCGATCCTCCAGGAGGTGATTGATGCGACAACAGATGGTCCTCGGCGACTTTATTTTTGGTCTGTCCCGAGGCTTTGCCTATTCCTCGCTGGTACGTACCAGCGACGGCGGCTGGAGTGACCTGGCGATTATTGCCAGCAAACCCCTGTCACGACAGAGCGGGCAAAAGCTGGAAAAAATCACGTTCAGCGGCACGGCGATGTACGCCATCGGCATGCAGCGGCTGGATGAATTGCGCACGCTGCAAAATGCGCGGGCGCCATTGCCCCTGGTCGATGGTATCGGCCGCAACTGGGGCCTGTGGCGGATCAATTCGGTGATTGAAACCCAGAGCAATGTGATCGACGACGGCACCGCCATGCACATGGCCTGGACCCTGGAATTAGAGGAGTTCGTCAATGCGTAGAGTGCGAAGTATTGCCGGTGATTCGGTCAACCTGCTGCTCTACCGCGAGTTGGGACGTTGCGATGACGCGGCGGAAGAAACCCTCTGGCGCCACAACCCCTTACTGGCCGAATACGGTCCGGTACTGCCGGCTGGTGTGTGGGTCATGGTGCCTGAAATGCAAGCGCGGCCCGCTGCCGTGCGACCTGTTCTGGCCTGGGATTAAGGAGGCTGCATGGCACAGGGATTCACACCGATCGTGGAGTTTTACGGCGCCAACGCGGCGCTGCTCAACCAGCGGTTGATGCGCTGGAGTCACACCGACACCGCAGGTATTGAAAGTGATCGGCTTGAGTTGACCCTTAATATCGAGGGGCTGGAAGGGTTGCCCACCCTCGACGGCAAGATTGGCTTGCGTGCCGGTTATCTGGAATCGGGATTGGTGGAGAAGGGCGAGTTTGTCGTCACCCAACGTACCCCGGTGCTGTTTCCCATGAGTTTGATGATCGTGGCCACGGCTGCGCCGTTCAGCATGTCCGACAAAAGCGGTTATCGCCAACGTCGGTCCGCCAGTTATGGGCCCACGACGTTGGGTGCATTGTTCCGCCAATTGGTCAGTCGTCATGGCTTTTCACCGCGTGTCGCACCGTCGCTTGAAGGGGTGCAAATCGCGCACATCGACCAGTCCAACGAAAGCGACATGGCGTTCATTACGCGCCTTGCCAAACGTTATTGCGCGGTCACCAAACCCTTCAATGAACTGTATGTGCTGGCCGAAGCCGGACGGGTCACGTCGCTTTCCGGCCAGATGCTGCCGGAAGTGAAGTTGTCCGTGACCGAAGACAACCGTCCCGGTGAACAGGCTTTCATCACGGCCAAGCTCGACGAAAAGTCCCGCGCAAAATACGAGGGCTGCCGCGTCACCTGGTGGGATGCCGCCATTGGCAGGCAGCGCGTGGTTCAGGTGGGAAATGCCCCGTTCAAAACCTTGCGCCAACGCTACCAGAACGAAGCGGAGGCCCGTGCCGTGGCCGAAAGTGAACTGCGTCGTGTCGGGCGTGAAGATTTGAAATTGCTGATCGATTGCCCAGGCAATCCCCTGTTGGCGGCCGAGGGCTTGCTGGTGCTGGATGAGACCTGGCCTTCGTATATGCAGGGGCGTTGGTCGATTACCACCGTGACCCATGTCGGCGACATGGCGACGGGCTATCGCAGTTCGATCACAGCCAGCGGGTTGTCGTCTTGATGGTCGCCGTCACGCGTTATTGAAGTTTGAACCCCTCTCACCACACTGCCTACCTGAAGCAAGACAGGAACCAAGATGCCTATGAACGACGAAGATTTGGCCGCAATCAACCGTTTGGTCGCCGCCCTGCAAACCCAAACCGACGGCCAGGTGGCGCTGAATGCCGCCCTGCGCCTGTTGGCCCAGAGCAACCAGGCATTGGTCGACGTGATCAAGAGCCGTGAACCGGACCCGAATGCTCCGCCTTATCTGGATGGCAAACCGGCGCCCTGATTCACCTCGACCAAAGCCCTGCATCCGTTGCACCCCACAGCCCGCCTTTGCGGGTTTTTTAATGTTCATGGAGAACACTCGATGTCGATTCTTACCCAAGGTACCCAGATTTTTGCCCTCGTCCCGCCGGTCTCCGGCACCGGGCCTTACACCGTGCTGGAGATCGAGCACGCCACCTCGTTCGAACCGGGCGGTGCGCCGGCCGAACAGATCGAAGACACCAGCCTGAATGCCGAAGAGCGCAGCTACAAAAAGGGTCTGCGCACCCCAGGCACCGCGAGCCTGGGCCTGAACGCCGACCCTACCAACGCCAGCCATATCCGCCTGCACCAACTGTCCGAAGCCAAGGGTGACACCGGCGTGAAGTGGGCCGTGGGCTGGTCCGACGGCAAGGACGTACTGCCTACCGTCAACACCAAAGGTGATGGCTTTGAACTGCCGGCGACCCGCACCTGGTTCACGTTCGACGGCTACGTCTCGGACTTCCCGTTCAACTTCGCACTGAACGCGGTCGTCACCACCACCGTCACCATCCAACGCACCGGCGGCAGCGCCTGGATCAAGAAAGCCTGAGAGAAGCCATGAACCTCAAACAACTGAAAGCCAAGGGCGGCATCGTTGATGGCCAGCCGGTGAAGAAAGACATCAGCTGGACGCACCTGGACAGCAAAACCGGCAAGGAAGTGACTGACACCTTCACGCTGCACATCCGCCGCCAGTCGTTCGGTGTGATCGAGCGCCTCTTTACTCAGGGCGAATCTGCCCAGAGCCGCAATGCCAGTTACCTCGCCGCTTCGGTGTCGTTGGGTAACGACGGCACTGAAGCGCTGAGTTACGACGATGCCTTCGGCCTTGAGCCGTCATTGGGGTTTGTGATCCTCAATGCAGTCAATGAGGTGAATGGCACCAGCGGTGGCGGCGTAAAGAGCTGACGGTCGCCGATGAGTTCTGGCACGAACTGGTGCTGAACGGAGTGGGCGGCCGCACGATTGCGCAAGCCAAGGAACGCATGACCTACCACGAAGCCCTGGCCTGGGGCCGCTATATCGACCGATATGGCTCCCTGCACGCCGGTAGGCGGCTGGAGGCGGGCAGCGCGTTGGTGGCGCTGCAGACCCACCGGCTGGGCGGTGGCACGGCCGAGTTGATTGATTTCATGCCCCATGAGCTGCGTCGGGGCGTATCACTCGAACGTGCGATGAACGAGTGGCGTTAAGGACGACGCCACTTTCCTTGAAACCCGCCTCAAGCGGGTTTTATCCATGACCCGGAGAAACCTATGGCAACTGCTTCCCAGGGTAATCTGACGCTCAACCTCGGCAGCCTGGAGCAGGCCCTGGCGAAGGCGTCACGGATTACCGAAAACAGCATGCGCGAGATGCAGCAGAAGATCGAGGACGCCGGTAAAAAGGTCAGCGCGTCTGCTGCAGCGGCGCTACAGGTCACGTCCGGCCAGTTCAAGGACTTCCAAAAGTCCTATGATCCGGCCACGGATGCGGCGGAAAAATTTATCCAGAAAAATGCGCAGCTGGTGGAGGTGCTCAAGCAGAGCCAGGGTGCGCAAAGTGACTTTTTTGGTGGGTTGGATGGGCCGTCGAGTTATACCGAGCGGGCGGGTTTGACGTTTCCAACGGGTGGGCCGTATGGGGATGTACCTGCGCCGAAGCCTTCGGGTGACGAGGAGGTGATGGCATTTCTGGACGATGAAAAAACTCGCCAAGTGAAGGGCAACTTCGCCGAGATGACGCGTTTGCTGGATGATTGGCAGCAGGGCGCAAGCGCTGCGTTCGAAGAGTATTCGAACAAGGCCGGCACCGCGGCCGAGCAATCGAAAGCGGTGTTTGCCAGTGCTTTCGAAAAAATGGACCAAGCGGTCCTCACGTTTGCGACCACAGGCAAATTCAACTTTTCGGACTTTGCCACGTCCGTGCTCAAGGACATGGCCACGATGGCGGCGAAGACGGCGGCGTCGAGTGCGTTGAGTTCGTTGTTCGGGCTTGCCAGTTCGGCGATCAGCGCATGGTGGAGCGGGGGCAGCACGCCCACTTCGACGACTACCAGTGTTGGCCCCTTCAGCAACACCTTCACCCCTCAAATCAATACGGCGGGTGTTCATTACAACGCCAAAGGGAGCGCATGGAACGCGGGCGTCAAAGCGTTCGCCAACGGCGGAGCATTTACCAACAGCGTCGCCACTGGCCCGACATTGGCGCCTTTAGCGCTGTTCGGCGAAGCCGGCCCCGAAGCCATCATGCCGCTGAGCCGCGGTTCCGACGGTTCCCTGGGCGTGCGCGCCTTGGGCGCTGGCCAGTCGGGCAGTACCAGCAGCAACCAGGTCGTCATCCAGCAAACCATCAACGTTGCCGACGGCCAGGGTGCCGGCACCGATGGCAATGCCCAGAACGTCGCCCGTGCTTATGCCGGCTCCGCCCGCCAAGGCGCCGCCGAGCAAATTGCACGCGACCTCAAACCGGGCGGGCAAATCTGGTCGGCCATTAACGGCCGCTGACAACCAACGGCTTACGCCGGGAGAAAACATGAGCACAGAAACCTTCACCTGGGAGCCCAAAGTGGAGCCGGTCGGCAGCGTCGAGTTTCGCCTGAAAACGGCCAAATTCGGCGACGGCTACCAGCAAACAGCCGCTGACGGCATCAATAGCAAAACCCAATCGTGGCCACTGACGTTCGTCGGTGACGAGGCGCGAATCAAGGCAATTGTCGCGTTCCTCGACCGCCACGCCGGCGCCAAAGCGTTCAGTTGGACCGCGCCGTTGGCCACGCCTGCGCTGTTTCGCTGCAAGGGGTATCAACCGACGCCGATGGGCGCCGGGCTTTACTCCCTGACGGCGACGTTCGAGCAGGCCTTTCATCCCTAGTGCCAACAGCGGCGCCCACACCCCGCCCAGTTCGGGGTTTTCTTTGCGCGGAGAATCACATGTCCATTACCGCAGATATCCAGACCCTGGAACCCGGGGCCTGGGTAGAGCTTTTTGAACTCGACGCCACCGCCTTGGGCGCCGAGATGTACCGTTTTCACGGTTATGCACAGGCGTCGTCGATCGTCTGGCAGGGCCAGGAATATTCACCCTGGCCGATCCAGGCCGAAGGGTTTGAAATGTCGGGGCAGGGCACGCAGCCCACACCGACCCTGGCTGTAGGCAACGTCGGCGGTTTCATCACGGCGCTGGTGCTGTATTTCGAAGATTTGGTAGGCGCGCGGCTGATCCGCCACCGCACCCTGGGCAAGTACCTCGATGGCCAACCCGAGGCGGACCCGGAAGAGGAACTGCCGCCGGACATCTGGTACATCGAACGCAAGGTCGCCGAAAGCAGCGAGACGGTAAAGTTCGAACTGGCCAGCGCACTGGACTTTAACGGCGTGCAACTGCCGCGCCGGCAGATCGTCGCCAACGTGTGCTGGTGGCTCAGCTGCGGCGGTTATCGCGGCCCTTATTGCGGCTACAACGGTGGCCCGGTGGCGGATGCCAACGACGTGATTGTCACGGACGCGGCCAAGGACAAATGCGGTGGGCGGCTGACCAGTTGCAAGCTGCGTTTCGGCGAGAACAACCCACTGCCCTACGGCTCCTTCCCGGCCGCGGGCCTGTTGCGGAGCTGAGCATGAACAAGACCAACCTGGCGGCGATTGCCCGCCACGCCGTGGCCGACTACCCGCACGAATGCTGCGGCCTGCTGATTCGCGAAGGGCGCAAGCGCGTGTACGTGCCGTGTCGCAACACCGCGAGTACGCCCAGCGAGCACTTTCGCCTGGCGCCCGAGGACTATGCAGCCGCCGAAGAGCGCGGCGAAATCCTCGCGGTGGTGCACAGCCATCCCGATTGCCCGGCAACGCCGAGCGAAGCGGATCGCGTGGCGTGTGAAGCCTCCGGGTTGCCTTGGCATATTGTCGACGTGCGCCGTGGCGACGACGGAATTGTCCGCACAGGTGAATGGGCCAGCTGCACACCGACCGGCTACCAGGCGCCCTTGATCGGTCGCGCCTTTGCCCATGGCGTGCATGACTGCCTGAGCATCGTGCTGGACTACTACCGCAGAGAGTTGGGTATCGAGCTGGGTGATTATCAGCGCGAAGACGGTTGGTGGGACAAGGGCGGCAATCTCTACCTGGACAACCTGCCGGCCGCCGGCTTTGTGCAGGTCAGCCAACTGCAACAGGGCGACATCGTGCTGATGCAGATTCGCTCGCCGGTGCCCAACCATGCCGCCATCTACCTGGCCGATGGCGTGCTGCAAAGTGAACCCGAACATTACCCGGCCCCCGGCTCGATCCTGCACCACCTCTATGGTCGCGACAGCAAGCGCGACACCTATGGCGGCTATTGGGGCGAGGTGACGGTGAGTTTTTGGCGACATCGCCTGCGGGTCAAACACTAATCACATAGGCGGTTCATTCGCCTGGAGGATGCCATGCATCACGAAAAAGTCAGGACGGTGCGCCTCTACGGCAGCCTGGGCGCCAGCTTCGGGCGCGTGCATCGGTTGGCGGTCAGGAATGCCTCGGAAGCGATACACGCGTTGTGCATTCTGGTGCCCGGGTTTGAGCGTTTCCTGATGGAGTCCAAGGACCGTGGGGTGAGCTATTCGATTTTCCTGGGCCAGGAAAATATTGGCCACGATCGCCTCAAGGCGCCCGCCGGTGCGTCGGATATCCGTATTGCCCCGGTGCTGATGGGCAGCAAGCGCGCAGGGTCGATGCAAACCATTATTGGCGTGGCGCTGATCGTGGCCGCGTCGTACTTCTCCGGTGGCCTGGCTGCCGGTGGTTCAAGCCTGATCGGCGGCACGTCCACAGCCGGGTGGTCCTTTGCCGCGAGCATGGGGATGTCCATGGCCATGGGCGGTGTCATGCAACTGATATCACCTATGCCCAAGGGGCTGGGCACCATGGACCGCCCGGAAAACCGGTCCAGCTACAGTTTCAACGGGCCAGTGAATACCAGCATCCAAGGCAGCCCGGTGGGCTTGCTGTATGGCGAGCTGACGGTGGGCAGTGCCGTGGTCAGCGCCGGGATCTACGCGCAGGACCAGCTCTAACCATCGTTTTGAAAGGACCAGGAGAGCACTCATGGGATTGGCAGTCGAACACCACACAATGCGAACGGTCCTGCTATCAGGCTCGCTCGCCAGACTTTTCGGTCGAGAGCATCGCGTGACCACCTCGGGTGGATTCAGGGATGTGATGGGCTATTTCAAACAGTTTCCCGGCTTTGAACGCTACATGCTGCAAAGCGCGGATAAAGGTCTGCGCTTCGCCGTCTTCAACGGCAAACGCAACATAGCCGAAGACGATATCCAAAAGCCTCTCGGCAAAGATGTGATCCGGATTGCGCCGGTATTGACCGGCTCCAAGCGTGCCGGTGGGCTGCAGACGATTATTGGCGCGGTGCTGATCGCCGTGGCGTATTTCAACCCGTTTGGTTACCTCACCGGCCCCGCCGCCAGCATGATGATGATGGCAGGCGCCTCGATGGTGATGGGGGGCGTGATGCAGATGCTGTCGCCGCCGCCCAAGGGGCTTGGCGCGCAGGACAGCCCCAACAACCGCGCCAGCTACAGCTTCAACGGGCCGGTCAATACCAGCGCCCAGGGCAACCCGGTGGGCCTGCTCTACGGCCAGTTGATCGTCGGCAGTTCCGTGATCAGCGCCGGCATCTACGCTCAAGATCAACTCTAACCGTCCTCCTCTTCACTCAGCCCGCCCTGCGCGGGCTTTATTTCGCCTGAAGGAAAGCCATGACTGACCTCACTCTCGCTGGCAGCAAAGGCGGTGGCTCCAAGCCCCGTCCCTCCGTGGAGGCGCCAGACAGCCTGCAAAGTACGGCCTATGCCCGTATCCTCGATCTCGTCAGCGAAGGCGAGATTGTCGGTTTGAAAAACGATAAGCGCTCGGTATTCCTCGACGAGACGCCCCTGGCCAACGCCGATGGCAGCCTCAACTTCAGCGGCGTGACACTCGACACGCGCAACGGCAGCCAGGACCAGACGCACATCCCGGGCTTCCCGGCGGTTGAAAACGAAAGCCCCGTGTCCGTCGAGCTGCGCAGCGATCAGCCCTGGACCAAGTCTTACTCCAACCTGCAACTGTCTGCGGTGCGGGTACGTCTGGCGGTCACGCGACTGTCGCAGACCAACACCAGCAACGGCGACACCAACGGCTACACCGTGCAATACGCGATCGATCTGTCCACCGACGGCGGCGCCTTCGTGCAAGTGCTGGCGGCCGCGTTTAGCGGCAAAACCACCACCAAATACGAGCGCTCGCACCGTGTGGACCTGCCGCCGGCAAAAAGCGGCTGGACCCTGCGCGTGCGCCGGATCACGCCGAACTCCACCAGTGGTGCGATTGCCGATACCACCACCGTAGAATCCTCTACCGAAGTGATTGACGCCAAACTGCGCTACCCAGGTTCGGCGTTGATCGGCCTGCAATTCGATGCGGCGCAATTTCAATCAATCCCGTCGCGCTCCTTCGAAATGCGCGGCCGCATCATCAAGGTGCCGAGCAACTACGACCCGCAAACCCGCGTGTACAGCGGTGTGTGGGATGGCACCTTCAAATCCGCCTGGACCGACAACCCGGCCTGGATCTACTACGACCTGCTGCTGCACCAGCGCTATGGCCTCGGCCACTTGCTCAACGCCGGCCAAGTGGACAAGTGGGAGCTGTACCGCATCGGCCAGTACTGCGACCAGCCGGTGTCGGATGGCAAGGGCGGCACCGAACCACGCTTCACCTGCAACCTGTACCTGTCGGTGCGTGCCGATGCGTTGAAAGTACTGCAAGACCTGGCGACCACTTTCCGTGGCATGTCCTATTGGGGCGCGGGTTCGGTGATGGCCGTGGCAGACATGCCGGAAGACCCGGTCTACACCTACTCCAACGCCAACGTGATCAGCGGCCAGTTCATCTACGGCGGCTCGGCGAAAAAGACCCGCTACACCGTCGCCCTGGTCAGTTGGAATGACCCGACCGATTTCTACCGCCAGAAGGTGCAATACGTCGACGACGCCGAAGGCATCGCCCGCTACGGCATCCAGCAAACCGAGATCAGCGCCACCGGTTGCACCTCCCAGGCGCAAGCCCAGCGCATCGGCAAATGGGCGTTGCTGACCAACCGCCTGGAAACCGAAAGCGTGACCTTCTCGGTCGGCCTCGACGGCACCTTGGCGCGTCCCGGTCAGATTATCCGCGTGGCCGACAACGACCGCGCCGGTCGCCGCATTGGTGGGCGCCTGCGTGCCGCGACCCTCGACACCCTGACCCTGGATGCCGAAGTCAAAGCCGCTGCCGGCGACACCATCACCCTGGTGATGCCTAACGGCAAAGCAGTGTCGCGCGTGGTGAAATCCGCCAGCGCGGGGAACGCCGACGAGCAGCAGGTTGTGCTGCAGAGCAAACTCGACGAAGTGCCACCGGCGCAGTCGATCTGGGCCATCGACTCGGCCACCTTGGCCTTGCAACAGTTCCGCGTGCTGTCGATTTCCGAAGACTTCGCCGATAACGAAATCAAATACAGCCTCAGCGCGGTGAAGCACGTGCCGAGCAAATTCGCCGCGATCGACAACGGCGCAAAAATCGACAGCCCGCCGATCACCGTGATCCCGCCGAGTGTGCAAGCCGCGCCGACCGGCGTGACGGTCAGCAATGACCATTTTGTCGAGCAGGGCAGCGCGGTCAATGTCATGACCATCGACTGGCAGCGCCCGGCGAATGCAATTGCCTTCGAAGCTTACTGGCGCAAAAACGATGGCGAGTGGGTATACGCGGGACGCACCGGCGGCACGTCCATGGAGGTTTCCGGGATCTACGCCGGGCGCTACGTGGCCAAGGTGCGCGCGATCAATGCGCTGGATATTGGTTCGCTGTACAGCGAATCCATCGAAACCGTGCTCAACGGTAAAACCACCTTGCCTCCGACTGTGGCGGCGTTGACGACCGAGTCGTTGGTGTTCGCGATCAAGGTGAAATGGCAGATTCCGCAGGGTGTGAGTACCGCGGATTTGCAGCGTACCGAGATCTGGTATGGCAAGACGGCCGAGCTGGCGCTGGCGACCAAGTTGGGGGATTACGCGTATCCGCAAACTGACGTGACGCTGATGGGCTTGGGCGCGGGTACGTCGTTGTTTTTCTGGGCACGCCTGGTGGACCGTACCGGCAATATCGGGCCGTGGTTCCCGACCGGTGCCGGCGTCAACGGGCAGGCCAGTTCAGATGCGTCGCCGATTCTGGATTTGATTGCCGGGCAAATCAGCGAGACCGAACTGGGCAAACACCTGTTGGATCGCATCGAGTTGATCGATGGCACGGGGGCCGGTTCGGTCAACGCGCGCCTGGACTCAGCCCGCAAAGAGCTGGAAGCGCTGGTTGATCAAGTGACAGATGCGTTGCTGTATGACGCGACCAAAACCTATGCCAATGGCGAGTTTGTGCGTCAGGGCAGCCACCTTTACCAGGCAATCCAAGCCGTGCCGACTAGCAGCCCGCCACCCAATGCGGCCTATTGGCTGGACATCGGCTCCCTGGTGCAAACCACCAACGCCTTGGCACTGCAAATCCAGCAGAACAAAACCGCGATTGAAACGGTGGACGGCAAGGTTACCGCCCAAGCTTCGCAGCTCAACAGCGTGCGAGCCAAAGTGGATGACCCGGTCAGCGGTTTGGCGGCGACGTCGACCGCGTTGAATGGCTTGAAAAGCCAGGTCACCACCTTGGACGGCAAAGTCACCAGCACCTCGGAAAAAACCGATGGGGTGTATGCCCAGGTCAATCCGAAGATGGCCGGTGACGAAAAAACCTCTTACGCCGGGGATGACGTTTCCCTCGCAGGCGCTTGGTCGGTGATGTCGGCGATTGCCGAGGGTGATCTTGCCCAGGCGATGAAGACTGATGCGTTGGAGGTGAGGGTCAATCAGAACCAGGCCAGCATTACCAATGTGGATACGGCCTCGGCTTCGCGGGATGAGGCGCTTGCCCAGCGGGTGACGCGGTTGGATGCGCGGGTCAATCAGAACCAGGCCAGCATTACCAATGTGGATACGGCTTCGGCTTCTCGGGATGAGGCGCTTGCCCAGCGGGTGACGCTGTTGGATGCGCAGGTCAAGGACAACTCCGCTTCGATTGAAACGAAGTTGACCACGTTGGCCACCGCAGACAAAACGCTCGCGCAAAGCATCGACACGGTTCAGACCAAAGTGAATCAGCAGTCGGCGAGTATTCAAACCAACGCTACCGCGATTGCGGATACCAATGGGAAGTTGGCGGCGAATTGGTCGGTGCGAATGCAGGTGGTTGCGGGCGGTGCGTATAAATATGCAGGTATTGGCTTGGGCATTGAGACGAATGCCGGCGGAGTGGTTGAGAGCCAGTTTCTAATCTCGGCAGATAAGTTCGCTATTTATAATGAGCATGTAATAGGTGGGCGTGTTGTTCCTTTCGCTATCGAAAATGGTGCTACCTATATCGATTCTGCTTTTATTAAGAATGGAACAATTAGTAATGCTCAGATAGGTAATACTATCCAGTCCAATGCACTAGGCGCTAATGGAAAGCCAGTGTGGATTTTAGACAAGTCCGGGCTGTTTGAACTCAATAGTTATGGGCCAGGTGGCCGTCGAGAAGTCCGGCCGAACGTAGACAAGATTTACGATGCTTCCGGGAACCTAAGAATAAAAATTGGAGATCTGAACGCATGACCCACGGGATTCGATTTTACGATGCTGGCGGATCTGAATATTTAAACCTTGATTCGGAAACGATGAGGGCTGTTACTCTCATACAGGGAAAGGGCCTACCCAGTGACGGGCCGACTGTGCCCCTCCCTAAGTTTGATCCACTTAAAGGAATCGTCATGGTAGAGGCGTATGGGATCGAGCAAACAATTATGCCCGGTTATTCCATCAGCGGGGTGTATCCCGATGCGGCCCTTAAATTCGAGGCACTGGATGCAGCTTGGGCAGCAGCCTTTGCCGGCCAATATGCTAATCAACAATATTCTATTATGGCGGTGCACTATAAATGAGCTACGGAATATTGTGTGAGGGTCATAAAGGTCAAACGATAATCGACGATGAGCATTCATTGTTTCATGTCATGTCGTCAGGGTCTTACGCAGCCGCCGCACCCAATATCAAGGGCTGTTGGATCTATGTGACCTATACGTCATCGATAAATTCTCCTAGACCACCGCTTATCTTTATTTCTCCGGACGGTGCGGGTGTGTATTATCCGGTTGTGCATTCGGGTGCGGCTGGAGCTTGGACGGGATTCTCAGTCTACTTCGCAGGTGATTATCCTACCGAAGGCCTCGCGTATTCTGGAAAGTATTGTGCTTGTGTCGCTAACCCCCCTGCATCGGGTGGTTATGGAATGCAAGTTTTTGATAAAGCGGGTCAGGTGGTATTTGACAGCAATTATAAAGTGATGAGGTTTGTAGGCGGCGAGCAAAGCTGGACCTCTAAGTATTATTTGGACATGAGTTTCTTCTTCCGTGTATGGGTGTACAGCCTTCCTTGGAAATTCGGGAGAGACTCCTATTTTTTGATGAATATGTACCAGCAAGGATTTCTTTCGGGTATGAGTTTGTCTTCAGTGTCTGTTGGTTTTCCAACAGCCTCTAGAGAAACAATTGAATTGTCCATTGTTACAGGTAAACAGAGTGCGCCGAAGTTGAATTGGCCACTACTGATTGGCGTACCTTAATAGTTAGGCCGATTGAAGGTTTGTGAATCGTCGAGTCCCAATAGCGCTGCATTATGGGGCGACAACGTATCCAGCATTTTTTGACATAATTGCGCTAGGACTAAATATGGCACGACAAGAAATTGACTTGGGCACACGACCTGCCGGGGTGGGCGGTGATACTCCTCGCAGCGCCAACGTAAAAATCAACGCAATGACCCAGGAGTTGTACAGCCGCGTTGATGCCCTGGGCACAGCCGCTTTGGGCACGCTCACTACCAGCACCGACGATCACACCCCGGGCCGAGTGGTTCGCGTCGGGGACTTTGGTGTAGGTGCCGTCAAATCAATTGTAGAAGCAGATTTGGATGGCCTTCGCGCCGTCGGCACCTATTACTCAATGTCGGGCATCAATGCACCCAACGCAACCAATGGCTGGGTCACCGTCAACGAGGCGGGCTGGGGTTACACCCTGCAGGAGTACGTCGGTGTCGACAGTGCCAAATGGGTGCGAATCGAGGCCGCCGGCGTGTGGCAACCCTGGCAGAAAGTCCTCACCGACGGTCCAGGCCTTGCCTCTACGCAGCAACGGCTGGGGCTCAAGTCACGCGCCTTCCAGGCCGATGGAGAGCGCCTGCTCGGGCAAAACATCACCGAGGCGGGCAAAGCCAGTGGCGGGTTGGTTTCTTCCCTGACTGTCCATACCAGCATGCCCTACACCGAAAGCGAATCGCCGCTGATCCGCTGCTTGGGATGCATCAACGGCTACACGTCGCCGTTTACCCTCGACCTCTCCTGGTACTACTACCAGGGCTCGTTCAACTCGGGTGTTGCGCTGCTGAATTCGGCTTCGCCGGGCATCAGCAGTGTGCAAGGCGTGCCGGGATTGAAGGTCAGTGTGTATCGGCGTCCGGAGACGGGCTTGATGTCCATTTACATCGGCTTTCCGGGTGCGGTTTATCTGCCCCGATTTGCCATGTACTCGATCCAGACCGGCGCCCTTGAGGTGCCCGCAGCCTATACCTCGAACTGGACCACCGTGGCCGACATCGCACCGCCAACCGCGGCCATGAACATGGGCGCGCTGACGGTCATCACCACCCTGAACACGGCCAACTGCGCCAGGCAGGCGGATGGCTTGATAAAGGCGATTTGAACATGAGAGCAGTTATTGAACTACGCGGGGCTGAGGCTGCTTGCAGCGTAATGCCTTTTGCTCATGCGAAGGTTTCTTCCAAGCGCAAGGCCATCGGGGTCTACGAAGTACGCGGCACCTTGGGGCTGATTCCTTTGCCTCCCGCAGGCAATGGTTGGGGCTACACCCTGGGCATTGTCGAGACGGCGACTTCGGCGGTGGTGACCTATTCACGCAAGGTCCTGACCGTGAAGTTGTACAAGGACGGGCAGTCCTGTGACCTGGTGGATGCCATGTCCTTGCATGCCGAATTGATGGAGCCTGAACCCGCTGCGCAGCCTGTGATTTAACTGAACGGCGCTGTCCCGGCCCCATCGCTGATAACCCGGCCGCGATGTGCGGCATTGGAGACGCAAATGTCACGACAAGAAATACTGTTAGGTGTGCTTCCTACTGGAGTGGGCGGCGACACACCCCGTACCGCCAACGTAAAAATCAATGCAATGACGGCTGAGCTGTATGCGCGCGACGCCGCATTGGGCACAGCGGCTAACCGCAACACGACGGTAGACGGCGACGTCAGGCCGGTTAATCAACAGGTACTGAAGTTTGGTGACTGGGGGCTGACGGGCCACCCGGTAGACATGGCCTCTACCGCCAGCTTCAACGACTGCACGCGAACTGGTAATTACATTTTTGGTAACAGCGGGCTGAATGGACCGGGCGCCAGCATCGAAGGCATGACTTACTGTTATGTCATCGTTGTAGGCTCTGCCGATGCGAGCTTCTGTGCCCAGGAAGCCGTAGCGCTCAATGGCGAAAAGCGTGCCACGCGCTTTCTTTGGGGCGGTGTTTGGAGCCCATGGCGGCAAGTTCTGCAAGCGGGTGACTTCGGGCTCGGTGGCAATGTGGTGCTGTATGCCAAGAACATTGATGACCGAACCCAGCGCGGCCGTTATTACGTCAATGGCGTAGCCCCTGGTACTCGGCCGCCGGGTTACACCTATGGGGTTCTCGAAACATTTGGATATTCCGGCGACTCGGTCCACCAAATCTGGACCGTCATCACCGGCAGCACGGCGGCGGTCAGCAAACCTACCTGGACCCGCTGTGTCTATGGCGACGGCAACTGGTCACCTTGGCGCATGGTGTATGACCAGTCCACCGCTGTGGGCGTTGTCGGGTTCGGCGCTACGGCGGAAGGGCGCATGCCGGCAGGCGCTTTGATGGAATCCGGACAAGCCGCCGATAGCAACGGCAATGTCCATCAATGGCACAAGTTCGCCACGGGCTTGATGCTCTATACCGTCCAGTATTACGGCGGCACGACGGCGGGTGTACCCATCACTATCGCGATGTATTCGGCCTTTGTGGGATACGCCAGTTGCATGCCCAATCAGATTCCCAGTCATGCCTGGACAACGTTGAGAGGGTACGCGGCGGCCTCCAGTTGTGTGATTTATCCAGACCAAACACTGCCGCAGCCATTCATGGTGAGCATGATAGGGATGTGGGGATAATGAAAATTCATTTTATGCCGCAACAGCGTTTGGACAGTGTGAAGTACCAACGGGTCGGGCCGTACCAGATTGAAGTGAATGGGGAGCTGTTTGATTTCTCCCGCCTGCAGGAGGGCGATGAACTGATTGCACCTGTAGCGGTGAAAAGCACCTGGTTTGCGCACCGTGTCAGCGTCGAAGGCGAACACCTGTGCCTGTCGTTATTTGTGCCTGTTGCGTCGGGATTTAATTTCAGCGGTGTACAGCCTGTTAATGTGACCGTTGAACACAATAGCGTTATTGAGCTGCCTGAGTTCAAGGAGGTGGAGCATGGCAACTGAGAATATCGATTGGTCACAGCTGACGACCGCACGCGACAGGGCGGACAGGCTGTTGAAACCACTCAAAGAGCTTGAAGCCAGTTGGCAAACTGCGGAGATGGCGTTTATTGCCGATCAACTGATCGCGCTTGAAGACCAGGACCCGAATGCCCAGCCAGGCACCGAGCGGCAATGGCGCGACTACCGCACTCAAGTGCGCAGATGGGGCGAAGGTGCTGACGGTTATCCTGCCGTCGAGTCTCGACCACGGCGTCCTGTCTGAGCAATGTCGTTAATACGCGAACCCCGCCTTTGAGCGGGTTTTTTATTGCCCTGACTATGGAGAGTCCAAATGGCACGCTTGGAAATCAACACGGGTATAGCACCCACCGGCCTGGGCGGTGACACCCCGCGCAGTGCCAGCATCAAGATCAATACGATGACGCAGGAGATTTACCAGGGACTTGACGCCACAAACAAAGGTGGCTGGGGCAAGGCGGATGCCATTAGGCTGCCTGACGGCACCAACATGAACAACTTGCCGTACATTAACGGCATCTACACGCTAACCGGAACGAGTAACGTCAACACTCCGGAAGCGGTGCAGAACGGCCACATCATTGTGCAGTGCGCCGATATCTTCGTTCGCCAAACCTTCCGGCAGATGGCGTCCAACGTAACCTGGGAGCGAGCCGGGCAGCAGGGCGCCTCTTGGTCTACATGGGCAAGGGGGGCGCAAGTCGGCTCCGATTTGGGGAACGGAATTGCCGGGCCAAACAGGTTCGACGGGAATGTTGACACCATGGCCGGGACTGCCCCTATGGGCCTTTCTGTATACCAGCTTACCGACAAAACAACCGGTGTTCTGCCTCCTGGGTTTGTAGGGGCGGATGCATTTAATGCTTCTCTGCTTGAGGTGACGAAGTGGGATAGCAACTGGATGATGCAGAAACTTTTGGGCGGCACGGGCGGAACAGGCGGTTCCCTTGGAGGATACTTCATTAGAACTATTACTGCCGGCTCATTTACCAACTGGCAGTTAATAATGAATAACGGCAACGCCCAAAATAGGGTGGATGCACAGAATGGCAGGACTGGACTTCTGGATGATCAAGTTATTGGGAATTGGCGCGTTAGCCGTTTTGCAAATGGATTTATGAGCATGTCTTCATCGTCCGGCGCTCCTGTTGCTCCTGATAAAAATCTTGCTATTGGCGAATCGCAAAACATTGACTTCACACTTCCTATCGCATTCCCAGATTGGGGCAAGACGAGTGTTCGTGTTAGCTATGTACCCCAAGCGAGCGTAGACCATTACGGAATCGTCGTGGCTAACATGCTGAGCCCCACGGTTGGCTATGCAACCATCAGGAACGGCAACACCACCGCGCAAACATTCTCATCTGGGCGAGTCACCGTAACCGGGTATTGGAAGTAATGAAAATCACACTGTACCAAGTGCTTTCTGACGAAAAGATCGAGGCGTCCGTGAAGGATGATGTGATCACCATCAATGGCGAGGCTATCGATCTGTCGGTCATCCCTGATGGCTTTAGACTTCCAGGTGGCGCCGTGGACAATGATTGGTTTGTCCCCGGAACTTACGTAGAGAGAGTTAACGGCCACTTTGAGTTGTTTCTGAGGTTTCCTGTTAAGTGGGATAGCCCGGACGTACTGCGAGCGCCAGAGACACCAATCACCCTTGACGTGAAGAGCGGAAAGGTTCTTTTTCCCAACGTGGAGCCGGTCAAAAATGATCAACCTTGATAAGCTGGAGCAGAAAAGGACCACCGATGACATAACGCGTGACGAGGCATATGCCGACTCAGTGGCTTATATCCAGTCGACCGACTGGCAAGTGATAGCCAAGTACGAGCGCAATCGGTCTGTCCCTGCCGATGTCCAGGCAAAGCGCGAGGCCGCTCTCGACATTGTGACTGCCGAGACTATTCCCAAAACCTGATTGCAACCTGTCCACCAATGCCCCCCTGAGCGGATTTTTATTGCCTGGAGAACGCAATGCCAGTGACAGAACCCCGCGGTGTGCGTAATCGCAATCCCGGAAATATCGACTACAACCCAGCCAATCGATGGCAAGGCCAGCTCAAACCTGACCCTGCCATCGAGAAGCGGTTTGCCCGATTCAACACGCCTGAGAACGGTATCCGCGCCATGGGTAAGTTACTGTTGGCCTACCAGCAAAAGCATGGGCTCAGAACAGTGAAAGCGATCATCGGCCGGTGGGCACCTGATGTTGAAAATGAGACGGCAGCATACGTCCATGCGGTGGAGGTCAGCAGCGGAACCCCGCCCGGTGCAGAGATCGACCTGACCAGGCCATCGGTGATGCGCGGGATCGTCAAGGCAATCATCTACCATGAGAATGGAGGGTATTCCTATACCGATGCAGTGTTGGCCGAAGGTGTGCGCAGGGCTTTGCTTTGACGCGGCTGCAGAGATTGATCGGCCTGCTGCTAATGGTGCTGGCCATGGCAGGCGCTGCAGCGATTGCCTGGCAACTTCAAGCCTGGCGCTACGGATTGCGACTCGAACGCCAATCAGCATCCCAGGCCGACGCACTCAGCCAGCAACTTCAAAAACGGCGCTGCACCAACATCGACTCGAACAAACCAAACGCCTGACTCTGGAGCAACAACTCAGCGCCAGCGACCAACAACACAGCCATGAGTTAAGCGATGCCCAACGTGATCAGCTCGCCTGCGGCACCGTCTTGCCACTGCTGATCTACGGTTGTCAGTCATCCTCGACACCATCGATCCGTCCAATGGCTGCCCAATGCCTGCCCCTCCCACCCCCGGCAGTATGGTTCATGCAACCGCGCCAGCCGGACTTGACCCGGCGCATGCTCAGCGAATTATCGCCATCACCGACGACGGCGATAACGCCCTGATCGCCTTACGTGCCTGCCAAGCGTACGTGCGCGCCGTCGGGCGTTAGCATCTTGATCCAGTCTGTCGCTTGCGTGTGCGATTTGCTCCTGTAGGGTAGGCAAATCCCCGCCTACTTCTGGAGTCGACCGTGAAGGAAATCACTCAACTGGCCGCTGAACTGGGTCGCCGTTTGCAGGTGCTTAACGCCCACGTCACCACTGCCGAGTCGTGCACCGGCGGCGGTATCGCCGAAGCCATCACGCGGATTCCGGGCAGTTCGGCCTGGTTCGAGGCGGGCTATGTCACCTATTCCAACCGGCAGAAGACCCGGCAGCTGGGCGTACCGGAGAAGCTGTTCGGCAAAGTCGGCGCTGTCAGCCAGGAAGTGGTAGAGGCGATGGTCCGTGGTGCACAGGAAAAAAGCCTGTCGCGCTTTGCCGTGGCGGTCAGCGGTGTTGCCGGGCCTGACGGTGGTTCGCCGGACAAACCGGTCGGCACCGTTTGGCTGGCTTTTGGCGTTGGCGAGGAGGTGACGGCCGAGCTTGCGCACTTCCCCGGCAACCGCGACGAGGTCCGCCGACAAACGGTAAAGGCCGCGCTTGAGGGCTTGTTGCGACGAGCTGCACTAGAAATAGAAAAACAGGGGTAGGCGCTCTTCGATCTTTGTGGAACAATACTGTCTACTTATACAGGTGTTGGCCGTCAGGCCTTATTGATTACGTGAGGACTTTAATGGACGACAACAAGAAGAAAGCCTTGGCTGCGGCCCTGGGTCAGATCGAACGTCAATTCGGCAAGGGTGCCGTAATGCGTATGGGCGATCACGACCGTCAGGCGATCCCGGCTATTTCCACTGGCTCTCTGGGTCTGGATATCGCACTCGGCATTGGCGGCCTGCCAAAAGGCCGTATCGTTGAAATCTACGGCCCTGAATCTTCCGGTAAAACCACCCTGACCCTGTCGGTGATTGCCCAGGCGCAAAAAATGGGCGCCACCTGTGCGTTCGTCGACGCCGAGCACGCCCTGGATCCTGAATACGCCGGCAAACTGGGCGTCAACGTAGACGACCTGCTCGTTTCCCAGCCGGACACCGGTGAGCAAGCCCTGGAAATCACCGACATGCTGGTGCGCTCCAACGCCATCGACGTGATCGTGGTCGACTCCGTGGCAGCCCTGGTACCGAAAGCTGAAATCGAAGGCGAAATGGGCGACATGCACGTGGGCCTGCAAGCCCGCCTGATGTCCCAGGCGCTGCGTAAAATCACCGGTAACATCAAGAACGCCAACTGCTTGGTGATCTTCATCAACCAGATCCGTATGAAGATCGGCGTGATGTTCGGCAGCCCGGAAACCACCACTGGTGGTAACGCGTTGAAGTTCTACGCTTCGGTCCGTCTGGACATCCGTCGTACTGGCGCGGTGAAGGAAGGTGACGAGGTTGTCGGCAGTGAAACCCGCGTTAAAGTCGTGAAGAACAAAGTGGCTCCGCCTTTCCGTCAGGCTGAGTTCCAGATTCTCTACGGCAAGGGTATCTACCTGAACGGCGAGATGATCGACCTGGGCGTGTTGCACGGTTTCGTCGAGAAGTCCGGCGCCTGGTATGCCTACAACGGCAGCAAGATTGGTCAGGGCAAGGCCAACTCGGCCAAGTTCCTGGCAGACAACCCGGATATCGCCGCCACGCTCGAGAAGCAGATTCGCGACAAGTTGCTGACCGCAGCGCCAGACGTGAAAGCTGCTGCCAATCGCGAGCCGGTGGAAGAAGTCGAAGAAGCTGATACTGACATCTGAAGCAAACGATGACTGTTGTACTGGATACACTCGTCGCCGTTCGGCGCACTGCGATGGACCTGCTCGCTCGACGCGAGCATGGTCGAGTCGAGTTGACGCGTAAACTGCGTCAGCGCGGCGCAGAGCCCGAGATGATCGAAACTGCCCTCGACCGCTTAACGGAAGAAGGGCTTCTGTCGGAAGCGCGTTACCTGGAAAGCTTTGTCTCCTACCGCGCACGCTCCGGCTACGGCCCGACGCGAATTCGCGAAGAGCTGAGCCAGCGCGGCCTGCAACGCGCTGATATCGACCTCGCCCTGCGTGAGTGCGGTATCAGTTGGCAGTCGCACTTGGAAGATACTTGGCGCCGCAAGTTTGCCGGCCATCTTCCGATTGATGCCAGGGAGCGTGCTAAGCAAGGTCGCTTCCTGAGTTATCGCGGGTTTTCGATGGACATGATCAGCCGCCTGCTAAGCGGCCGAGACATGGAAGACTGAGCTTTCGAGCTGCTGAAATTTAGAATGTAGGCGCTGGCTTGACTGCGACGCGGACACTTCGGTTTCCCAGTAGGATCGCGATGATGCCATCGCAGGCAAGCCAGCTCCCACATCGGATCTGCTGTACCTCATCGAACTCGGTAAATTAAAAAGGCCCACTATGAAAATAGTGGGCCTTTTTTTTTGCCTTCAAAAAATCATGCTGGCTCGGGCGTTACCCGCTGCTGCGCTTTCCCCTGAGCCTGTGCCCAGTTTTCCGGCAAGTTGATGTAATCCACCAACTCTCGCAGTCGGCCTTGATCGCGGCCATTGAAGTTGAACACCAAGCGCGTTAAATGGCTGAACCTCGGCTCATCGTGTTCCTCGCCGGTATAGGCAAGCTGCTGGAATTCACCACTCAGCCGCAGGCTGGCAAACTCGCTTTGCAAATGGGCCAGCGCCCGTTCACTGAGCGGATGGTTCATGCGCACCACAAATTCACGTTTCAACCAGCGCGTGGAGTGGAAGTTGGCATAGAACTGGTTAATTTCGTCCACTGCTGCTTCAGCATTGTGTACCAGTCGGACCAGCTTGAGGTCAGTGGGCAGGATATAGCGATTGGCTTCCAGTTGGCTGCGGATAAAGTCCAGAGCCCCTTGCCAAAAGCCGCCGCCTGGAGCATCCAGCAGTACCACTGGCACCAGTGGGCTTTTGCCGGTCTGGATCAGGGTGAGCACTTCAAGCGCTTCATCCAGGGTGCCGAACCCGCCAGGGCACAACACCAGCGCATCGGCTTCCTTGACGAAAAACAGCTTGCGGGTGAAGAAGAAGTGGAAGGACAGCAGGTTCTCGGTGCCATCGATGGTCGGGTTGGCGTGCTGCTCAAACGGCAGGGTAATGTTGAACCCCAGGCTGTGCTCCAGGCCGGCGCCTTCGTGGGCTGCCGCCATGATGCCGCCGCCACCGCCGGTGATCACCATAAGGTCCGATTGCGCCAGCTGGGCGCCGACTTCCCGGGCCAAGGCATACAAAGGGCTTTCAACCGGTGTGCGCGCCGAGCCGAACACGGTCACCTTGCGGCGGTCCTTGAACTGTTCGAGCACGCGGAAGGCATTGTCCAGCTCGCGGATCGCCTGCAAGGTGATTTTGGCGTTCCAACGGTTGCGGTCGTCCTGGGCCATGCGCAGAACGGTGAGGATCATGTCGCGATAAAGGGGAATGTTCGGGCTGCTGGGCGCGACCAGCTGGAGTTGCGCGTCGACCTGCTGAGTGAGGTCGGTCCCGTGTTCTTCAAAATGACGGAGCAGGCGGTCATTCGATTCGTAAGGCATTCAACTTCTCCTTCTTCACAGAACCTGGGCCCTCGGCGAGGTATTCGTCCGCGGCCACGACACTGCATGTGTCGCTGCACGCCAGGGGCATTGCACGGTGTGCACCGAGCGGCAAAGCGGGCTCTGTATGTTCCTTGTGATTTGGAAACCTTTGCACTGCAAGTCGCAGGAGGGCAACCCTCTTTTGCCCTGAAAATGTTACAGAACGGCGTGGAAAATGCGCGGAGCAGGCTGTCGGGATGACTTGATCATGAGCCGAAAAACCCTTGGCTGGCAACCGGTTATTGGCCGCACATCAAGCAGTTTAGTTGTTGGCAAGCAAAGACAGCGAGGGATGTGCGCGCCACAGGACAGCAGCGCGCGACGGTGGAGCAATCGTTACTTTTTCTTCTTCGCTGCAGCAGGTGCCGGGCAATCGGCTTCGACAAACTTGACCGACGCCACCGGGCGGTTGGTCTTGTTCTCGGAGATGTCATAGCGCATCACAGCGCCCTTGGCCATCAACTCGCGGTAACCCTTGTTCAGGCACACGCTTTGACCCAGCTGGAAATACACGGCCTTGGGGTTGGCGCGCATCTGTTCGGCCCGGTCAGGTTGCACGCTGAGGTGATCGATCAGTTGCATGCCTTCAACGGTGTAGGCCACTTCCAGGGTTTTTTCATCGATTTCCCGGGGCAGGTCCTTGTTGCTTTCGGCCGCGACGCTTTGCAGCTTCCTGTTCATTTGGGCCTCCAGCAGCGAGGCCGCGTGGGCGCCCATGGGCAATACCAGCGCAAGGGCGACGGATGGGGCAACAAGACGCAGCATGGAACGCAGCATGAAAATCTCCTGATTCGGTTACTGGTGCATAGACCAGCCACTGCGCTGTGCGTTCAGTGGCGCGCAATTATAGGTGAGCGCCTGCCACTACAGCCAGGCGTATCGCTCAGAAGTGCCGGCGGCTCTGCTAAACTGCCGCCACTTAAGCCTGTCTCGAGTTCCCCCAGTGTCGATTTTCCCTTCTACGGGTTACGCCCGATGAGCCATGCCGTTTCCCGTTTGCGTACCCAACGGCTGGCGCGGGCCGTGCGCCCGTTCCTCAACCGTGGTTCGCGCGCCGAGCGTTGCCCCGGCTGCCGGGTGATTCCCGAATATTGCCTGTGTGCCTGGCGGCCGCAGGTAGAAGCGCGCTCGGCAATGTGCCTGCTGATGCACGATGTTGAACCGATGAAGCCGAGCAACACCGGCTGGCTGATCGCTGATGTGATTGACGACACCACCGCGTTTGCCTGGTCGCGCACCGAGGTCGATCCCGCGTTGCTGACCTTGCTGGCCGACCCGCAGTGGCAACCCTATATCGTGTTTCCCGGCGAATTCGTCGCGCCAGAGCGGGTGGTCAGTGAGGTGAACGTGGAGGAGGGCAAGCGCCCGTTGTTCATCCTGCTGGACGGTACCTGGAGCGAAGCGCGCAAGATGTTCCGCAAGAGCCCCTACCTGGAACACTTGCCCGTGTTGAGCCTGGCGCCTGAACAGCTGTCGCGCTACAAGCTGCGTCGCTCCAAGCGGGATGATCATTTTTGCACTGCCGAAGTCGCCGCGCTGTGCCTGGAGCTGGCAAGCGATCAAGCGGCCAGTGAAGTGCTGGATGCTTACCTCGACGTATTCAGCACCCATTACCTGGCGGCCAAGTTCCTGTTGCCGCTGGACCCGGCGGACAGCGTTCATGCGCGCCTCTCGCCCCACGTCCCGGCAGTATGACCAGACGACGTTTGCATGATGGCACTGCAAACCTGCAACTCGCTAAAATGCCCACGGGCGTAGTGCTTGACCCCCCAGGCTACGCTGGGCATGCTGGGCGCCGATTGGGGCGTAACCGTGAATTTTCAGCGTCGTTGCAGGTGTTTTTGACGCTGAGCCTGCCCCGTGGCGATGGCTGCCTGGCCGTTGCCTTGTGTACTGGCGAACCCTGAACCCGTCAGGGCTGCCATAAAAAACAGGATCATTTAATCAATGGCCACATACGAAATCCTGATAGCCGATGACCACCCGCTGTTTCGCAGTGCGCTGCATCAGGCGGTAACCCTGGGGCTTGGCCCGGACGTGCGGTTGGTTGAAGTGGCCAGCATTGCCGAGCTGGAAGCACGACTCACCGAAAAATCCGACTGGGACCTGGTGCTGCTCGACCTGAACATGCCCGGTGCCTACGGTTTTTCCGGGCTTGTGCTGTTACGCGGGCAATACCCGCAGATCCCGGTGGTGATGGTCTCGGCCCAGGAAGAAGCTGACGTGGTGGTGCGCTCCAAGGAGTTTGGCGCCAGCGGTTTCATTCCCAAGTCCAGTTCAATGGAAGCGATCCAGAAAGCCGTGCGCACCGTGCTTGACGGCGATGTGTCCTGGCCGCCGCAAGCGTTTGAAGAAATCAACGTGTCCGACGAAGCCAAGGCTGCCCGTGATGGCCTCGCCAGCCTGACGCCCCAGCAATTTCGGGTGTTGACCATGGTCTGCGAAGGTCTGCTGAACAAGCAGATTGCTTACGAATTGAGCGTGTCCGAAGCGACCATCAAGGCCCACGTGACGGCGATTTTCCGCAAGCTGGGCGTGCGCACGCGCACTCAGGCGGCGCTGCTCTTGCAACAACTTGAGTCAATTTCGCAGCACTAAGACATTGCCGATTCACGCTTTTTTGACTTTGCGTGATCTAGTTTCCCCACTTCTTTGGTTCAGTTGCCTACATCTATGTCGCCTTTCAAGGGTCAAACCGGTATCAAACGTATCTTCAACGCAGGGGGCTATTCCCTGGATGGCTTGCGTGCGGCCTTCACTGGCGAGGCGGCATTCCGTCAGTTGGTGTTGCTCAACGTGATCCTGATTCCGCTGAGCTTTTTCCTGCACGTCAGCCGGGTCGAGCGAGCCTTGCTCATCGCGGTGTGCCTGCTGGCCCTGATCGTCGAGTTGCTCAACTCCGCGGTGGAAGCGGCCATCGACCGGATTTCCCTCGACCTGCACCCGCTGTCGAAAAACGCCAAGGACATGGGCAGCGCCGCGCAATTCGTGGCGCTGACCATGATCACCCTGGTGTGGGCCGTGATTCTGATCTAAGGCATCAGGCGATGCTTGGCAGTACGATTTCGTCGCTGCGCTGAACCCCGGCGGTGAAGGCGCGGCACAGTTCCAGAAACTCGCGCATTGCCGAGGTCTGGTACTTCTGTTTATGCCAGATGAAGTAAAACTGCCGGGCCAGGTCCAGGTCCGGGGTTTCCACCGGCACCAGGCTGCCGCGGCGGAACGCATCGCGCAGCGCCAGCCGGGAAATGCAGCCAATCCCCAAGCCCGATTCCACTGCACGTTTGATCGCCTCGGTGTGCTCCAGCTCCAGGCGGATATTCAGCGCGCTGCGGTGGTGACGCATGGCCTGGTCAAAGGTCAGGCGCGTGCCGGAGCCTTGTTCGCGCAGGATCCACGCTTCATGGGTCAACTCTTCCATGCTCGCCACGCCGCGTTTGGCCAAGTGATGCTGCGGTGCGCAAAACACCACCAGCTCATCTTCCACCCAGGTTTGCACTTCGATGTCCGGGTGGCTGCAGTCGCCTTCGATTAGACCCAGGTCAATTTCGTAGTGCGCTACCTGATGCACGATATGCGCAGTGTTCTGCACATGCAGCTTCACCTGACTCTCGGGGTGCTGCTGCATGAAGCTGCCGATCAACAGCGTCGCCAGGTAATTGCCGATGGTCAGGGTGGCGCCGACCGCCAGGGAGCCGAAGCCGGACTTGCCGTTGAGCAGGTCCTCGATCTCCTTGGCCTGGTCCAGCAGCGCCACTGCCTGGGGCAACAGCTGATGGCCGAGGGCGTTCAGGCTCAGGCGTTTGCCGGCGCGGTCGAATAATTGGCAGCTGGATTGGCGCTCCAGCTCGGTGATCGAGGTGCTGGCGGCGGATTGAGATAAGGCCAGAAGGCCAGCAGCGCGTGAGACGCTTTCCTGCTGGGCGACGGCGACGAAGACTTGCAGTTGACGGAGAGTAAATCGCATATCGATATAACCGATAACCCTTATCTTAATAATCCAGTTAACAGATATTGTCGCCGCCATTAGAATGCTGTGCAATTGCGCATCCCAACTTTGGCGCAGACCCATTTCCAGGAGTCCCCCGTACATGAGCAACATGAACCACGAGCGTGTCCTCAGTGTTCATCACTGGAACGACACTCTGTTCAGCTTCAAGTGCACCCGCGATCCGGGCCTGCGCTTTGAGAACGGTCAGTTCGTGATGATCGGCCTGCAACAGCCAAATGGCCGCCCGCTCATGCGCGCTTACTCCATTGCCAGCCCGAACTGGGAAGAGCATCTGGAGTTCTTCAGCATCAAGGTGCCCGATGGCCCGCTGACTTCCCAATTGCAGCACTTGAAGGAAGGCGACGAGATCATCATCAGCAAAAAACCGACAGGCACCCTGGTGCTTGACGATTTGAAGCCGGGCAAACACCTGTACCTGCTCAGCACCGGTACTGGCCTTGCGCCGTTTATGAGCGTGATCCAGGACCCGGAAACCTACGAGCGTTTCGAAAAAGTGATCCTGTGCCACGGCGTGCGTTACGTCAACGAAGTCGCCTACCGCGAATTCATCACCGAGCACCTGCCGCAGAACGAATTCTTCGGCGAGGCCCTGCGTGACAAGTTGATCTACTACCCGACCGTGACCCGCGAGCCATTCGAAAACGAAGGCCGCCTGACCGACCTGATGCGCAGCGGCAAGCTGTTCAGCGACATCGGCCTGCCACCGATCAACCCTGAAGACGACCGCGCCATGCTGTGCGGCAGCCCAAGCATGTTGGATGAAACCAGCGAAGTGCTGAACAGCTTCGGCCTGAAGGTTTCGCCGCGTATGCGTGAGCCGGGTGATTATCTGATCGAGCGTGCGTTCGTAGAAAAGTAAACAGTCAGGGCAACAAAGAAGATCTAAATGTGGGAGGGGGCTTGCCCCCGATGGCGCCAACTCAGTCAACAGAGATGTTGAATGTACCAGCGCTATCGGGGGCAAGCCCCCTCCCACATTTTGTCTCCGGTTTATTCAGCTGGAACCACTTCCAGTACACAGATAAGGCCCGCCTCGGGATAGTGCCAGCGCACATCCACATCCCAGAACTGCGCTCCATACTCGCGCTCCGGCCCAGGCGTCTGATACGCCGGCCGTGGATCCTGCGCCAAACACTGCTCGATCAACGCCACCAAGGGCTCGTCAAGGCGCTCAGCATGGCCTTGTGCCTGGAACAGGGCAGTCTTCAGCCACTGCACGGGAATCAGCGGCGGTGCGCTGCTGGCGATGCTGTTGGTGGCGCCCTCGATAATGTCGGCATACGGCACATACGGCTTGATATCCAACACGGGCGTGCCATCAAGCAGATCAATCCCGGAAATCCACAGCCGGCCGGGCTCGACCTTGTCCAGCTTCACCACCGACTGGCCAATGCCGTTCGGGCGGTGCGTTGCACGGGTGGCGAACACGCCCATGGACGTGTTGCCGCCCAGGCGTGGCGGCCGCACTTTGAGGCGCGGCGTGTCTTCCAGGGCCCGATGAAAAAGAAACATCAGCCACACATGGCTGACCTGCTCCAGGCCCTGTACCGCGTCGCCGCTGTCGAACGGCGCCACCAGCTCCAGCACGCCACGTGCGGCCGGCGCCAATTGTGGCTGGCGCGGGATGGCGAACTTCTCCTTGAAGCAGGAGCGCACAAAACCGACGGGCGAAACGTGGTAGGTCATTTCTGAAGCCTCAAGTTACAAGCTGCAAGCCGCAAGCGTTAACGTGCAGCTTGAGGCTCGTCGCTGCCCTTAAGCTCTGACGCGCAGCGTCAGGCCCTTGAGGAAGTTACGCAGCAACTGGTCGCCACACGGGCGGTAGTTGGTGTGGCCGAACTTGCGGAACAGCGCGCTCAGCTCTGGCTTGGACACCGGGAACTCGGCGGCCTTGAGGATCGCGTGCATATCGTCTTCCTTCAATTCGAAGGCCACGCGCAGCTTCTTCAGGATGATGTTGTTGGTCACTGGAGTTTCGATCGGCTGCGGCGGACGGCTTTCGTCCTTGCCGCGCTTGAAAATCACCAGGCCGTCAAGGAAGTGCGCCATGACGTCGTCCGGGCAGAACACAAAACCTTCTTCCTCATCTTTTTTGAGGTAGGTCAGCAGGTCTTCCTTGGTCACGTCCGTGCCGCCGAGCTTGATGATCTCGACCATCTTGTTGTCGCTGATGTCGAGCATGTAGCGCACGCTGCGCAGTACGTCGTTGTGAATCATGGTGGGCAATCCTGGTATTCAACTGAGGACACCGCCCGGTCAGGCGGCGTCGAGAAAGGGGGCAGCGGCTTAGAACTTCTCTTTGCCGGACAGGTAACGCCATTGGCCGACCGGCACTTTGCCGATGGACACGCCGCCAATGCGGATGCGGCGGATGGCGATGACTTTCAAGCCAACGGCTTCGCAGAACAGGGCGATCACGCCCGGTTGCGGGTTTTTCATCGCAAAGCGCAGGCGGTTTTCGTTTTGCCAGCTGGCTTTCACGGGGGGCAGCTCTTTGCCCTTGTAAGTCAGGCCGTGGTTCAGGCGATTGAGGCCGTGGGCGACCATGTCGCCTTCAACCTCTACCACGTATTCCTGCTCGATCTTGGCGGCATCGGCGGTCAACTTGCGCAGAATCTTCCAGTCCTGGGTGAACACCAGCAGGCCGCTGGCCTTGGCTTGCAGGTCGGCACTGGCGGTCAGACGCAGGAAGTGGCCCTTGAGCGGGCGTTTGCTGAAGCGATGCTCTTCGGACAGGGTTTCGGCGCTGATCGAGGCCATCGCCGTTTCCGCGTCCACGCCGACCGGCGCGTGCAGCAGAATGGTCACCGGCTCCGGTGCAGTGGCTTTGGCCTCTGGGTCCAGCTCGACCTTCTGGGTGGTGATCTTGAACTGCGGTTCGTCGATCACTTCGCCGTCCACCGAGACCCAGCCGCCTTCGATAAACAGCTCAGCCTCCCGACGGGAGCAACCGACCAGTTCGATAAGGCGTTTGGAGAGGCGTATGGGGTCAGTCATGACAAGGGCCGTAGCAAAAGGGGGCGGCTATTGTACCTGCCTGGCGCGGGTTAATCCCGGCTCCATTTCAGCGCAGGGGCTTTATTGGTCAATACACGGTTCACACTGTGGGAGCGGGCTTGCTCGCGAAGGCGGTGTATCAGCCCAGGGTGTGCTGATGGGGCCGCCGCTTTCGCAGGCAAGCCCGCTCCCACATTTTATTCTGTGTTGCGTCAGCCTCTGCGCAGTTGCTGCTGGCGTAAACGCATGTGCAGCAACGGATATGGCTGGCCCAGGCCGTCATGCTCTGCTCGGCCGATCACCTCAAAGCCCTGCTTGAAGTAAAAGCCCAGGGCCTGGGGGTTCTGTTCGTTGACGTCCAGTGTGTCGGCGTTCATGTGCTCGATCGCGTAACGCAGCAGTTGTCGGCCAAGGCCCTGTCCACGGTGCTGCGGGTCGATAAACAGCATCTCGACCTTGCCTGACGCCACCCCGGCGAACCCGGTGATGCGTTGGCGCGCGTCCTTGGTGCAGATCAGCATCACCGAGTCGAGGTAGCGCGTCAGCACCAGCTCCTTGAGCAACACGATGTAGCTGTCCGGCAAAAAGTCGTGGGTCGCCCGCACCGAATCTTCCCAGAGCTGCGCCAGGTGCGCGAAGTCGCTGAGTTTGGGTGTATGAATTGCCGAAAGCTGACGCATGCCCGCTGCCTCTTGCCTGTTTCTACGCCAATGGGCAAACGATAGACCTAAAAAAGCCCCGCATCTTGTTCAGAGGCGGGGCTTTTAAGGTTTTTTTTAGTCGCGCTTGACGGCCCACAGGTCGTATTCGTCGGCGTCGGTCACGGTGCACCAGACCTTGTCGCCCGGCTTCAAACCGCTGGCATCGTCGATAAACACGTTACCGTCGATTTCCGGGGCATCGAAGAAGCAACGGCCTACGGCGCCTTGCTCGTCGACTTCGTCGATCAGCACTTCGATCTCCCGGCCGATGCGCAGTTGCAGGCGTGCCGAGCTGATAGCCTGCTGGTGCGCCATGAAGCGCTCCCAACGGTCTTGCTTGACCTCATCCGGCACGATGGCTGCGTCGAGCAAATTGGCCGGAGCGCCTTCCACCGGCGAGTACTGGAAGCAACCGACGCGGTCCAGCTGCGCGTCGGTCAGCCAGTCCAGCAGGTACTGGAAGTCTTCTTCGGTTTCGCCGGGGAAGCCGACGATGAAGGTGGAGCGGATGATCAATTCCGGGCAGATCTCGCGCCAGTTCTTGATGCGCGCCAGGGTCTTGTCTTCAAAGGCCGGGCGTTTCATGGCCTTGAGGATTTTCGGGCTGGCGTGCTGGAACGGGATGTCCAGGTACGGCAGGATCTTGCCCGCAGCCATCAACGGGATCAGCTCGTCCACGTGCGGGTACGGGTAAACGTAGTGCAGGCGCACCCATACGCCGAGGCTGCTCAAGGCTTCGCAGAGTTCGGTCATGCGGGTTTTCACCGGCGCGCCGTTCCAGAAGCCGGTGCGGTATTTCACGTCGACGCCGTAGGCGCTGGTGTCCTGGGAAATCACCAACAGCTCTTTGACGCCGGATTTGACCAGGCGCTGGGCCTCGTCCAGCACATCACCCACCGGGCGGCTGACCAGCTTGCCGCGCATCGACGGGATGATGCAGAAGCTGCAGCTGTGGTTGCAGCCTTCGGAAATTTTCAGGTACGCGTAGTGGCGCGGGGTCAGCTTGATGCCTTGCGGCGGCACCAGGTCGATCAGCGGGTTGTGGTCCTGACGCGGCGGCACTACGTCGTGCACGGCGTTGACCACCTGCTCGTACTGCTGCGGGCCGGTCACGGCCAGCACGCTTGGGTGCACGTTGCGGATAGCGCCTTCTTCCACGCCCATGCAGCCGGTGACGATGACCTTGCCGTTTTCCTTGATGGCTTCGCCAATCACTTCCAGCGACTCAGCCTTGGCCGAGTCGATGAAGCCGCAGGTGTTGACCACCACCACGTCAGCGTCCTGGTACGTGGACACGACGTCATAGCCTTCCATGCGCAGTTGCGTAAGGATGCGCTCGGAGTCGACCAGAGCCTTCGGGCAACCCAGGGATACAAAGCCGACCTTGGGGTTGGCTTTTGCGATGGTGGTGGACATGTCTAACCTCGGTATTGAATGGCGCCGCCAGTCGGGCACGACACGGCGGTAGACGGGCGCTTGGTGCGCCTCTGATCAAAAAGTGCGCAATTCTAGCGACGGGCAACGCACTTGACCAGCTTTATACGGGGAAATGCGACGAGTGCTGCGCTATGCTTCGCGCCGTTGCGCATGGGTAAAACCCTTGGGTCAATAAAACGTCTGTTACGAGAAGTAAAACAGCGCATGCTACGGTCAGCTTAGACGCGTTGTTTATAAAAGACCTTGGGTCAAAGGGCAGGAGTGGTTGATGGGTCAGGCAAATAGTCAGGCGGCAGGTGCCGAGCATTCCAATGCAAAGCCGATTGGCATGCTGGTGGCGGCAGTCGGGGTGGTTTACGGCGATATCGGTACCAGCCCGCTCTATACCCTTAAAGAAGTGTTTACTGGTGGTTACGGAGTTCAAGTCAACCATGACGGGGTCTTCGGCATTCTGGCGCTGATTTTCTGGTCGCTGGTGTGGGTCGTCTCGATCAAGTACGTGCTGTTTATCCTGCGCGCGGACAACCAGGGCGAGGGCGGCATCATGGCCCTGACGGCGCTGGCGCGGCGTGCGGCGTCGCCGTACCCCAAATTGCGTTCGGTGCTGGTGATCCTTGGTCTGATCGGCGCGGCGCTGTTTTACGGCGACAGCATGATCACCCCGGCGATCTCGGTGTTGTCGGCGGTCGAGGGCCTGGAACTGGCTTTTGATGGCCTGGAGCGTTGGGTGGTGCCGCTGTCTTTGGTGGTGCTGGTGGGCCTGTTCCTGATCCAGAAACACGGCACCGACCGCATCGGCAAACTGTTCGGGCCGGTGATGGTGGTGTGGTTCCTGGTACTGGCCGGGCTCGGCATCCATGGCATTGCGCAACATCCGGAAGTTCTTAATGCACTGAACCCGGTGTGGGGCGTGCGCTTCTTTGTCGTCCACCCCGGCATGGGCGTGGCGATTCTCGGCGCGGTGGTGCTGGCGTTGACCGGTGCCGAAGCGCTGTACGCCGACATGGGCCACTTCGGCCGCAAGCCGATTGCGCGCGCATGGTTCGCGCTGGTGCTGCCGGCGCTGGTGCTCAACTACTTCGGCCAGGGCGCCTTGCTGCTGGAAAACCCGGAAGCTGCGCGCAACCCGTTCTACCTGCTGGCCCCGGACTGGGCGTTGATCCCGCTCGTGGCACTGTCGACCCTGGCCACGGTAATTGCCTCCCAGGCGGTGATTTCCGGCGCGTTCTCGCTGACCCGCCAGGCCATCCAGTTGGGTTACATCCCGCGCATGCATATCCAGCACACCTCCAGTGCCGAGCAGGGCCAGATCTATATCGGCGCGGTGAACTGGTCGCTGATGGTCGGCGTGATCCTGCTGGTGCTGGGCTTCGAATCTTCGAACGCCTTGGCCTCGGCGTACGGCGTGGCAGTGACGGGCACCATGCTGATCACCAGCATCCTGGTGTCGGCGGTAATGCTGCTGCTGTGGAAATGGCCGCCCGTGCTGGCGATTCCGGTGTTGATCGGCTTCCTGTTGGTCGATGGCCTGTTCTTCGCCGCCAACGTGCCGAAGATCGTGCAGGGCGGTGCCTTCCCGGTATTGGCGGGGATTGTGCTGTTTATCCTGATGACCACGTGGAAACGCGGCAAGGAACTGCTGATGGACCGCCTCGACGAGGGCGGCCTGCCGTTGCCGATCTTCATCAGCAGTATTCGCGTGCAGCCGCCGCATCGCGTGCAGGGCACCGCGGTGTTCCTCACCGCGCGCCCGGACGCCGTGCCCCACGCGCTGTTGCACAACCTGCTGCATAACCAGGTGCTGCATGAGCAAGTGGTGATGCTGACGGTGGTCTACGAAGACATTCCGCGTGTGCCGGCCTCGCGGCGCTTTGAGGTGGACGCCTATGGGGAAGGCTTCTTCCGGGTGATCCTGCACTTCGGGTTTACCGATGAGCCGGACGTGCCCGAAGCACTCAAGCTGTGCCATCTGGACGACCTGGATTTCAGCCCGATGCGCACCACCTACTTCCTCAGCCGCGAGACGGTGATTGCCTCGCGCATCAAGGGCATGGCCCGTTGGCGTGAAAGCCTGTTTGCCTTCATGTTGAAGAACGCCAACGGCAACCTGCGCTTCTTCAAACTCCCGGTCAACCGGGTGATCGAGCTGGGCACCCAGGTCGAAATGTAAGCCGCTGCTGCACGGGAGCCGGCGATCGGCTCCCGTTTTCCATCTGAACCCTATGCAAGCCACCGTTGTCGACTAGGCTCTAGGCACTGTTTGAATAGTGCCCACAGAACCCAGAAGAGGTGCGCCATGAGTCAGCTGCTCGAACCCTACACCCTCCGCCAATTGACCCTGCTCAACCGGATTGCCGTCTCGCCGATGTGCCAGTACTCATCCGACGATGGCCTGGCCAATGACTGGCACCTGGTGCACCTTGGCAGCCGCGCCGTGGGCGGCGCCGGGCTGATTTTCACCGAAGCCACCGCCGTGACCGCCGATGGCCGCATCACTGCCCAGGACCTGGGCCTGTGGAACGACGCACAAATCGAACCGTTGCAACGCATCACGCGTTTCATTGCTGCCCAAGGCGCAGTGGCAGGCATTCAACTGGCGCACGCTGGGCGCAAGGCCAGCACGCACCGGCCGTGGATCGGCAAGCACGGCAGCGTCAAGCCGGAAGAGGGCGGCTGGGTGCCGGTTGGGCCTTCGCCGATTGCCTTTGATCCCAACCACACCCAGCCCAAACCATTGGATGACGCGCAAATCCAGCAAGTGATCGCCGATTTTGTCGCCGCTGCCAAACGCGCGCTTACGGCGGGTTTCGAGGTGGTGGAAATCCATGCGGCCCACGGTTACCTGCTGCATCAATTCCTGTCGCCCATCAGCAATCAGCGCCAGGACCACTACGGTGGCTCGTTTGAAAACCGCATACGGCTGGTGCTGGAAGTAACCCAGGCTGTGCGTGAGGTCTGGCCACAGGAATTGCCGCTGTTTGTGCGCGTGTCGGCCACCGACTGGGTGGAAGACGGCTGGAACCCGGATGAAACCGTGGAACTGGCGCGCCGCCTCAAAGACCTGGGCGTAGACCTGATCGACGTGTCGTCCGGCGGCACCGCCGCCAACGCCGAGATCCCCACTGGCCCCGGCTACCAGACGCGCTTTGCCGAGCGGGTGCGCAAAGAGTCGGGCATCGCCACCGGCACGGTCGGCATGATTACCGAGCCGGCCCAGGCCGAGCACATTCTGCGCACGTGTCAGGCCGATATCATCTTCCTGGCCCGCGAGCTGTTGCGTGACCCGTACTGGCCGCTGCATGCCGACGATGACTTGGGCGGGCGCCAGGCGACGTGGCCGGCGCAGTACCAACGGGCGACCCATCGTGATCAGCCGATTCATGAGTCTGATCTGCGCGACTGATCAGCGCCTGGTTCACCGAAACCCACCCTGACCCGGTGGGTTTTTTCTTGCGCGCGTTTCTTACAACTTCCAGCGATGGCGGTTGCTGCGTGCGAAAGGGCTGTAGGTCTTTGTTACCTAAGCGAATTATTTAAGTTAATACTCTAAAAAAATCCCACACGTGACGAGATTGTTTCTACGCTTAAGGTAAGTCTGATTTCTGGCCCAGGGAGTCAGTCGGTGTGTCCGCGAAGGCATTGCGCCTCAGGGAAGGTGGGTGATGGGCGACAGGAGTCTTAGATCGATATCAGGAGAAACAGTCCATGGCCAAGTCCTATGGTGTAGCGGGTGTGGTGGCGTCTTTTCTGACCCGCAGGATGTTCTTGCGTGGCCGCAGGTTGAGTTCGGATGAAGCCGAATTGCTGGCGCAATATCGCGCCCTGACCGAAAACGATCAGGTCGCGATGCGGTATCTGATAGGGGCGATGAAGAGTGTGTCGCGGTTTTAGACAACCCTTTAATCGCGTGGGCGCTGGCTAGCCAGCCCCCACTTTGTGAGTCAGGTGTACTTGCGCTTGTCCGGTGCAGGCGGGAAGTACTGGTACAACCAGGTTTCACTCAAGGTGCGGTCCTGGGTGCGGATAAACAGCCGCAATTCCACCGGCTCGACGCTGTCGCTGGTCGGGTACCAATCGAACAGAATGCGATAGCCCTTGATGTTGTCGAGCACCAGCACGCTGAAGTCTTTCACTTCACCGTGCGAGCAAGTCACCACGGGCTCGATGCCGGTGCCGGCCGGCAGCCGGTCCAGGCCGCCGCCCTTGAAGTCCACGGCAAAGCGGCGCGCCCACACTTCGGGGTAGTGCTCGCCCGGTGCCCAACCTTCGGTGAAGCCGCCCATGCCTGAACGGGTGGCATCGACTTGCGCCAGCGGCGTGCTCACTGGTGGCAATGCGCTCCAGTACAGCTTGTAGCCATAGTTGAGTGAATCGCCGGCGGCCACGGGCTTTTTCGGGGTCCAGAAGGCCACGATGTTGTCCAGGGTTTCGCCGGTGGTGGGGATTTCCAACAGGTCGATGGAGCCTTCGCCCCATGCGGTCGTCGGTTCAACCCACAGGCTTGGGCGCTTGCTGTACCAATCGACGGTGTCCTGGTAGCTGGCGAACTCATGGTCGGTCTGCACCAGGCCGAAGCCTTTAGGGTCGGTGTCGGCGAACGCGTTGAATTGCAGTGTGGCCGGGTTGTTCAGCGGGCGGCAGATCCACTCGCCATTGCCGCGCCACATCGCCAGGCGGTCAGAATCGTGGATCTGCGGGTGGATGGTGTCGCACATACGGCGCTCAACGGTGCCGCAGCTGAACATGCTGGTCATCGCCGCGATGCCCAGTTGTTCGATGGCGGTGCGCGCATTGATGTTCGCGTCGATGGCCATCACTACCTGATTGGCCTGGCAATCGATGTCGAAGCGGTAGGCACCGGTGGCGCTCGGCGAGTCGAGCAGGGCATAGACCACAAAATGCGTGGCGTCCTTGGCCGGGGTTTCGAACCAGAACTGCGTAAAGTCGGGGAATTCTTCGCGTTTTTTCGCGTAGGTATCAATCGCCAGGCCACGTGCGGAAAGGCCGTACTGGCCGGTGGAATCCACCGCACGGAAGTAGCTGGCGCCAAGGAACGACAGCACGTCATGGCGATCCAGCTCCGGCGCCTTGAACAGCTTGAAACCTGCGAAACCCAAGTCGCCGGTCAGTTGCTTGGTGTCCACCGTGGTTTTTTCATAGTTGAACAACGACGGGCGGAAATGCACCTCGCGGGCTTCACGGGTCTTGGGGTCGACGCTGTGCATGCGCACCGGCGTCTTGAAACCCATGCCGACGTGGAAAAACTGCACGTCGAGCTGGCCGTTCAATTCCTTCCACAGCGAATGGTTGCCGTCGTAGCCGATGGCATTGAAATTCTGCGGCGTCATGTTTGCCAGGGTCGGCGGCAGCACCTGTCTGGTGTCTTTATACGCGGTGCCGGCGAGCTGTTTGGCCTGGGCTTTGAGTGTTTCAAAGTCAAACGCCACGGCCTTGCCATCGGCGGCACGGTTACCGGCCCAGGCCTGCGCGGCCAGCAGGCCACTGGCCGACAAACCGGTGTAAGCCGCAATGGCCATGGACGCTTTAAGCAAATTCCTGCGATGCATAGAGACAACCTGTCGTGAGCAAATCCCGCGCCGTTCCTGGCACGTGCTGGATCAGAAATAACGGTTCGGACATGCCTTCGGCCAAACGCAACGGACTATAAACAGACGCCGGATAGCTTAAGCGGTTCGGTGACGTAGGAAAATTGATTGATGGCGGCGTGATGGCCTTGCATGTGAAACAAGTTATTTCCGGGGGCTCGGTCCAACACCTCACTCAAAAATGATGAAGAGCCAATGTGGGAGCGGGCTTGCTCGCGAAAGGTTTGAATCAGTCATTAAATCCCGAGACTGACACAGCGCATTCGCGAGCACGCCCGCTCCCACAATGGGACCTGTATTGGCCTATAGGCCTTATTTCAGGCTACTTCACCCACCGCCCGATACGCCTCATCAATCGCCGCATGCGCATACGCGCTCCACGCCGCATCCGAGTTGGCGATGCTCACACGCCCCACCGGCTTTTTCGCCAGCTTCATCCACGCGTCACTGTCATTGGCGTCATCGAACAAGCTGTTGGAGAACGTCGCATAACCGTGTGACCAGCGGTTGACAGTGATCGCCAGAATGTCGGTCTCGTGGTTGAACCCACCCGGGCCGAGCATGCGTTGCAACTGATCCCGCAATTGCGCTTCCAACTGCTCGAACGTCTGTCCGTACAGCTTGCCTCGCCCGGCGCGGGCCTGGTCGCGGGCGTTCATGCCACTGTTGGGGCTGGTCGGTACGTAGACCATGTGCAAGCCAATCGGCTGTGTCGGGTCGCGCGGGTGATCGTAGCCACCCATGCTCACCGGGTAGTCCAGTTTGATACGGCTGTAAGGCTGGGTCGCCGCATAAATCTCATGCACGCCCAGTTTCTGGAACGACTGCCAATTACGGATCACCACTTTGGTGTACACCAGCGGGTATTTCACGTTTTGGCTCAGCGCATGCGCCTGCGCTGCCGGCAGGTCTTTGAGCAGGTACGGAATCATCATGTTGTAGCAGGCCAGGATGCAGCGTTTACCGCGCACCTGTGCGAGTTGGCCGCCACGGCTGTAGCCGATGTGCACGCCATCGCCGACGTTGCGCACACTCACCGCCGTGCTGTTGAGTCGCAGCCGTACCGCGGCCTTGGGCTGGTCGAGCTTGGCGTAGTCGAACGCCGCCAACACGATATCGTCCATGGTGTGCCCCGGCGCCACGCCCGGGATCAGGCTGCGCACCAGCAGGCGTGCCACCGACGCGTTGCCATCCGGGAAGTGGTAGATGTAGGGCTCTTCCATTTCCGCCGCCGCTTCTTCGCTGATCGGCGCCAGGTTCATCCCGCCGAAGCCTGGGAAACCTACGCTGTAAGCATCGGCCGACGCCACCGCATCAATGCTCAACGCCATGAAGTCATTGGTGCGGCTTTGGAAGTACTTCACCGCGCCTTCCGACAACCCGACGTTCTTGAGCAGAAAATCGCGGTAGCTGGTGGCGGCAAGGTAGGCGGCTTTTTCCTCTGCGGATTTACCCGCCAGGTAATCCTTGGGCGCCGTGTGCAGCTCGATCAATGCCTGACGGTCTGCCGGCGGCAAGGGAAAGTCATTGATGAAGTCACTGATGGCGCGCGCGTTCAATTGGTCCGGGGCAATGTCGTCGGCCACCATCGGCGTCGGGTCGCCGGTCACCAGCTTGTCTTCGCCGAAGTTTTCCTTGTCGAAAAACACCCCGCGCGACAGCCCCAGGCCAGGGTAGAACTGGCGGTCGAAGGCGGTTTCGAAACGCTGGATATTCACCCCGAGCTTTTTCAGCAAGCCATTCACGTGTTGACTGTAGAGGTGTTTCGGCGACTGGAAGGCCTCACTGCCGCCGTAGCCGATGATCATGCGGCCACCGGCCTGGAATTCATTGCGCTTGGCGTGGCCGCCGAAGTCGTCGTGGTTCTCCAGGATCAGGATTTTCGCCTTCGGGTGCTTCTCGCGATAGAACCAGGCGGCCGACAAGCCACTCAGGCCGCCGCCGACCACCACCAGGTCATAGTCCTCGGTGATCGGCAGTTGCTCGGTGGCGAACACCTTCTTTTCCCAGCCCATCTGGTGTGCCACCTCGAACGAGCCGACATGGCTGCCGCGCAAGCCGGTGAGGGCGGGTGGGTAGTAACGGCCATCGGGCGCGGCCTGGAGCAATTGCAGCGGGGTCATGCTGGCGGCAAGGGTAATAGCGACGCCGTTGAGGAAGTCGCGGCGGGTGATGTCCATGGGAAGAACCTGCGAATTTTTATTGTTATAAGAAGATCCCTTGCGGGAACGGGCTTGCTCGCGAATACGGTGTGTCAATCCACCCAGGTGTGCCTGATGGACCGCATTCGCGGGCAAGCCCGCTCCCACAGGGCAGGGTGTCAGTGCTTGAACATCACATGCCGAACGGTGGTGTAGTCCTCCAACCCGTACATGGACATGTCCTTGCCATACCCCGACAGTTTCTGACCGCCGTGCGGCATTTCGCTGACGAGCATGAAGTGGGTGTTCACCCAGGTGCAGCCGTACTGCAGGCGTGCGGCCAGGCGATGGGCACGGCCTACATCGGCGGTCCATACGGACGACGCCAGCCCGTAGTCCGAATCATTGGCCCAACCCAATACCTGCGCTTCATCGGTGAACCTGGTCACCGACACCACCGGGCCAAATACCTCGCGGCGCACGATTTCATCGTCCTGTTGCGCATCCGCCAACACCGTAGGCTCAAAGAAGAACCCATTGCCTTCCACCGCCTTGCCACCCGTGACCAGGCGGATGTGCGACTGAGCCACGGCGCGTTCAACAAACCCGGCCACGCGGTCGCGGTGTTGTGCGGTGATCAGCGGGCCCAGCTCGGTGGCCGGGTCATCCTGCAAGCCGTATTTGATGCTGGCGACTGCCGCGCCGAGTTTCTCGACAAACGCCTCGTAGATGTCTGCCTGGGCATAGATGCGGCAGGCGGCGGTGCAGTCCTGGCCAGCGTTATAGAAGCCGAAGGTGCGAATGCCTTCGACGGCCGCGTCGATGTCCGCGTCGTTGAAGATGATCACCGGCGCTTTGCCACCCAGCTCCATGTGCATGCGCTTCACGCTGTCAGCGGTGCTGGAGATAATGTTCGCACCGGTGGCGATGGAGCCGGTCAGCGAGACCATGCGCACTTTTGGGTGATTGACCAGCGGGCCGCCCACGGTCGGCCCACGGCCAAACACCAGGTTGAGTACACCGGCCGGGAAGATTTCCGACGCCAGTTCGACCAGGCGCAGCGCTG